>JAYTWS010000255.1:0-2496 GCA_043743315.1 Chloroflexota bacterium | reverse complement strand
GTCGCGGCCGCACTCGTGGCCGCACACGCGGAGCAATCCGCAGGGAGTGAGCCAGCATGACCGCTCGACCGTACGGCGGCATGCCGGGCATGGGCCGCTGCAGGTGTACGCAGCCGGCCTGATTGCCGGCTGACTCGCGCCCGCGTTCCACTGCGCGGACCGCATCCCGCCCGCCCCGGCGACGCGCCCCGGCGTGCCCGTCTCATGCATTGACACCAGGAGCACCATTTCCATGACCCTCCGATTGGGCGATGTCGCCCCCGATTTCACCGCCGAATCCACCCAGGGCGAGATCCGCTTCCACGACTGGATCGGTGACGACTGGGCCATCCTGTTCAGCCATCCCAAGGACTTCACCCCGGTCTGCACCACGGAGCTCGGCGCCGTCGCAAAGCTCAAGGGCGAGTTCGACAAGCGCGGCGTCAAGGTCCTCGGCCTCAGCGTGGACGGTGTCGAGGACCACGAAGGCTGGTCCCGGGACATCGAGGCGACCCAGGGCGTGGCTCTCAACTTCCCGCTCATCGCTGACAAGAACCGTGCCGTCGCCGAGGCGTACGACATGATCCACCCGAATGCCGAGGCAACCCAGACCGTCCGCTCCGTGTTCGTCATCGACAACGCCAAGAAGGTGCGGCTGTCGCTGACCTACCCGGCCAGTACGGGCCGCAACTTCGATGAGCTCCTCCGCGTGGTGGACTCGCTCAAGCTGACCTCGAGCAATTCGGTCGCCACACCGGCGAACTGGAAGCACGGGGACGACGTGATCATCCTGGCTTCCCTCTCCGATGAGCAGGCGCGCGAGAAGTTCCCGGACGGCTGGCGGGCGGAGCGACCGTACCTCCGCTACGTCCCGGATCCGTCGAAGTAGGCGGGAGGACCACATGACCAAGTCCTATTCGGACCTCTTGCGCGAGGCCAAGGCCTCGATCAGCGAGGTCAACCCTGCGGAGGCCGATCGCCTCCGCGCCGAGGGCGTGACGTTCATCGACGTCCGCGAGGCCTCGGAATGGGAGCAGGGATTCATCCCCGGCGCTCTGCACATCAGCCGCTCGTATCTCGAGCAGCAGGTCGAGGCGGCCGTCCCGGACCGGGCCGCGCCGGTCGTCCTGTACTGCGCCGGTGGCGTTCGTTCCGCGTTCGCGGCCCAGACGCTCCAGCAACTCGGCTACACCAACACGATCTCGATGTCCGGTGGCTTCCAGTCCTGGAAGTCGGCCGGGCTCCCGTGGCAGGCCCCGGTTGTCCTCTCGAAGGCCCAGCAGCAGCGGTACAGCCGCCACCTGCTGATCCCCGAGGTCGGCACGGCCGGCCAGTCGAAGCTGCTCGAGTCCAAGGTCCTGCTCGTCGGGGCCGGCGGACTCGGCAGCCCCGCGGCGCTGTACCTGGCCGCGGCCGGCGTGGGCACGCTCGGGATCATCGACTTCGATGTCGTCGATGTCTCGAACCTCCAGCGCCAGATCCTCCACACGACGGATCGCGTAGGCGAGAAGAAGGTCGAGAGTGCCCGCAAGACCATCCAGGCGCTCAACCCCGATGTCACGGTCATTCCCCATGAGGAGATGCTCGTCGGCAGCAACGTCGAGCGGATCATTGCCGGCTACGACGCCATCCTCGATGGAACGGATACGTTCGAGACCCGCTACCTCCTGAACGACGCCGCGGTCGCCGCCGGAATCCCGGTCGTCCACGCGTCGGTCTTCCGGTTCGAGGGCCAGCTGACCACGTTCATCCCGTACGAGGGCCCGTGCTACCGCTGCCTCTATCCGACCCCACCGCCGCCCGAGCTTGCGCCCGGTTGCTCCGTGGCCGGTGTCCTGGGTGTCGTGCCCGGGATCATGGGTCTGCTCCAGGCCAACGAGGTCCTCAAGGTCCTCCTCGGGATCGGCACGACGCTCGCCGGCCGGCTGCTCCTGTTCGATGCCCTCGAGGCCGAGTTCACGGAGCTCACATTGCGTCGCGATCCGACCTGCCCGGTCTGCTCGGACGAGGCCCGCGCCGCCCGTGAGCGTGGCGACGCCCCGACCCTTTCGGCATTCCCGACCGATGCCCCCTTCGTGCTCGGCGGTGCCGGGTTCGGTGGGTCCTTCGGCACCAACCCAGAGGCACACGCATGAGTACGGTCTTCATCCCAACGGTGCTGCGACCTTCGGTCGCCGGCGCCAAGTCGCTCGAGCTTGCCGGTACCACCGTCGGCGAACTGGTCCATGCCCTCCTCGAGCGGCACCCGGGCCTCGGCGGTCAGTTGCTGACGGCCGAGGGCGACCTGAATCGATTCGTCAACGTCTACGTCAATGGCCAGGACGTTCGCTATCTCGATGGACTCGCGACGCCCGTCGCGGATCGCGACGAGGTCCGCCTCCTGCCGGCGATGGCGGGCGGCTGACGATGGCGAGGGGCTGACGATGGCGGTGCTGCGAGCGCCGGGGCCGTCGAACCGGGCCGAACCTCCGCCGGAGGAGACCCGGCCCGGCCCTGCGCGGCCCGGCCCTGCGCGGC
>JAYTWS010000254.1:0-2910 GCA_043743315.1 Chloroflexota bacterium | reverse complement strand
AGCCGGGCCGGTACACGCCATCGCCGCGCCACCCCGGCTCCATCCGCCATGGGGAACCGCTGCCGGCCCGCCCGGCGAACCGGTCCGGGCCGAATCCTTCGCGCGGTGAGGGCTTGGGGCGAGCCTGCGATCGATGGACGCCCTCTTCGTCGCGCCAGCGCTGCTCGCCGGCGACCGCCTCGCCTCGTAGGAGGGCGTCGACCGTCTCGCTGACGTCGCTGTGGGCGAGCACCTTTTCGCGATCCTGGATCTCGATGATGACGTCGAAGGTCGGTGGCGCCTTGCGCTCGAGGACGCTCTTCTGGGTCCGTCGGCGGCGCGCCTCCTCGTCGCCCAGGGTCACGCTCTGGATCCCGCCGATGAGGTCGGACAGGGTCGGATTGAGCATCAGGTTGTCGAGGTTGTTGCCGTGCGCCGTCCCGATCAGCTGGACGCCGCGCTCCGCGATCGTTCGCGCCGCCTGAGCCTCGAGTTCCGTCCCGATCTCGTCGATGACGATGACCTGGGGCATGTGGTTCTCGACCGCCTCGATCATCACCTCGTGCTGCATCGACGGCGTCCTGACCTGCATCCGACGAGCCTTGCCGATCGCCGGGTGCGGAATGTCGCCGTCGCCTGCGATCTCGTTCGAGGTATCGACCACGACCACGCGCTTGCCGAAGTCGTCGGCCAGGACCCGCGCGGCCTCACGCAGCATCGTCGTCTTGCCGATGCCCGGGCGGCCCATGATCAGGATCGATTTCCCGCTCTCGACGAAGTCCGCGATGATGTCGATGGTGCCGTAGACCGCGCGCCCGATCCGGCAGGTCAGCCCGACGATCTTGCCGTTGCGATTGCGGATCGCACTGATCCGATGGAGCGTCCGCTCGATGCCAGCCCGGTTGTCATCGCCGAATGTCCCGATGTGCTCGACGACGTGGGCGATATCCGCCTCGTTGATCTCGCGATCGAGGAGGGTCACCTCCGAATCCGGAAAGCGTGCCTCAGGCCTCCGCCCCAGGTCGAGGACGACCTCGATGATCGACGACTGGTCCGGCAGCGCGTGGATGGCTGCCACGATCTCGGTCGGCAGGGCCGCCAGCAGGGCGTCGATGTCGTCGATCGTTTCGCGGCGCTCGGAGCGATCCTCAGGAGCCACGCGTCACCTCCAGTGAACGAACGCCGGCCGGGGCGAGCGCGGGTTCGGCGACACGGACCAGGGTTTCCTTCATGAGCAGCGTGACCGTGGAGATCGTCCGGAAGCCGGCCTCCTCGAGTCGCCGATCCAGGGGCGATTCATAGGTTCGCACGGGCGCGATGACCCCGTTCGCCTGGGCCTGCTCGCCGCTGCGCCCGAACCGTGCGCGGATGTCGCCGAGCCCGAAGTCGATGAGCGCTGCAAGGTCCGCCTCGGGCCGGCCCATGACCCGCAGGTAGTGCGGCTGGTCCTCCCGGGCTACCCCGAGCTGAATGAACCCGTCAATGGCCACGCCGTCCGGCGCCTCGAGCACGTATCCCTCGATGTCGGCGAAGCGAAGCAGCGGCGCGAGGCTGCTGCGCGGGACCCGCCAGTGCGTGCCCTGCCGCTCCCAATCGGGGATCCGGAACGACTCCAGGCGACGCACCGGGGCCGGCGTCACGGCCGTGTACAGCTGCATCAGTGCGACCGCGTCGCGCGAGGTCGCGATCCGGATCCGGGCCGCGGTCCGACGGTCCTCGGACCAGGGCTCCGGCAGCGGCTGAAGCACCTCGCGATGCTGGATCCGTTCCTCGCCATAGCGCGCGAACCCGGCCTGCATGAACAGCTCGACGTTGCCGCCCACATCGGTGCAGGCAACGTGGAAGTGGCCGGCGCCGCGTTTCTGGCCCTCGCGCAGGACCTGCTGGACGAGGCGGAACCGGATGTCGCCGGCGCTCGCCCCGGGCAGCCCCGAAAGGCCGTCGAGCTCCACGATCGTCCAGTCGTCTCGGTGGCTCTCACGCTCCACCCGGACCAGACCGGCGACGCGCCGGTCCTCCTCGTACACGAACAGCAGGTCGTTCGGGCGGAACGCCCCCAGCGGCATGCGGAAGAGGCTGAACACGCCGATCCGGGGCCCGCTCACGGGCAGGCCCAGCGATCGACCGCCCGCGGCATCGTCCTCGCACAGGCGGGACAGCTCGCCGAGCGCCGCGAGGTCGGTCAGGCGCGCCGCGCGAACCTTGCCCATGGGCCGCGCGGGACGGCTGGCGGTCACCGGGCGAGCCCCGTGCGGCTGGCGGTCACCGGGCGAGCCCCGTGCGGCGGGTCGGGTGATGACGGCGCCCGGACCCCTCGCCCGGATCGTCGTGCTCGGCGGCCATCGTGGCCACGAGGCGGTGGAAGCGTGTCTCGCCGGCCAGCTCCGGGTGGAAAGCGGTGGCGATCACATTGCGCTCGCGGACCGCCACGATCCGGCCGTCCTCGAGCGTGGCGAGGACATCGACCCCCGGCCCGGTCCGCTCGACGATCGGCGCGCGAATGAACACGCCATGGACCGGCTGATCGCCGAGCATCGGCACGGAGACGTCCGCCTCGAACGAGTCCAGCTGCCGCCCGAAGGCATTGCGCCGCACACCGACGTCGAGCAGCGGGAAAACGGGCTCATCGCCATCGACGATGTCCTTGGCCAGCAGGATCATGCCCGCGCAGGTGCCGAACAGCGGCGTCCCCGATCGCGCCAGCTCGAGGATCGGCTGGCGGAGGCCCCAGCGATCGATCAGCCGGCGCTGCGCCGTCGACTCGCCACCCGGCAGGATCAGGGCGGAGATCCCCTCGAGATCCGAGGGCAGGCGCACCTCGACACCCTCGACGCCGATCGCGCCGAGAACCGTCATGTGTTCGGCAAACGCCCCCTGGACGGCGAGAACTCCGATCCGCATCGGTCGCACCTCGCCGTCACCGGCGCGGCG
>JAYTWS010000253.1:0-2554 GCA_043743315.1 Chloroflexota bacterium | reverse complement strand
AGGCGACGAATCGATGACCAACTGGTGCCGTTGGTCGTAGTGACGAGCTTGACCTGATTCGACGTGACACCGACGAAGTGATCGCCGTCGGTCCCGCAGGTGCCGGCACCCTCGTTGTCGGCCCAGACGATGGCAACGGTCCCGTTGGTCGGATCGATGGCCATCGACGGGAAGCTGTTCTGGCGAAATTGCTCGTTCGTGAGGGTCTGACGATGCTGAGCCCCGATCTGGAGTGGATAGCAGTCAAGATCATCGAAGACCCGAGCGACTTCAGTAGTCACGAACTTCGTGCCCCCGTCGGTCGATCGCGCGACGACCATGGCGTCGTGGGTGTAGCCGCTTGATGGAGACGCGCCCTCGTACGCCACGTAGAGCGTCCCGTTCGGAGCCATGCCGACCTGCGATCCCTGGTTGTAGGGATGAGCAGCGTCCGAGACCTCCTTGACCGACGACCATGACTTGCCGCCATTCCTGGAGCTCGCCATGACGATCGGGGACTTGAGGTAGCCGAGGCCCAGGGGGCCCAGGTAGAAGTTGGTCCAGGTCAGGTAGACGGTGCCGTCGTTGCCGACCCCCATCCACTCCTTGTCGTAGAAAAAATTGCCGGTCGCGTTGTACGCAACCATGACCGGCGCCGTCCAGTGATGACCACCGTCCGGTGAGGAGGAGACGGCCACGCCCGACATCGTCCGCGGGAATTTGTCCAGGTTGTAGGTCAGCGACGCGAAGTAGAGCGTTCCGTCCGCGCCAAAGGCGAGGACGGGGTCACCGCCGCAGCCGGTCGTGACGAACAGCCCCTTGGCGCCCGTGGGACCCGACCAACCCGGTAGCGCAACGTTCGACCAGGTCGAGCCGCCGTTGTCGCTCACGTACGCGTAGCAGCGGAACTCATAGCGGTAGTCGTTGGAGCTGGTCACGATGTTCGCTGGGTTCGTCGGGTTGACGACGATGTTCTGCTCGTTCTGCGGGTTGTAGCAGGACGTTCCATCGGCGAAGGCGAAGGCCGTGTCGTCGACGATGACGTTGTGCTCATTTGACGTGAGAGCGTTGTAAGTGACGGTCCCGTCGGCAAACGGGCTGAAGCGGCAGCGGGAGAACAGTGCCTGCGACCCGGTGAGCGGCTGCGCGGCGGCATGATCTTCGACCTGCTGCATGTTGCGCATCGCGGCGGCGTCGCCACGTTCGCCGGCATCGCCATCGCCGGATGGCCGGAACCGGTCGCGCCCGCCGGATCCGGCCAGGCTCGAGGCGCTGAACACCGTGGAGCCGATCAGCGCGAGGACCGCCAGCAATGACAGGCGGCGAACCAGGCGCCCAGTTTCCAGTCGCAACATCAAATCCCCCTCCAGGGTTTCGGCCGGGCACGTCATTCTGGGCCCGGGAAGCAGATGGACATCCATCGTGCGCCGATCTCTGTCGCTTGCCAACCGGAGCGAGCGGCGAGTGGCAATCTCCCGGTGCACTCGCGCACCGGGCAGTCGCCCGGCGTCCCATGCCCGACCCGGGTCGCGGCGGCCCATGCCCGACCCGCGAGCCGGCACCGACGCCGATTGGCGCGGCGGGCGATACTGGCCCGAATTCGTCACTAGGGGGGCAGCTGTCGCAATGACCGACTTCCGGATGGGGATCATGCTCGCCAGCCAGGCGGCTGAGTGGCCGGACATGATCGAGGCGGCGCGCCGGGTCGACCGCCTCGGCTATGACCACCTGTGGACGTGGGATCACCTCCACGCGATCATCGGCGACAAGCTCCAGCCGATCTTCGAGGGGTACATGGTCCTGGGGGCCTGGGCGGCGGCCACCGAGCAGGTGAAGCTCGGGCTGCTGGTCGGAGCCAACCCGTTCCGTAATCCTGGGGTCGTTGCCAAGTCCGTCGCCACGCTCGATCACATCAGCAACGGGCGTGCCATTGCCGGCCTCGGCGCCGCCTGGTTCGAATACGAGCACGCAGCTCACGGCATCGATTTCGGTGCCAGCGTGGGACAGCGTCTGGCCTGGCTCGACGAGGCATCGGCCGCGGTCAGGACGCTGCTCGATGGCGGCAGCGTGACATCAATGCCGGGCGGGCACTACACCTTCCAGGACCTCGAGCATCATCCGCGCCCGATCCAGCCGCGGGTGCCGATCATGATCGGAGGCGGCGGAGAGAAGAAGACCCTCCGAACGGTGGCTCGCTATGCGGACCTGTGGAACGTGTCCGCCCCGCCGGCGGACCTGGCGCGCAAGAGCACGATCCTCGACGAGCACTGTGCCGCCGAGGGCCGCGATCCGGCGGCCATCATTCGAACCTCGGGCTGCTGGGCCGTGATCCGTGACACCCGGGCCGAGGCCGAGCGTGTGTGGGCGGCGCAGATGGCCAACAACCGCTCGGGACTCCGCGAGAGCGACGACTTCCGGAACTTCTTCGGCCCGCCGGAACTCGTGGCGGAGAAGCTGCTCGAACATGTCGCGGCAGGCTTCAGCGCCACGATCGTCGAGCTCGCGGCTCCATTCGATCACGAGACGATCGATCGGCTGATCGGCGAGGTGAAACCCCTCGTGGACCGAGGCTAGG
>JAYTWS010000252.1:0-2796 GCA_043743315.1 Chloroflexota bacterium | reverse complement strand
TGTCCGACCGGATCGGCCGGAAACCGGTGATCTATGCCGCCTGCCTGGTCGGTGGGGTCGGGATGGCGATCGTCGCAAGCGCGCCGATCATCCCGGTTGCCGTTGCAGGTGCGACGCTCTTCGGCGCCGGCGTCGGCATGTTCCTGGCCGTCGACTGGGCGCTCATGACGGACATCATCCCGAAGGCCTCATCAGGCAGGTACATGGGGATCAGCAACGTCGCGACAGCAACTTCGGGAATCGTCGCGGTGATGTCCGGCGGGCTGGCCATGGATGCCGTGAACCGGGGCTTTGCCTATGGTCTCGGGCCGCGGGTCGCGTTCGGCCTGGCGGTGATCTACTTCGCCCTCGGGGCGCTCCTGCTCCGCCCGGTCGTGGAGCCCCGGCGCATCCGCGAGCGAGTGAGCAAATGACAGGGGAAGTCAGTCCTGAGGCCGGCGCTGCCACGCCGCTTGAGGCTCCGATGGAGGCCCGCGGGTCACGCTGGCAGCGCGCCGCCGTGATGGCCGCAATCATCTGGCTGGCCGCAGGGGCGGGCCTGTCCGCTCTGGCGTCCTCGGCTCCTCATCCGAAAGCAGCCATCCCGCAGCTGCTGGTGTTGGGCGTGTGGATCGTCGGCTGGCCCATCGTCCGTGCGGCCGGCCGGCGGTACGGCGTGACGCGACGGAGCGACTGGCTCAAAACATGGGCGCTGACGATCGGCCTCATCTGGCTTGGTCTCGGCCTGGTCGGGTGCGTCGCCGCGATCGCGATGTACGGCTAGATCAGCCGGTGGCAGGCTTCGCGTCCTGATCGGGATCGCCCGTGGGCTCGAGCGCCGGTATACTCCCGCGCATCCATGAGCGACGGAACGGTCATCGTCATCGGCGGCGCGGAGGACAAGATCCGTGATCGGATCATCCTCAATCGCTTCGTGTCCCTCGCCGGTGGCGAGGACGCGGTCATCGTGGTCATCTCCACCGCCTCGTCGCTCGGCCACGAGGCGGGTGAGCGCTACCGCCAGATCTTCAGCGAGCTCGGCGTCAAGGCGATCCGGCCCCTCCACGCGATGACCCGGGCTCAGGCCAACGACGAGACCTTCGCCCGGGCGGTCCGTGACGCGACCGGTATCTACCTGACCGGCGGCAACCAGCTCCGCCTGTCCTCGACGATCGGCGGGACCCGGCTGGCCGAGGCCGTCCTGGAGCGGTTCCGCGACGGAGCCGTCGTCGCCGGCACCTCGGCCGGAGCATCGGCCATGTCCAGCCACATGATCGCCTTCGGAGCGTCCGGAGCAACGCCCAAGCACCGCATGGCAGCCATCGCGGCGGGTCTCGGGGTCCTTCCCGGCGTCATCGTCGACCAGCATTTCCAGCAGCGCAACCGCCTCGGGCGGCTGCTCAGCCTCATCGCGCAAAACCCGAGCCTGCTCGGGATCGGCGTCGATGAGGACACCGCCGGGGTCGTTGGTCCGGACCATGTCCTCGAGGTGATCGGGCGCGGCAGCATCACGATCGTCGACGGCGCCGCGGCCGAAACAGACGCATGGGAGGTGCGGGCCCATCGTCCGATCATGCTCAGCGGCGTGGTCCTCCACTCGCTGCCCGCCGGGTACCGGTTCGATCTCCGTCGACGTCACCGGATCTCCGGTCCGGCACTCAAGGCGCTCCCGGGCGGCGAGGCCGTCGCGTCCAGCTAGGGTCGCACTCGCCGGACCAGCCGGCCCAAGCGTGAGGAAACCATCGTGGCCAAGGCCCCCGCGAAGACGAGCCACGCCAGGCGTCCCGCCGCGAACGCCGTGCCCCTTTCGCCGGACCTGCGGACGCTCGAGACTCGAATTCTGCGTGGACCGAACTTCTGGTCGCGTTCCCCGGTGGTGCGGATGCTCGTGGACCTCGGCTCGCTCGAGCAGTATCCGAGCAACACCATTCCGGGGTTCGTGGACGGGCTCGTCGAGTGGATCCCGTCGCTCGAGGATCATGCCTGCTCGCTCAACCGGCGGGGCGGCTTCCTGACCCGGCTTCGTGATGGGACCTGGGCCGGTCACGTGGCCGAGCACATCGCCCTCGAGCTCCAGAACCTCGCCGGTACCGACGTTCGACACGGCAAGACACGGGGAGCCGGCGCCGTCGGGCAGTACAACGTGGTCTACGAGTTCCGCGAGGAGCTCGTCGGAATCGAGGCCGGCAAGTTCGCGGTCCGGATCGTCAACCATCTCGTGGATCCCGCATCGGACCCGGACCTCGACTACCTGGCCGAGCTCGAGGGACTGATCCGCCTGGCCGAGCGCGCCGCCTTTGGGCCCTCGACGCAGGCGATCCTCGATGAGGCGGCGTCCCGCGACATCCCGTTCATCCGGCTTGACCGCCATTCGCTCGTGCAGCTGGGTCAGGGCGTCCACCAGCAACGAATCCGGGCGACGATGACGTCACGCACCTCCGGCATCGCCGTCGATGTCGCGAGCGACAAACACCTGACCAACCGCCTGCTCGATTCGGCGGGCCTGCCCGTTCCAAAGGCCGACGTCGTCGAGGATGTCGAGGCCGCCGTGGCGTCGGCGCGGCGACTCGGCTTCCCGTGTGTGATCAAGCCGTTGGACGGCAACCACGGACGTGGCGTCCAGCTCGACCTGCAGAACGAGGACGATGTCCGGGCGGCGTGGCCCGGCGCATTCGGCGAGACACGGTCGGGCGAGGTCGTGGTTGAGACCTTCATCCACGGCAATGACTACCGCTGCCTGGTCATTGGTGGGCGGGTTGCTGCGATTGCGGAACGTGTGCCGGCATCCGTGATCGGCGATGGGACGTTGACGGTCCG
>JAYTWS010000251.1:0-4246 GCA_043743315.1 Chloroflexota bacterium | reverse complement strand
CCGATCTTTCTCGATGATGTCGCCGCGATCGCTGCCGATGCCCTGGGCTCCGATGCAGCCGCCAACGCGGTGTTCGAAATCGGCGGGCCCGAGACCTTCTCGATGCGCGAGATCATCGGCCGCGCCCTCCGCGTCGCTGGAATCCGCCGGCCGATCCTGCCGGCCCCCGCCCCGCTCATGAAGCTCATCGCGTGGCCGATGCAGCTGCTGTCGCGACCGCCGCTGACGCCGGACGCCGTGGACTTCATCAATCAGCCTGCCACCGTCGACACGGCGCCTCTGCTCGCAGCATTGCCGCGTCGCCTGACGACCCTCGAGGAGGGTCTGGCCACCTACCTGGGGCCATCTGCTCCGGGATCCACGTCCATTTCGTTCAGATGACGCCGAAATCCGGCGCGAGGAGTGGTAATCGCAACACGAAAGGGAACCGCCAAGCCCGGTCACCCGGGCGCATCCTTCCCACAGGCTTCCGCTGTCTCGCCCTCGGGCGAGACAGCGGGATGACTCCCAGAACATACGAGGTGCCCACATCATGTCAGCCGCGACCATCCCACTCGATCGGGCCCGCTCGCTCAACCGGTGGAACCGCGTTCTCGCATTCCTGCACGGCGGCCAGTTCATCGCCATGCTGGCCGTCGCCAGTACCGCGGCCGTCTTTGCGCCGTTCGTGCCGACCATCAAGCCGATCCTGGAGGGGGGCAAGTTCGTCGGCATCGAGCAGACGAGCGTCGAGCTCTTCTCGATTCCGCTGGCCTGGTTCATCGCCTCGTTCCTCGGCATGAGCGCGATCGCCCATGCGATCGCAGGCTGGCCGCTCCGTGCCCGCTACGAAGGCTGGCTTGCCCGCGGGATGAACCCGCTGCGCTGGGTCGAGTACTCGTTCTCGAGCACCGTGATGATCGTGGCCATCGCCTACCTGTCCTACATCCGGGACGTGCCCGCCCTCGTCGCCATCGCCGGCGCGAACATCGCGATGATCCTGTTTGGCTGGAGCATGGAGGCGGCCAACGAGGGCCGCCGGGACAACCCGGACTGGAAGCACTACATCTTCGGCTGCATCGCCGGGATCGCACCCTGGATCGGCATCTTCTCGATCCTGCTCGCCTACGGAGCCCAGGCGGACCTGCCGGATGGAGCCGGGATCCCAGCCTTCGTCTACTTGATCGTCGGCACGCTCTTCGTGTCCTTCAACATCTTCGCCATCACCATGGTCCTTCAGTACCGGAAGATCGGCCGCTGGCGCGACTACCTCGTGGGAGAGAAGACCTACATGGTCATGAGCCTCGTGGCCAAATCCCTCCTCGCCTGGCAGGTGTTCAGCGGAACGCTCCGGCCGGGCGGCTGACCTGGCTGGGTACCATCACGGGATGTCGGTCACCTCGTGTCGAGTCTGTTCAGCGGCGCCGCGGTGAGCGATGCCGCCGGCGGCCCGCGGATCCTCGCGATCATGGGATCGGGAGAGACCGCGCCGACGATGGCCAAGGTCCACCGGGCCCTGTTCGATCGGCTCGGTCCGGATCCTGTTGCCGCCGCCATCATCGACACGCCCTATGGGTTCCAGGAGAACGCCGATTCGCTGAGCGCTCGGACGGTGGAGTTCTTCGCCACGAGCGTCGGTCGGTCGGTCGACGTCGCGTCCTACCGGAGTCGCGATGTCGATGGCGTCACGCTCGCCACCGCCGTCGGCCGGATTCGGCAGTCCCGGTACGTGATGGCCGGGCCCGGCAGCCCGAGCTACGCCCTCCGCCAGTGGGAGAACGGGCCGATCCCGGGCGCCCTGACCGGCAGGATGACCTCGGGAGGGGTATTGACGATGGCCAGCGCGGCCGCGCTCACGCTCGGCGTGGTGACCATCCCGGTCTACGAGATCTATAAGGTCGGCGAGGAGCCGCGCTGGCTCGAGGGGCTCGACCTGCTCGGCGCCGCGACGGGGCTCCGGGCGGCGGTGGTTCCGCATTACGACAACGCCGAGGGCGGCAACCATGACACGCGGTTCTGCTACATCGGCGAGCGTCGCCTCCGGATGCTGGAACGTACCCTGCCCGATGACGCCTTCATCCTCGGCGTCGACGGCCACACGGCGCTGGTGCTGGACCTGGATCGTGGCGTGGCCTCCGTGGCCGGCCTCGGCGGCGTCACCATCCGCAGCTCCGGTGAAGCGACCTTCCTGCCGAGCGGGAGCGAACTCCCGATCCAGGGTTTGGGCGAGATCGCCGTGGACCTGGCAGCCGGTCGGACCGTGGACACCGGCTGGGAGGCTCCTGGCCGTGGCATCGATCCGGAACCACGACCGCGTGCTTCCGGGTCGGTCCGATCGACGGATGCCGGCCGAGGGCCCCTGGCGCTTCGTGAGGCGGCCGCCGAACACGAGGGCGCGTTCCTCGACGCGCTCGGGCGTGGAGATACCCGAAGCGCCGTGGCCGCACTCCTCGAATTCGACGACGCCATTGCAGCGCGGCTGCGCGCGGGCGAGGACAGCCCCGACCTCGACAACGCCATGTCAACGTTCCGATCGCTGCTGGCCCGTCTGGGTGAGGCCGCAGAGGACGGCGTCCGTGACCCGAGCACGATCATCGACCCGTTCGTGAGCACCTTGCTCGAGCTGCGATCCCGGGCTCGGAGCGGCGGCGACTATGCGACTGCGGATCTCGTCCGCGATCGATTGTCCGCGTCGGGCGTCGAGGTCAGGGACGATGCGGGCACCTCCACCTGGGTGCGCCAGGACCGCTGAGCCCGGACCATGGACCTGGCCGAGCCCACCGGGAACCTGGCCGCGTGTTCGCCTATCCGCGCTCCAGGTACCGCTCGCGGTCCCAGTCGTGGACGATCGAGTCGTACAGGTCCTGCTCGACGCGCGCGGCGTTGAGGTAGTGATCCACGACGTCCTGGCCGAAGATCTCGACCGCAACGGCCGACTTCTCGAGGGCCTGGATCGCCTCCCACAGGGCGCGCGGCATTCGCTCGACACCCTTGGCGATGTAGCCGTTGCCCTTGAACTCGGGCGACAGCTCGATGCCGTGCTCCATCCCGTACAGGCCCGCACCGATGGCGGCGGCGTAGGTCAGGTACGCGTTCATGTCGCCGCCGGGGAAGCGGTTCTCGACGTGGAGCCCCGGTCCGTGACCAACCATCCGGAACCCGGTCGTTCGGTTGTCCCGGCCCCAGACCACGTTCACGGGCGCCCACGACAACGAGGCGTACCGCTTGTACGAGTTGACGAATGGGGCGATGAACGGCGCCAGTTCACGGGAGAACGCCATCATGCCCGCCACGAACTGGCTGAATTGCCGGCTGATGCCGTAGGGCAGCCCGTCGGCCTCGTCGTGGGTCAGCGGCTTCTTGCCGTCGACGTCCCAGATGCTCATGTGGAGATGGCCCGACGAGCCCGTCCAGGTGTGATCGGGTTTGGCCATGAAGGTGATGCCCCACCCGTTGAGGTAGGCGATCTCCTTGGCGCCGTGCTTGAAGATGACGCTTCGGTCGGCTGATTCGAGGACGTGGTCGTACCGGATGTTGACTTCGTGCTGACCCGGCGCCGCTTCCCCCTTGGAGAACTCGATCGGCACGCGCGCCTCGGTCATCTGGTTCCTGAGCAGCCGATGGAGCGGCTCGGCCTTGGTCGCCTGGAGGAGGTGATAGTCCTCGTTGTAGGTGCCGAAGCGCTTTGGTACGGCATAGCCGTTCTCGGCGATCGTCTCCCAGGAATCCTTCAGCACGTAGTACTCGAACTCGGACCCGGCCTTGACCGTGATCCCGGCCTTGCGGGCCCGCTCGATCTGGCGCTTGAGGATCGTCCGCGGCGAAACGGGAATCTCCTGGTTCGTGTCCTCGTCGATCGTGTCGGACAGGACGAGTGCGGTCTTCTCGAGCCACGGAAGGATCCGAAGGGAGTCCCAGACCGGCGAAGCGATCCAGTCGCCATAGCCGGTCTCCCAGTTCATCAGGCCGAAGCCCTCGGGCGTGTTCATCTCCATGTCCGTACCGAGGAGGTACGTACAGAAATGCGCGCCATGATCGATGACGCCATTGAGGAATGCCTCGCCCTGGACGCGCTTGCCCACGAGGCGGCCCTGCATATCGGTCAGGGCCACGATGATCGTGTCGATCCGGCCGTCGCGGACCATCTGTTCCAGCTCGGCCAGACGCGGGTGCTTGTCGTGATGTCCGTCGCTGCTCATCGAACCTCTCTTCTGGAACGCAGTACCGAATCCGGAGGGCCGGCCGGCGGTGCGGGCCGGCCCTCGAG
>JAYTWS010000250.1:0-2265 GCA_043743315.1 Chloroflexota bacterium | reverse complement strand
ATCTCGGCCACGCGAACCGTTCCTCTGGTCTACGACTTCTACGGCTTCCCCCAGCACTACTACGACCTGAAGTACGCCGCCCCAGGTGCCCCGGAGCTGGCCGCGAAGGTGAAGGGCCTGATGCCATCCACCGAACCGGTCCTCGAGCGCGAGTCACGTGGCCTGGATCACGGGGCGTGGGTCCCGCTCATGGCGATGTACCCGGATGCCGATATCCCCGTGCTCCAGCTGTCGATGCCGGACCTGGATCCCAGGCGCCTGTTCGAGGTCGGCCGGCGCCTCGCTCCCCTTCGAGAAGAGGGCGTCCTCATCATCGGGAGCGGCTTCCTGACCCACGGACTGCCCTTCATCCGCGAGTACTTCATGGGCAAGCCCGGTGCCCCGCAGTGGTCGATCGACTTCGATGACTGGGCGCGCGAGGCCCTTGAATCCGGCGATCTGGACACCCTCTTCGACTTCCGCGCGAAGGCGCCAGGGATGCCGTATGCGCACCCGACCGTGGAGCATTTCGCGCCGCTCTTCGTCACCCTCGGAGCCGTGGCCCGTCCGGACCACGCGCCGGCATTCCCCATCGAGGGCTTCGCATACGGGCTCTCGAAACGGTCGTTCGAGACGCGCTGACGAACGCGCTGACTGACGCGCTGACTGACGTGTTCAGTCTCCGTGGGACGGCATCGTCGGAGGGCGCTGGACGATCGTCAGGGCAGTGACGTACTCGCCTTCCGGGTCGAGGGTGATGGCCAACTCGAGCTCGCCGTGGTCACCTCGCAATCGCCATGTCGCGGTCGTCGTGCCGTCGCCCGCCGTCGAGGGTCCGAGTACCAGCGGCGCGTGCCGCGCAGCGACGATGCGGACGATTCGATTGAGTGACGCTCGGTCGAGCTCCGGCCCCAGCTCAAGATCGGTTGGGAGGGTCGCCTCCTGACCATTGATCGCCGAGACAACCGCGACGGCTCGGGTCCGCAGCGTCGCAGCGGGAGACGGGACCAACGTGACGTCGAGCGTCTGCACGCGCGGCGGGGCCTCGGGCGAGAGCCGGATCTCGACGCGAACGCGCCCGCCGTGATCGTCGGCCAGCCACCACGCCGCATGGTGCGGCGTCTGGGTCTGCTCCGGCAGGTCGGGATCCGGGCGCAGGACGCCGTGCGTCGCCCGGATCCGCGCCAGCTCGGCCCGGCGTCGAGCGAGCGGTTCGTCGAGGTCCACGTTCATCGCGAATAGTCCACGGGCGAGGTCGTCGTCCCAGGCCACCATCAGTCGCTCGATGTCGGCGCGGGCCGCGGTGAGCGCGTTCGACGGTCGGATCCGGCGCGGGCGCACCACGTCAGACGCCAGCAGCGAGGCCATCAGCTGGCGAGCGAGGAGCGAGCTTGGCGCGTATCGATGGTTGGCCAGCACCACGACTCCGAGCCCGGAGCCCGGTTGCCACCGCATGTTGGATCCGAAACCCGGATAGCCGCCGCTGTGCGCGACGATCCGGCCCCAGCGCAGGTCGTCCTCGATGAACAGCCCGAAGCCGTAGCCGCCGGCCGCAATCTCCGGTTGCGCATCCGGGTTCGGCATCGCGACACTCGGCCACGAGGCGCCGGCCGCCTGTTGCATCTCACGCCGGCTGCCCCGGGAGAGCGGGCCGGCCTCGGGGTCGTCCCGTGGGGGATAGGCATCCGTGAAGAAGCCGACCCACGTCGCCAGGTCCCGGATCGAGGTGAAGACACCGCCCATTGATGCCAGGGCACCGTACGCGTCCATCGGCTCCTCGTGGAATGCGTCTTCCCGCCACACATACCCGTGGGCCAATCGCTCGGGCGGAACCTCGGACTCCAGGTATGTCGTCGCGGTCATGCCGAGTGGATCGAGGATCCGCTGCCGCACGATTTCCCGGTATTCGGCGCCGGCGACATTCGTGATCAGCCGCCCGAGGATCCCGTAGCCCAGGTTCGAATACTCGAATCTCGTGCCCGGGGTCCATGCGAAGGTCAGATCGCCCCGGAGCAGCTCGCTGAACGTCGCCAGATCGAGGCCCTGCTGGCGATCCCCCCACGGATCGTCGGTCGCGAGGCCGGATGTCATCGTGAGCAGGTGCCGCACGCTGATGGTCGGTGCATCCCGAGTCGGCGCCCGCAGCGCCGTGAGTTCCTGCACGTACGTCGCGATCGGGTCGTCAAGCGCCAGCCGGCCCTCGTCCCGAAGGCTGATGACGGTCGCGGCGGTGAAGCTCTTGGTCATCGAGGCGATCCGGAAGACGGAATCGGCATCCGGCGGCAC
>JAYTWS010000249.1:0-2403 GCA_043743315.1 Chloroflexota bacterium | reverse complement strand
CTCGAAGGTCAAGAGCTCGACCGATCTGGCCGACGCCAAGCGGCTCCTCGAGCTCGTGGACCAGGTGGACGCGGCCTGGAAGGCGACCGGCGGCCCGGCGAAGACGCGCGTGGCGGGACGACCCGGCTGAATCGACGCTCTGCTGTACGTGGGTCGCCCGGGTTGACCCGATGACGTCCGAGCCCGAGGTGCCCGCCGAAGTGCCCGCGGCGGAACCTGCACGTGAGCCCGCCGCCGTGCCCGCCGAAGTGCCCGCGGCGGAACCCGCGCGTGAGCCCGCCGCCGTGCCGGCCGCGGAACCCTCGGCGGCACCCGCGCGTCGGCGAACGCTCCGGGCTCGGCTCCGCGGGCCATGGCGCGTGGTCGTGGCCGAGGGCTCGATGCTGCCCGGCATCGAGCCCGGCGACTGGCTTCTGGTCGACCCCACGGCGCGAGCCTGGCCACGACCCGGGAGCATCGTCGTCTTCCGCGAGCCGGTGTCGGATGATCTCGCGGTCAAGCGGGTCCGCGCCCGGGCGGGCGAGCGCGTGCCGTTCAACGGCGGCTACATCGTTCTGGGCGAGGGCGAGGCCTGGCTCGAGGCCGACGCGACGGCGGCGACCGCCGCGAACGCGGGCTTCGGGCCGCCGATCGATTCCGAGCGGTTCGGGCCGGTCCCGATCGATCTGCTGGTCGGACGGGTCTGGTTCCGCTACGGACCCTGGAAACGGGTCGGACGGATCAGGCGAACGACCGCCCCCTGACCACCACGCGCCGAGGGTGCGCGACTGATCCGCGTCGAGGTCACGCGCATTCGTGGCGCGGGGACGTCGCGTGCCTTGAGCCGGGCCGACGCGAGCGGCGCGGCCCTCGTATCCTCGGGTCATGCATGACCGACGGTTCGACGCCAACCTTCCGCTTCCTCTCGCGCCCGAGCCCTGGGTCGGGTCCGAGATGCCGACTCCCCGACCTGGAATCCCCTACCACCTGACGGAGATGATCGAGGCCGAGCCGGCCCTCGCCGAGCGTGTCCTGACGCGGCTGGCGGGTCCTGGTCCGGCACTTGACCTCGCGACCGCAATCCGGACCGCGGCGGGTGCGGGGCGCCCGATCATCGTGGTCGGCTGCGGTACGAGCGAGCACGGCGCTGTGGCCGTGGCCGAGATCCTGCGCGATGCGCACCGCGCGGTCGGGTTGCCCTCGGGCCTCGGCGTCGGCGGCTCCCCGATCGCGGCCCAGGCCTTTGAAGGGGCGCTCGAGCCGACGCTCGGCGGCCCCGGCGCGGTGGTCATCGGCGTGAGTCACGAGGGCGGAACGCAGGCCACGTACCGGGCGATGAGTGCGGCGCGGGAGGCTGGCTCGACCGTCGCGATGATCACGGCCGCGGCCGGCTCGCCCGGCGGGGTGTTCGCCGACATCGCGATCTCGACCGAGGAGATGGACCAGAGCTGGTGCCACACCATCGGGTACCTCTCGCCGATTCTGGCCGGGATGGCCATCGCCGGGCACCTGACGGGCGCGCCGGCCTCCCCTGCCGATGTGCGACAGCTGCTCGCAGTGAGTCTCTCGGCCAGCACGACCACGGCCCTGGCCGGCATCGCCGAACGCCTGTCCGGGCGCGGACACCTGCTCACGGTCGGCAGTGGGATCGATCGCGTGGCGGCGCGCGAACTGACCCTGAAGGTGGAGGAAGGGGCGCAGATCCCGTCGGCGATGCGGGATCTCGAGACGATGCTCCACGGTCACCTCGCGGGGACTGGGTCCGATACGGGCCTTGTCATGATCCTCGCCGATGCATCGGCCCGTGGGCCACGAACGGCGCGCGCGCTCGGGCTGCTCCGAGCCTGCCGGGAGCTGGGCATTGCCGTCGGCCTGATCGCCTCGGCGGTCGTGGCCGCGGAGATCGATGTCGAGCTGGCGCCGGCCGGTCGCGCCCTCATCCCGGACGTCGCAGCCTTCGACGGCGCGGCCGCGGCACTCGTCGGGACGGCGATCCCGCTGCAACGCCTGGCGGAGCAGCTCGCGGTCCAGCGCGGCGTCAACCCTGATGCAATCCGCCGCGACGATCCGCGCTACCTTGCGGCCGTGGACGCGGCCGGCTGACTCCGGTCGAGCGAGATTCCACCACTCGATCATTTGTGCTTGTAGTGCACAAACACGTGATACCTTCACCGGTACATTGACGAGAGCGACAGGGCGAATCGCCGCGGAGGGCTAACGGATGACGCAGGAATTCTTCCCCCAGGTGCAGGGACGCATCCCCTTTGGCGGGATCGGGTCGGGCGATCCGCTCGCCTTCAAGGTCTACGAACCGGATCGAGTCGTGCTCGGGAAGCGGATGGAGGATCACCTCCGCGTCGCGGTCTGCTACTGGCACTCGTTCAACTGGCCGGGATCCGACGTCTTCGGCGTCGGGACGTTCGA
>JAYTWS010000248.1:0-5310 GCA_043743315.1 Chloroflexota bacterium | reverse complement strand
CGCTCGCCCCGGAGGAACGCACCGGTGATCGATCGGGCCTCGGCAAGGACGTCCTCGATCGGTCCGTTGGCGATGATCTCGCCGCCGTGCTCCCCGGCTCCCGGCCCGATGTCGATGACCCAGTCGGCGGTGCGGATGGTCTCCTCGTCATGCTCCACGACGAGCACGGTGTTGCCGAGATCGCGCAGCCGCGTGAGCGTGGCGATGAGCTTGGCGTTGTCGCGCTGGTGGAGGCCGATGGATGGCTCGTCCAGGATGTACAGGACGCCCATCAGGGTGGTCCCGATCTGCGTCGCCAGGCGGATCCGCTGCGCCTCACCGCCCGACAGCGTCTGGCTGGTCCGGTTGATGGTCAGGTAGTCGAGGCCGACATCGACCAGGAACCCGAGCCGCGCCCGGATCTCCTTCAGCAACTGGTAGGCGATCGTCCGTTCTCTATCGGTGACCCGATCGGCGAGGTCTTCGGACCAGGCGAAGGCCTCGGTGATCGAGAGATCCGCGACGGTCGAGATATCGTGCCCGTCCACGGTCACCGCCAGTGCCTCGGGACGAAGTCGCTTGCCGTTGCACTTGGGACAGGGCTTCTCGACCATGTACTTCTCGAGCTCGTTCTTGATGAACTCCGATTCGGTTTCGCGATACCGTCGCTCGAGGTTCGTGACGGCCCCCTCGAAGGCCGCGACGTACGAGTTCTCACCCCGTTCGTGCCGATAGCGAATGACGACCTTCTCGTCCTTCTTCGCGTAGAGCAGGTAGTCCACGGCCTCCGCCGGCAGGTCCCTGATCGGTGCCGAAGGATCCCAGCCATGGGCCTCGAAGACAGCCTCGGTGATCTTCATCCGCCACGAGGCGTCGGTCGGCATGGCATTCGCCTTCACCGCGCCGGTCAGCACGCTCTTCGACCGATCCGGGACGACGAGATCCGGATCGATTTCCAGGCGGGTCCCAAGCCCGGTGCAGGTCGGGCAGGCACCATGGGGCGAGTTGAACGAGAAGCTTCGCGGTTCGAGCTCGTCGATCGTGGTCCCGTCGTACGGGCACGAGTAGCGCTCGGAGAACCGGCGCTCCTCGAACGCCGGGGCCTCGTCATCGCGCGAGGCCGGGGCGATGAGCACCACGCCCTCGCCGAGCCGGAGCGCCGTCTCGATCGAATCGGCGAGCCGCGGGGCATCGGGGTCAGGGACCGGCTCGCCGGTCGCGGGGTCGACGGGCCGACCGTCGGAATCGACCGCCCAGCCCTCCGGCACGTCAGCGCGCCGAACGACGTACCGATCAACCACGACCTCGATCGTGTGGCGCTTGTACTTGTCGAGCGTCGGTGCCTCGCTGAGGTCGTAGGTCCGGCCGTCAACCCGAACACGGACGAAGCCCTGCTTGCGCGCGGTCTCGAAGACGCGATCACCCTCGGTCTTGCGATCCTTGATCAACGGGCCGAGGACGAGGAGCCGCGTGCCTTCCGGCATGGCCAGGACCTGGTCCACGATCTGCTGGATGGTCTGTCGCTCGATTTCGCGGCTGCACGTCGGGCAGTGCGGATGACCGATTCGGGCGAACAGGAGCCGGAGGTGGTCGTAGATCTCGGTCACCGTCCCGACGGTTGACCTGGGGTTACGGCTGGCGCCCTTCTGGTCGATGGAGATGGCCGGCGACAGCCCGTCGATCTGGTCGACATCGGGCTTCTCCATCTGGCCGAGGAACTGGCGCGCGTACGCGGACAGGCTCTCGACGTACCGACGCTGGCCCTCGGCGTAGATCGTGTCGAACGCAAGACTCGACTTGCCGCTCCCGGACAGGCCGGTGATCACGACGAGCCGATCACGCGGGAAATCCAGCGTGACGTTCTTGAGGTTGTGTTCGCGCGCGCCGCGAACCACGATCCGATCGAGGGGCACGAACGAAGTGTAGCGGAACCGCGCCAAATCGAACAGGCGTTCGCGTCGCCGCCCGCCCTAGCGCGTCGCTCGAATGGCCTCGAGCCAGGCGTGGTAGTGCTGGGCGAACGCAGCGGGCAACGGGTCCGGCGTGAACAGCCAGTCACGATGTTCGTAGGTCCGGTCGCCGACGATGTGATCTGTCTCGACGATGGGCTCAGCCGGACCCAGATGGTGGAAGTGGTAGCCGAATGGTTCGAGCACGTTCTTCAACGCCACCTCGGTCCGGTCGACCAGCACTTCGCAGATGATCCACGGGCGCGTGCCGGTGAGGAGGTCCATTGCCCCGGCCAGGACGTCGGGTTCGGTGGTCTCCGTATCGATCTTCAGGACGGTCGGCCGACGATCAAGACGCCTGACGACGTCGTCGAGCCGCTCGACGGGAACGTCCACGGTTCCGGATGCGGTCCGGAACCCGGCCTTCAGGGAGTTCGAACTCTCGGACTTGTTCGACAGGTAGAGGGTCGCCGAACCGGTGGTCGCGCCAAGGGCGATCGCCTCGACCTGGCAGGTGAGGCCGTTGGCCTCGACGACCGCGCGAAACGTCGCCGCCACATCGGGCGTCGGCTCGAACCCGATGACGCGGGCCGTGGTCATCGCCGCGCCGACGATCGAGAAGATACCGACGTTCGCGCCGATATCGAACGCATCCGTTGCCTCGAGGAGCGAGATGGCCGCGAGGAACGCCGCCATCGTCTCGGGTTCGTACCGTGCTACCCCACGTTCATCGAGCAGCCGCGGGACGAACGATCGATACGGGGCTGAGAGCCGCACGCGTGACGGGGTCGCCGCGTCGCGAACCATCGGCCCAAGTCCGCTCGGGGGTATCGGCATCGCCAGCCAGAACCGCCGGGTCGTCGGGGTCGCCATCAGGAGCCATCGCGGGATGACCCGACGCAGGACGGCCTTCAACCCCAGCGGGAGGCGCCGGGCCACTGCCCGCCGCAGGGTCATCAGAACGGACATCGCGTGGATGATAGGGCGGCGGGCCGATCCGCCGTTGGTACCGCGATCAGCGCCGCCGCGGAGCTCGGACCCCGGTGCGCTTCCGGATGTTCGGCGTGACCGACCGGTCCCAGGTCGGCCGGTCCTGCCAGCGTCCCCGCGGCGATGCCTCGTCCTCGTGCTCGTCGCGGATGCCCGGCAGCCAGTCAGACGCGGTGCCGACCCCTTCCGCATCCTCGTCCCCGCCCGCATCACCGCTAGCCGCGTACGGCTCGTCGCCGGCCGGCAGGACCGTCACCGATGCCACCTCGAAGACGGGAGCCCGGTCGGTCAGCGCCGCGAACCGCTCGTTGTTCGAGGCCGGCCGGGCCTTGGCGGCAATCTCGAGGGCCCGGGCCACGACAAGCGACTGATCCTCCTGGAGGACGCGGAGCCTCACCTGCTGGATCTCGTCCCGCAGGGCCGCGGCGCGCTCGAACTCGAGCTCCCTGGCGGCCGCCCGCATGTCGGCCTCCATTCGTGCCACGAGCTGCTCAACCTTCTTCAGGTCAAGTTCCACGAGCCGGGCATCGCGCGCCTCGCGCTCCGAGGTGTAGACCGTCGTCGACTCGGCCACGGATCGGAGCTGGTCGTTGAGGTCCCGGATCCCCTTGACGATGGTGGTCGGTTCGATGCCGTGGTCGAGGTTGTACTGGACCTGGATCACGCGCCGGCGATTCGTCTCGTCGATCGCGGCCTTCATCGAATCGGTCATCCGGTCCGCGTACATCACCACCTCGCCACCGATGTTGCGGGCAGCACGGCCGGTCATCTGGATGAGCGACCAGGCGCTCCGCAGGAACCCTTCTTTGTCGGCGTCGAGAATCGCGACGAGGGTGACTTCGGGCAGGTCGATCCCCTCGCGCAGCAGGTTGATCCCGACCAGCACGTCGTAGATGCCAAGGCGAAGGTCGCGCAGGATCGCGACACGTTCCAGAGTGTCCACCTCGGCGTGGAGGTACTGGACCTTGACCCCGAGCTCCCTGAGGTAGTCCGTGAGGTCCTCCGCCATGCGCTTCGTCAGGGTCGTCACGATCGAGCGCTCGCCGCGCTCGACGCGCTTGCGAATTTCCTCCATGAGGTCGTCGATCTGGCCCTCGGTCGGCCGGACGTGGATGACCGGGTCCACGATCCCGGTCGGACGGATGAGCTGCTCCGCGATCTGCTCGCTCCGCTCCAGCTCGTAGGGACCCGGTGTCGCCGACATGTAGACCGCCTGGTGCACGGTCGCCTCAAACTCTTCGAACGTGAGTGGCCGATTGTCGAGCGCCGAGGGCAACCGGAATCCGAAGTCGACGAGGATCTCCTTGCGGGTCCGGTCGTTCTTGTACATACCGACGACCTGCGGAATCGTCATATGCGATTCGTCGGCGATGAGCAGCCAGTCCGGCGGGAAGTAGTCGAGCAGGGTCCACGGCCGGCTGCCCGCGTCCCGGCGAGACAGGTGTCGGGAGTAGTTCTCGACACCCGAGCAGTAGCCCAGCTCACGGAGCATCTCCATGTCGAACGTGGTGCGCTGGCGCAGGCGCGCACCTTCGAGGGCACGGCCCTCGGCCTCGAGCTGACCGACCCGCTCCTCCATCTCGGCCTCGATGTCCACGACCGCGGCCATGAGCTTGTCGGCCGGCGTGACGTAATGGGATGCCGGGTAGACGTTGATGTCCTTCCGCTCGGCAAGCAGTTCGCCGGTCAGCGGGTCCAGCTCGGTGATCCGCTCGACCTCGTCACCGAAGAACTCGACCCGGACGAGCCGATCCTCCGAGGCGGGCTGGAACTCGAGGGTGTCGCCTCGGACCCGGAACCTGGCGCGGGTCAGTGCCTGGTCGTTGCGCTGGTACTGGAGGTCCACGAGGTGGCGAAGAACCGCATCGCGACGGTACTGACCGCCCACCCGCAGGCGCAGGACAGTCGCCCCGTAGTCCACGGGCGCGCCGATGCCGTAGATGCAGCTGACCGACGCGACCACGATGACATCGCGCCGCTCGAAGAGCGCGTGGGTGGCGGCGTGCCGGAGTCGGTCGATCTCGTCGTTCCGGCTGGAATCCTTCTCGATGTAGGTATCCGACCGGGGCAGGTAGGCCTCGGGCTGGTAGTAATCGAAATAGCTGACGAAATACTCGACCGCGTTCTCCGGAAAGAACTCGCGAAGCTCGGCGTACAACTGGGCCGCGAGGGTCTTGTTGTGCGCAAGCACCAGCGTCGGGCGGTTCGCGGCCTCGATCGTCCAGGCAATCGTGGCGGTCTTGCCGGTCCCCGTCGCGCCGAGGAGTGTCTGGTGGCGCATACCGCGTTGGAGCCCGTCCGTGAGGCGCGCGATCGCCTGCGGCTGATCACCGGTCGGCTGGAACGGGGCAACGAGCTTGAAGTCGGGCATGGGCCAAGTTTACCAGCCGAC
>JAYTWS010000247.1:0-2069 GCA_043743315.1 Chloroflexota bacterium | reverse complement strand
TCACGTCCACCGGCGACCTCGCCCTGGCCGATGACTGGGAGGTCAGTCCCATCCTCCTTCGCCATGGCTGCTCGATCGGCGCGGGCGCCGTGGTCGTGGCCGGAACCGAGGTCGGGACGTTCGCCACCGTCGGTGCCGGCGCGATCGTGACGCGTAACGTGCCCGCCCATGCGCTCGTGGTGGGCAGCCCGGCTCGGCGGATCGGCTGGGTGTGCGCGTGTGGCGCCCGTCTCCAGGATTCGGGCGGCGCCGATGCCGCTGCCAAGCGTCCCCAGTACGCGTCCCGCCCGGAGCTCCATTGCCCAGCGTGCGGCCGAACCTACGTTCCGGATGCCGAAGCCATCGTCGAGGTTTCTCGACCGAAAGAAGGAATGCCCGCATGATCCCGATCGCCCGTCCCGACCTGGGCCAGGAGGAAATCGACGCCGTCGCCGACGTGATCCGGTCCGGAATCATCGCCCAGGGTCCGCGGGTCAAGGAGCTTGAGGCAGCCTGGTCGCAGTACTGCGGCGTCAAGCACACGATCGCCGTTGCCAACGGCACCCTCGGGCTGATGGCGATCTTCGATCAGCTGGGGATCGCGGCCGGCGACGAGGTGATCACGGTCTCTCACACCTTCGCCGCGACCGCCAACGCCATCCTCTCGACGGGCGCAGTGCCGGTCTTCGTCGACATCGAGCCGGACACGTATCTCATGAACGCCAAGCTCATCGAGGCCGCGATCACCTCGCGCACGCGAGCGATCGTGCCGGTCCACCTGTTCGGCCTGGTGGCGGACATGGACATGATCGTGGCCATCGCGGATCGCCACGGCCTGGCGGTCGTCGAGGACGCCTGCCAGGCGCATGGGGCCATGTTCCGGGGCCGTCGCGCCGGGAGCTTCGGGCACGGGGCGTTCAGTCTGTACGCGACCAAGAACATGACGACGGGCGAGGGCGGGTTTATCACCACCAACGACGACGCCCTTGCCGATCGGCTGCGTCTCTACCGCAACCAGGGCATGCGCACGCGCTATCAGTTCGAGATGCTCGGCTACAACTACCGGATGACGGACCTCAACGCCGCGATCGGTCTCGTCCAGCTCGACAAGCTCGAACGCAACACGGCCCGTCGCCAGGCGATCGCCGCGGCGTACGACGAGGGCTTTGCCGATCTTCCCGTCCGGACGCCGGCCGTGCCCGACGGGCGGACGCACGTCTATCACCAGTACACCCTCGACGTCGGGCCGGAACGGGACGCGATCATCGAGTTGATTCGTGCCGGTGGCGTGGGCGCTGACATCTACTACCCGATCCCGGTGCATCGACAGGCGTACATCCAGGAGCGCGGCCTGCACGCCGAGCTGCCGGTGACGGATGCCGCGGCCGCGCGAACCATCGCCCTGCCGATGTACCCGGGCATGACCGTCGAGGATCGGACGACCGTGATCGAAGTCGTTCGGCGAGCCGTGCTCGATCGTGCCGGGGTGGGCGCCTCGGCATGACGGCGTTCTGGCACCCGACCGGCGATCGCGAGGTCCGCGTCGGTCTCGTTGGCCTCGGATCCATGGGCAGGAACCATCTCCGCGTGATCGCCTCGCGCGACGGTGCGCGACTGGCCGCCGTTGCCGACCCGTTTGCGGACGCGCTCGATTCGGCCGTTGCGCAGACGGGTGCGTCGGGATTCGCCGAGCCGATGGCCATGATCAGCCAGGCGGAGCTGGATGCCGTCGTCATCGCCGCCCCGACGACCGCGCATCTGCCCCTTGCGCTCGCAGCCATCGAGCGGGGGATCGCCGTGCTCGTCGAGAAGCCCCTGGCGCCGACCGTCGACGAGGCGCTCCAGATCGTCGCCGCGTCGAGGGCGACCGGCGTCCCCGTGCAGGTCGGCCACGTCGAGCGCTTCAATCCCGCCGTCCGTGAACTCGGACGCCTGATCGGCGAGGGTTGGCTGTCGACCGTGTACGCGATCACGTCGCGGCGGGCGGGTCCCTTCCCCGCCCGGATCCGGGATGTCGGCGTCACGATCGACCTGGCAACCCACGACGTGGACATCTGCTCCTGGATCGCCGGCGAGCGACCGATCCGCGT
>JAYTWS010000246.1:0-1772 GCA_043743315.1 Chloroflexota bacterium | reverse complement strand
GCTCGGCGGCAAGGACCGCTATGCCACCGCCGTCGCCGTGAGCGCCGCCACGTACAGCCCCGGAGTCCCGGTCGTCTACCTCGCCTCTGGAACCGGCTTCGCCGACGCCCTCGCCGGTGCCCCGGCCGCGGGCATGCAGTCGGGCCCGGTGCTCCTGGTGACCGCGACCTCGATCCCGTCGGTCGTGGCCATCGAGCTCGGTCGTCTCCACCCGGCCCGGATCGTCATCCTCGGCGGCACCGGTGCCGTGGCCGCCACGGTCCAGACCATCATCGACGGGATGACCGCCCTGTGAACCCTCGAGCCTGCCGCTCGACGCCGACCTCCTGTTCGACCCGGTCGAGCTCCACGACTCGATGGAACGGCACGGACCACGCATGCCCGGCGCTCCGGCTAGACTCTCGCGGATGACAACGCCGGGGGACGTTCAGCGCGAGCATCAGGACGCCGATCTCGGCGCCGGGACCTGGGTCGTCCTGCCGACCTACCAGGAGTCCGAGAACCTGCCCGGGATCGCCGCTGCGATCCTCGCCAGTCTCCCTGGCGCGACACTGCTGGTCGTGGACGATAACTCCCCCGACGGGACCGGCCAGCTCGCCGATGCCCTCGCGAAGGACGACTCACGGATCAAGGTCCGGCATCGGCCCGGCAAGCAGGGCCTGGGACGTGCGTACCTCGACGGATTCCGCGTTGCGCTCGACGGCGGAGCCGGCACGATCGTCCAGATGGACGCCGACTGGTCACACGATCCGGCTTCCCTTCCGGCGCTGATCGCGCCGATCACCGAAGGCCGGGCGGATCTCGTCATCGGCAGTCGCTACACCAAGGGCGGACAGGTCCTCGACTGGGGTCTCGCACGCCGGATCATCTCGCGGGGCGGCAGTCTCTTCGCGCGGATCGTGCTCGGCCTGCGCCCGAACGACCTGACCGGTGGGTTCAAGGCATGGCGCGCCACGACCCTGGGGGCCCTGCCTCTCGACGGGATCCACGCCGGTGGCTACGTCTTCCAGATCGAGATGACCCATCGCGCGTCGCGGGCCGGGGCTCGGATCGTCGAGACGCCGATCACGTTCAAGGATCGACTGCTGGGCCAGTCGAAGATGTCCCGACGGATCATCATCGAGGCGCTCGTGGTCGTGGTTCGTCTTCGAGTCGAGGAGATCGCCGGACGGTTCAGCCGCTCCGAGGACACCCGCTCGGCCTAGGTCGGACCGGCTCGCGGTCCCCTGCGATGAAAGGCCCGCTGGTCCGCGCTGCGGAGCCCGCTCGGCCCGCGATGCGGAGCCCGCCCGGCCAGCGATCAGCCCGCTCGTCCGCGCCGATCACGATCAGCGTATGTCGATGTCCGTGTGTGGCATCACGCCCTCGACGACCTTGTACTCGTAGGACAGCGCGATGACCTGGACGAAGGTCTGGCCCGCAGCCAGTGTCACCGGTTGATCGTCGGGACCGAACAGCAGGGTAGGCGCCGTTTCCGATGCCTTCTTCCACGTACCGCGGATCACCCGTCCGCCGGTCGAGATGATCGCTTCGCCCTTGCCGACATCGCCCGCCTCCAGGCGATGCTTATTCGGGTGGCCGTCATTGAGTGCCCCGAAACGCATCCGCAGGATCACGACGTTGGTCGGCGCCACGGGGCCCTGGTCGGCGTTGTCGATCTGCTGGGCCTTCGACTTGTCGATGAAGCGCCGATATCGATTGGTCACCGCGTCGTAGCGGTAGCTGATGGTCTCGTACGGGTATTTGATCACGATCGAGGTTCCGATCGGTCG
>JAYTWS010000245.1:0-3489 GCA_043743315.1 Chloroflexota bacterium | reverse complement strand
GCCGCCGCCACGACAAGGGCTGAGGTCGTCGAGATGTTGAACGTGCCCGATCCATCCCCGCCTGTGCCGACCACGTCAATCGCGCCCTCGGGCGCCTCGACGCGGACGACCCGCTCACGCATTGCGGAGGCGAATCCGGCGAGCTCGTCCACGGTCTCTCCGCGCATCCGCAAGGCGACGAGGAACGCGGCGAGCTGCGACGGCGTCGCCTCGCCGTCCATGACCTCGCCCATCGCCTGGCGCGCCTCGTCGAGGTCGAGGGTTCGACCTTCAACGACCGCCGCCAGGGCGGCTCGCACGTGCTCGCTCATCGTCCGACGCCTGGTCTTGTGGCGCCCGTTCGCCCATCATCCGGCTCCCCGGCGACAGCAATTCCCGCGGCGGCGAGACCCGCGGTGGCAAAGGAACCGCTGGCATCGTCGAGGATGGAGGCATCCCCTTCGCCGGCGAGGCGCAGGAAGTTCGCGAGCAGGTGCGGACCCTCGGGGGTCAGGACGCTCTCGGGATGGAACTGGACGCCTTCCATGGGGAGCGCCATATGCCGAATGCCCATGATCACCCGGTCCACCTCCGAGATCGCCGTCACCCGGAATTCGGCCGGCAAGGTCTCCGGGTCCACGCACAGCGAGTGGTAGCGCGCGGCGCTGAAACTCGGCGGCATGCCGGCCAGAAGACCGGCACCGTCATGACTGACCTCGCTCGCTTCGCCATGCACGAGGGTCGGTGCGCGGACGATCTTCCCGTGGTAGGCCGCGGCCATCGATTGCATGCCGAGGCATACGCCCAGCAGCGGGATCTCGCGCTCGGCGGAGACCCGGACCGCATCCATCGAGACGCCGGCGTGCTCCGGATCACCAGGTCCGGGCGAGATGACGATGCCGCGCAGGTCGGTGGCGGGATCGTCGATCAGGGCCTCGATCCCGGCCCGATCAACCGCATCGTTGCGCAGGACGGTCACCTCGGCCCCGCTGGCCTCGAGGGCCTGAACAAGGTTGAAGGTGAAGCTGTCGTAGTTGTCGATGACGAGGATCATGCCGATATCTCACCCGGCTCGGCTCCGGCCCGATCGCTTGCCGACGACTCGGCTCTGGCCCGATCGCCGGCCGACGGCGTCGACGCGCTGCCACGTCCCGAAGCCGGGGCCGCAGCGAGCTCGATGGCCCGTCGCAGCGCCGCGGCCTTGTGCTCGGTCTCCTCGAATTCCTTCTCAGGCACACTGCCGGCCACGATCCCGGCCCCGGTGTGGATGTGGGCGCGGCCATCCTTGAGGACCGCGCTCCGGATGGTGATCGCCGTGTCGAGGTTGCCGTCATAGCCGAGGTAGCCGACCGCGCCTCCGTACAGGCCGCGTCGCTCACCCTCGGCGGCGGCAATCAACTGCATCGCACGGACCTTCGGCGCCCCCGAGAGGGTTCCGGCCGGGAAGACCGCCCGCAGGGCGTCGAGCGCATCGAGGTCCGGCTTGATCCTTGCCTCGACGTGACTGACCAGGTGCAGGACGTGGCTGTAGCGCTCGACCTCCATGTACTTGCTGACCGTCACGGTCCCGGCCCGGGCGACGCGGCCAAGGTCGTTGCGCCCAAGGTCGACCAGCATCACGTGCTCGGCCCGTTCCTTCGGGTCGCGCTGGAGCTGCTCGGCCAGGAGCGCATCCTCACGGGCGTCCGCCCCCCGCGGACGGGTGCCGGCGATCGGATGCGTCGTCAGCTTGTCGCCATCGAGCTGGACCAGGAGCTCCGGGCTGGCCCCGACCACCTCGAATCCCGGGACCCGGGTGAAGAACAGGTACGGCGACGGATTGACCCGGCGCAGGCTCCGGTACAGGCCGATGCCGTCGAGTGGCAGGCCCGTCGTGGGATCCAGCGGCAGGTCAAAGGACTGCCGCCGGGCCAGGACGACCTGGATCGCCTCGCCCGCGGCAATCGCATTTTTGGCGACCTCGACGGCCCGAATGTACTCGTCGCGCCCGAGGCTGGACTCGATCGACGCCTGGTTGAGCCCGGCGCCCGATGTGGTCTGCGCTGATCCGTACGGGCCGGCCTGGCGTGATGCGGCGCCCGCGCCCGCCATCTCGGCCGCCGTCGGCCGCGAGGTCCGTTCGAGGGCTTCGAAGATGGCGGTCTCGGCAATCCGGTAGCGGCCCTCGAAGTCGGGCGCCTCGGTATGGAGCGAAGCGATCGCGGACAGGGTGTGGGTCAGGTGGTCGAACACGACGACCAGGTCGGTCTCGATGAAGGCCGCCGTCGGTACCCCGACCGGATCCGCGTCCGGCATCGGGACCGAGGGCTCGAAGATGGAGGTGGCGTCGTAGGCGAGCGCACCGACCGCCCCACCGGTGAACCGGGGCATGCCCTCGCGCGGTGCCACGCGACGACGCGGCACGAACGCGCGCAGTGCCTCGAGCGGGTCATGGGCCTCGAACTCGTGGACCGGCAGGTCCGGTGCATAGGCCGTCACGCCGACCGGACGATCCTGGATCCTGGCTCGTCCATTTCGGACCTCGAGGAGCCGGCGCGGGCCGACGCCCAGGAACGAGTAGCGCCCGAGCCGCTCGCCACCCTCGACTGATTCGAGCAGGTAGGCAGGCGTCGTGCCGTCATCAAGGCGCAGGAAGGCGCCGATCGGAGTTTCGAGATCGGCCGGTCGGGTGGCGCGCACGAGCACGGTGTCCGCGGTTGCGGACTGGCGCTTTGCCTCGGCCAGGCTGAGCGGGTCCATGCTGGTGTTCATCGCCGACAACGCCTCCGGTTGGATCCGGGCCTGGGCCCGGTCTCGGGCCGATCGGCCCGAGAATCAAGAAACGACCTTCGTCCTCCCGGGACGAAAGGCCGTGCCTTCCGCGGTGCCACCCTGATTCGGCGATGTGCCGCACTTGCCTGACCGACGGGCCGCTCCCGTGAGCTGCTGATCGGCGCTGCCCTGTATCGCTGGCGCTCTGCGCCGGAGCCTACTTGGATGCGTGGCGGGTCAGTCCCGCGCCGCGCCTGCCGTTCGGTCCGGAGGCTCCCGGGTCCATTCCCTGCCGTCGCCGCTCCGGTTTTCACCAGCCACCGGATCTCTTTGCCGACGCACGACGGGTACTCGTCCCGTTCACTGCCCATATTCAGTTGAGGCGCGGAGTCTATGCGGGACCCTCGGCGAGCGTCAAGCGAATTCGCCATTCAGTGACGGACCGACGAGGAGGCCGGCGACTGGGCCGATGCCAGGAGCATCTGGTCGAGCTGGTCGGCCAGGACCTTGGCGAGCTCGCGGCTGAATCGGACCCGACCAACCACGACGTTCGGGTCCTGGTGGGGTCCGGACTCGCCTGTGGGATCGCTTCGATGCAGCGTGACCGTCACCCCGAACGGGCCTGCCGTCAGCGAGAAGCCGTCGGCGTAGAGATCTGGGTAGTCGGACATATCTTGAACCTCGCGGGCGGTGGCGGACAGTCAGAGTATCGGCGACTTCGGCGGCGGTCACAGCGGGGCGCCATCGAGGCTGACTCTG
>JAYTWS010000244.1:0-29988 GCA_043743315.1 Chloroflexota bacterium | reverse complement strand
AGCCGCTCCGGGCGTGGATCGCCGCCGAGGATCGCCTTGCGATGGGTGCGGTCGTAGCGGCGGGCCTCCGTCCCGAGGCGCGGCCGGGCTACGTGCAGTTCACAGGCGAACTCGCGCTCGCCGACGGCTGGGCCGCGCCGGCGCTGGCGCCATCGCTGCGGGTGCGGGAGCTCGGGTCCGATGCCCACATCGCGGCGCGAGTGGCGTGCGGGCGTGCCGCGTTCCCGCGCTCTACCGGCACGGTCGACCGCTATCGCCGGATCCGCGACGCATGGCTCTATCGTCCCGAGCTGGATCTCCAGATCGTGACCGACCGCGGTTTCGTCGTGGCGTTCGCGCTGGGCTGGCTGGATGCCGCCACCGGAACCGTCGAGCTCGAGCCCGTCGGGGTCCATCCGGACTGGCATCGGCAGGGATTGGGCGGCGAGATCTGCCGGTCCGTGTTGCGTGTCGCCCGGGGGCTGGGAGCCACGCAGGCGATGGTCGCAGCCGAGCGTGCGAACGACGCGGCCCTGGGGCTATATTCGAGTCTCGGGCTGGAGATCGCTACCGAGATCGTGGCATTCACGACCGCATCGACCGAATCGACAACCTCGACGGCGTTCGACCCGGCGACATCCTGACCAGGGGGGCCAGCAACATGTGTTTCGATCTCGACAGCCGGCCACCGATCACGCCGATCGCCGGCGGCGCCATGGATGGTGCTTCGATGACCCTGACCTCGACGGATGGGACCGCCTTCGGTGCCTTCGCGGCTCGCGCCGCCGATCCGACGGGCGCCGGCATCCTGATCCTGCCCGACGTGCGCGGGCTGCACGCCTACTACGAGGAGCTGGCGCTCCGGTTCGCGGAGCACGGTATCGACGCGGTGGCGATCGACTATTTCGGCCGGACCGCGGGGATCGGGGGTCGCGGCGACGATTTCGAGTACGGGCCGCATGTCGGTCAGACCCGCTGGGACACCTTGACCGCCGACATCCGCGCCGGCGCCGCGGCGCTCCGGACCCTTCGCTCCGAGGAGGCGGCTCCGTCGCACCTGTTCGCGACCGGCTTCTGCATGGGCGGTCGGCTCGCCTTCCTGTCCGGGACGCTCGGCCTCGGCCTGGCCGGACTCATCGGGTTCTACGGCTGGCCGACGGGCGGATCCGGGAGTGGGTCACCGGCGCCGGTTGACGTGGCCGACCAGATCGAGGCGCCCGTTCTCGCCATCTACGGTGGCGCCGACCCGAACATCGGTCCCGAGGTTCGCGGCGCCTTCGACGACGCCCTCGACCGGGCAGGGGTCGAACACCGCACCCTCATCTATCCCGGCGCCCCGCACTCGTTCTTCGATCGGAAGGCGGTCGACTATGCCGACGCATCGGCGGCCGCCTGGTCCGAAACGGTCGCGTTCATCCAGGCCCACGCCGGCTGAGATGGTCCGACGCCGGCTGATCGAGTCCCAGGCCGGCTGGGCATTCAGGCTCGCGCACGCCACCGGATGAACAGGGCGATGAGGCCGCAGCCCTGCTCGCGCGTCAGGCCTTGGGCAGAACGATCGCCCCGGTGTTGCGCGGTTTGACGACCTCGACCCGGCCGGGCAGATCGGTGTCGGCCGCGGTTGCGCGGAAGGCGGCCTCGATCGCGGCCACCCCGGAAACCTTGTCCGTGAAGGCGATGATCGCCGAGCCGGCCCCGCTCAAGCAGGCCCCGATGGCACCCGCCGTTCGCGCGTCGGCGACGAGGCGAGGCAGCTGAGGATAGATCGCCGCTCGATACGGCTCGTGGAGGCGGTCCTCGGTCAGGATGCGCAGGATGTCGCTCCGGCCATTGGCCATGCCCGCAACGCCGATCGCGACGCGCCCGAGATTGGCAATCGCGTCGGCGCGCGGCACCGAATCCGGCAGCGCGCTTCGCATCTCGCTCGTTTGGAGCCGAAGGTCGGGGATGAACACGACGGCCCGAATGCCGCGCTGGACGTCGAACCGGATCGCCTCCACCGAGTCTCCCACCACGAACGAGGCAACGAATCCGCCGAGGAGGGCCGGGGCCGCGTTGTCCGAATGACCCTCGATCCGGGTTGCGAGCCGGAGGAGATCCAGCGGGGACAGGACATCGCCGAGCAACGCATTCGCGGCGAGGAGCCCGCCCACGGTGGCGGCGGCGCTGGACCCGAGGCCGCGCGCCAATGGAATCTTGTTGGTCATCTCGATCCGCCACGAGGCGCCCTGCGGGACCTCCCCGTGGACCTCTGTGATTGCCGCTTCGACGCCGCGGATGAACCGGTTCTCGGCGTCGGGGTGGAGCTCGCCCTCGCCCTGGCCGATCACGGTCAGCTCGTGCTCCGGCTTGTTCCACCCGGCGACCTCGAGGACGATCTTGTTGGTGATGTCGAGGGCCATGCCCAGGCAGTCGTAGCCGGCGCCGAGGTTCGCCGTCGAGGCGGGCACTTCCACGGCCACGCGGCGTCCATCCAGCTCGGCAAGCCAGCTCGTCGTCATCGGATCGGGACCCCAGCAGAAGCTACCAACCCAGCGCCCTCCGTACCGCGTCCGCGTCGGCGGATGCCTCGATGATGCCCGCCCCGGCCATTCGTTCGGCCGTATCAGGATCCTTCAGTCCGTTGCCTGTCAAGACCGCCACCACGAGCGCGTCCGACTCGATCTTGCCCGAATCGGCCAGATTGCGAACGCCGGCGATGCTCGCTGCCGACGACGGCTCACAGAAGATGCCCTCGAGCCTGGCGAGGTCGGCGTACGCGGCAAGGATCTCATCGTCGGTCACCGCGTCGATCCGTCCGCCCGATGCGTCCCGAGCGGCCGTTGCCATGGACCATGAGGCCGGGTTTCCGATCCGGATCGCGCTGGCGATGGTCTCCGGATGCGCCACCGGTCGCCCAAGGACGATCGGCGCAGCGCCGGCAGCCTGGAACCCGAGCATGCGCGGCCGTCGCTCCACGATCCCGGCCTCGGCGTACTCGGTGAACCCGGCCCAGTAGGCGCTGATGTTGCCGGCATTACCGACCGGAATCGCAAGGTAGTCGGGTGCCCGGCCGAGGTCGTCGCAAATCTCGAACGCCGCGGTCTTCTGGCCGGCGATTCGATGCGGGTTGACCGAGTTGACCAGCGTGATGGGATGGTTCGGATCGGCGGCCATCTCGCGGACGACGGCGAGCGCCTGGTCGAAGTTGCCGTCGACCCCGACCACGCGGGCACCGGCCATCAGCGCCTGGAGCAGCTTGCCCGTGGCGATGGCCCCTCTCGGCAGCACCACCACGACCTCGAGGCCTGCCGCCGCTCCATACGCGGCTGCGGATGCCGACGTGTTCCCGGTCGAGGCACAGATCAGGGAGCGGGCTCCGGCCTCGACGGCCTTGGCGACGGCAACGACCATGCCCCGATCCTTGAACGACCCGGTCGGGTTCATGCCCTCGACCTTGACGTGCAGGTTCGGCACGCCCAGCTGCGCGCCGAGTCGCGGCACGGCAACGAGCGGCGTGCCCCCTTCGCCGAGGGACAGGCGCGGCGTCGCCGCCGTGATCGGCAGCCGCTCGCCGTACCTGGCAATCAGCCCGGATCCCGCCGCCGTGTCCGTCATCGGATCACGGGGTAGGCGGTGCCCGAAGGGCCGACGAACACGTCGCCATCCAGCGGCGCCAAGGCTGCGTCCGGCCCGTGGGCAGTCCCGAGCCCGGCCCACGTACTGCCACCCTGGCGGGCGATCGCGATGAGGTCGGCGAGGACGGCCGACGAGGTGGCCGCACCGCCGGCCCCGGGGCCGGAGAAGGCGACGGATCCGATCGGCGAACCTTCGACCTCGATCCGATTGAGGACACCGTCGGTCCGGCCGAGCGCCGATTCGAGGGACACGGCAGAAGGCAGCACCGCCGCCCTGATCCCATCGTCCGTTCGATGGGCGGCGGCAACGAGCTTGATGACGAACCCCTGTGCGCGGGCGGCCTCGATGTCGGGCAGCGTGACACCGGTGATCCCGGGCAGGCCGTGCCTCCCACCGGCGGCCGAGGGCGCGAGGCGGATCGATCCAGGCTCGAGCCACTGCCCGAAGGCCAGGCGCGCCAGGATCACCAATTTGTTGGCAGCGTCGTGGCCCTCGACATCGCCGACCGGGTCCGCCTCCGCATAGCCGGCCACCTGGGCGTCGGCAAGCACGTCGGCGTATGGCCGCGCGTCGCGCCGCATCGCGGTCAGGATGAAGTTGGTGGTCCCGTTGACGATGCCGCGGACGGCTTCGAGCCGATTCGCGGCGAGTTCGGCGGCGATCGGACCGAGCACCGGGATTCCGCCCCCGACGGCCGCCTCGAATCGGAGGGGCGTCCCGAGCCGGCGCGAGATCGCCTCGAGCTCGGCCCCGTGATGGGCGATGACGTGCTTGTTCGCCGTCACCACCGGCTTGCCGGCCGCGAGCGCCGCCGCGATGAATGTATGCGCGGGCTCATCCCCGCCCATCAGCTCCACGATCACGTCTGTGTCGGGGTCGGCGACCAGGTGCGCCGGCGCGTCGGTCAGCAACGCTTCGGGAATGCCGGCGGCCGCGGCGCGGGCCACGTCCCGCACGGCAACGCCCGCGAGAACGATCGCGGAACCATCAGCCGCCCGAAGGGCATCGGCTCGCTCGAGCAGCGCCCGGACAACTTCGCGGCCGACCGACCCGGCACCGAGGACGACCACCCGCATGGGCGCCGTCATCCGCGCGCTCGGGTGATGTCACCGGGACGGACGAGGCAGGTCATGGACGTGATGGTACGGGGTCACGCAGCGGCCGCGTCCGGGTCGCGGCCAGCGGGCGCGTCCGGGTCACGCAGCGGCCGGGTCCGGGTCACGGCGAGCGGCGTCCGGGTCACGCGGCGGCGGACGTCCCCGCCCATTGCCTCCGTTACACTCGGCCGACGATGCCGACCCACGACAGCGCCGTTCCGCAAGTCGCCCGTACCTTCAGCGGGATCCAACCGTCGGGCGCCCCGCATGTCGGCAACGACCTCGGCGCCATCCGGAACTACGTTCGGCTCCAGGACGAGTTCGAGGCGATCTATTGCATCGTCGATTACCACGCGCTCACCAGCACGCACGACCCGGATCGGATGCGGCGCCAGACCCGCGAGATGGCAGCGGCCCTGCTGGCCCTCGGCCTGGATCCGGAGCGGTGCACCCTGTTCGTCCAGAGCCATCGGCCCGAGCACACGGAGCTTGCCTGGCTCCTGACGACCGTGACGCCGGTGAGCTGGCTCGAGCGGACGCCGACGTACAAGGAAAAGAAGCTCAACCAGCCGGACGACATCAACCACGGCCTGCTCACCTACCCGGTCCTGCAGGCAGCGGACATCGTCATCTACAAGGCTTCGACGGTGCCGGTCGGGAAGGACCAGGCCGCCCACCTCGAACTCTCGCGCGAGATCGTCCGGGCGTTCAATCATCGCTACGGCCCGACGTTTCCCGAGCCGCAGGCCGTGTTCACCGAGGCACCGGTCGTCCTCGGCACGGACGGCGTGCGCAAGATGTCCAAGTCCCTCAACAACACGATCGAGATCTTTGCGTCCGAGGACGAAATCCGGCGCCAGGTCATGTCCATGGTCACCGACACCCAGCGGATCAAGCGGACCGATCCCGGCCGGCCCGAGGTCTGCAATGTCTGCCAACTCCAGCGGTTCTTCGGCGAGGACTACCTCCAGCTCTGGGAGGGCGAGCGGCAGGCGATCACCGGGTGCGTCGACATGAAGCGACTCCTGGCGGAGCGGATCATCCGGCACTACGCGGGAGCCCGGGAACGCTACGCGGACCTGATGGCGCACCCGGAGCAGGTCGATGGGGTGCTCGAGGCGGGCGCCGATCACCTCAAGCCGATCGCGACGGCCACCATCGACGAGGTTCGCGAGAAGATGGGGATCCGATGACGGACCCGGAGCGGCGGACCGTGAGCTTCGGGCTGACACCCCGCGAGCGCCGCTGGCTCGACCTCATCCTCGCCCTCACCGCGATCACCCTCCTGTTCGTCGTCCTCGGCTACTTCGCGAATCTGCTCGCGGACTTCGGCGACCTGATCCTCATTTTCTTCCTCGCCTGGCTGCTCGCGTTCATCCTCACGCCGCTCGTCGCGCGGGTCGCGACCATCCCGTTCCTGTCGCGAACCGGAGCGGTCTTCCTCGTCTACATCCTCCTGTTCGGCGGGCTCGTGATCCTCGCGGTGACCATCGCCGGGGTGCTCGCCACCTCGATCACGGACTTTATCGCCAGCGTGCCGACGCTCCGAGGCAACCTTCCCGGGATCCTTGCCCCGTGGCAGGATCGGCTGGCCGGCCTCGGGCTCGTCGACATCGATCTGGCGGCCCAGGCCGCAGCCTTCCTCGACAACCTGAACCGCTACGCGACGCAGCTGGCGGGGCCACTCCAGCAGATCGCCGTGGCCAGCCTCGGCGCGATCGCGAACCTGCTCCTGATCGTCATCCTGTCGCTCTACATGGTCGCCGACCGCGACCGGCTCCTTGCCTCTGCGTTCCGGCTGGTCCCGCCCCAGTACAAGGAGGAGGCTCGGCTCCTGGAGACGAGCGTCTCCCGGTCGTTCGGCGGCTTCCTCAGGGGCCAGGCGATCCTCGGCATCGTGTACGCCGCGGTCGCGGTCATCGCCAGTGGGTTCTTCGGGCTGCAATACCTGGCCGGGACCGCCGCCGCGGCCGGCCTCCTCATGGCGATCCCGTTCTTCGGGCCGTTCCTCGCCTGGGCCCCACCGATTCTTGTCGCGATCATCTCGAAGCCGGAGGCAACGGGCGGGACTGCCATCGTCATGGCGGCCGGATGGCTCGTCGTGATGAATGTGCTCCAGCCACGGCTGATGGCCCAGGCACTCCGGATCCACCCGATCATCGTCCTCGGATCCGTGCTCGTCGGCGGCAAGATCGCGGGCATCAGCGGCGCCATCTTCGGCATCCCGATCGCGGCCGTGCTCTCGGCGTTCTTCATGCACTCGCTCGGGCGGAATGTCGAGGGCGGTGCGGTCGCGGCGCGGGCTGCGCAGCGGCTGGGGCGGCGGGAGGGTCGCTCGATCCGCATCCCTCGAGAGCCCGATCCGACCACCGATGCCGACGTGGAGCCGGTTTCGACGGAGCGCTGAACCCCGCGGGCCGGGTCAGCGGGCGCCGGGCCGGGGCGCGGCCGGGGCGCCGGGCCCCGGGCGCGGGGGCCGGGGCGCAGGACCTGCTCACCCACTGGACTGCGAGTCCAGACCGGGGCACATCTTGGGACGCGGCCGGACTCCGGGTCCAGTGGAGGACCTGGGCTGGGCGCGCGGCGCCGCAAATCCCGCTCTCAATGGACTCCCGGTCCAGAAGTGGCGCGTCGCGGGACCCGGATCGGACTCCGAGTCCAGTGGGGCACCTCCGGGCCCAGTATGGACCCCGAGTCCGACCCGTAGCGGCCGCGGTGCCCGGAGATGCGGAGGCGAGCACACCCGGATGAGCGGCGTACCCATCCGGATGAGCGGCGAACCCTTCCGGCTGAGCGTCGACGCCGCGCCAGACATGATTGAGCGGAGCCCCGCGTGGACGGGGCTCCGCTCGGAGAGGGTCGAGGCTGGCTCTGCGCTAGCAGCCCGGATCCGGCTGGTCGATCCGCAGCGGGGCGCCGGCCGGGACAAGATAGGTCACGTAGAGCACGGCGTCGGTGGAGCCTTCATTGCGAACGAGGCCCGGGCCATCCTCGGCCGTCTCGAAGAAGACGGAGCCGGGTCCGTGCACCGTGGGCGAGCAGTCTCCGTGGTAGTGGGTCACGCTGCCGCCGCCCAACTTGACCGTGACGATGACGATGCCGGGGTGCGTATGCCAGCCGGACGAGCCGCCCGGGACGATGGTGACCGTCGCCGAGGCAACGTCGACGTCGGCCTTCGTCTGGAGCTTGACCTCCCCGACGTTGAACTTGACGGGGCCGCTGATGGTGCCGCGAGCAAGCGGCGTCGCGCTGAAGCCGCTGGCGCCCGTGGCGAGCGCGGTGCCCGCGAAGACCGCGACCAGGGCCAGTGCGAGCAGCGGACTGCGAAGCGCGGAATGCATTTTCCTGTTTGTCATGACAGTTCTCCAATTGTGCCGATTGCGGTGTTCCCAGGGCGGCTCCCCCCGACCTGGACAGGCGTCGCTCTGGACAAGGCGCCGATCCGGAGAGGCGTCGGTCAAAGGCTTCCCACGTCCACCCCTTTTCCCCGATCCAACGCGCGCCGTCGACGACGAGTTGCGTCTCGTGTCGCGCTTGATGTTGTAGCCACCGTCACGAGTTCAACCTCGTGAAGGATTCGTACGCCATCCGTGCCGTCCGGGAAGATCGCGCGGACAGCTTCGTCGATGCGGGTCGGGTCGAATGCCCAGCCCTCCAGCACGACCCCGACTCCCAGACGGTCCGCGAGCAGCGAGATTCGGCTGATCCCGATCTGGGCCAGCCGCTCGGCCGCCTCGGGCCCGACCGTTGGTTCGGCGGCGTCCGGACCCGCGATGAGCATCGCGACGGCCATTGGACGCTCCTCGCCGACTTCGGGACCCGTTCTGGGTCGCCGGGCGAGGTTAGGCGGGGACCCGACCCTCATTCATCGGGTGAATCCCGTACCAGGCCGGAGCGAATCAGCGAAGCGACCTCGGTCCGATTGCGGAGCCCGAGCTTGGCCAGGACATTCGACACGTGGCGCTCTACGGTCTTCGGCGAGACGAGCAGCGCTTCCGCGATCTCGCGGTTGCTGCTGCCGTCGGCCACAAGGCCGGCAATCTCGTGTTCCCGCCCGCTGAGGCTGGCGAGCCCTTCTCCGGCGGTCGCACCACCACGGCGCCAGGCCCGGACGCCCAAACGGCGAAGGGCCTGAGCCGCCAGCCTTGCCTGACTGCTTGCGCCGATCTGCTCAGCCAGCTCGGCTGCTCCCGTGAACGCAGCAACGGCTCGCGCGCGGTCGGTAGGGGCCAGGATCCGGCCGAGATCGAGCCGAGCCCACAGGAGATCCTCCATGAGGCCCTCGCGAGAGAGAACTTGCGCGTATCGCTCGAGGATCGAGACGGCCTGTCCGTCGTCACCGTCGGCGCTCGCGATCGCTGCCATCGCGCGCATCCGCGAGAGGTCCCTTTGGAGGTAAATGCGCGTGGTTCCATCGTCCCAGGCTGCGAGCGCATCCCGGGCGGACTGCACCTGGCCGATTCGAGCAAGTAGCTCTGCTGAGACGATCGACAGTTCAGCAGCACATCGAGGACAACGTGCCAGCGCGGAATCGGCTCGCGCCGCAGCCAGGCCCGCCACAACCTCTTCGGCGGCCCTGCGGCCGACGTACCGCGCCTGCCACGCCGCCACCGTCTCGCGGATGGCGAGGCGATAGTGAGGATCTGGTTCGGTCTCGGCGTCGTGCCGGAGACCACGAATAGCCGCAGCCGGGTCGCCGAGCGAGAGCTCGATCGAATGCACGATGGAAGAGGCGCTGCCCCACCGCCTCGGCGCGTTCCTGATGCGCGCCTCGAGTCGGCCCGTCTCGGTTGCGATATCTCGAGCTTCGCCGAGATGACCCAGATCTCGAAGCCCTCGCGCCAGGCCATGGCCGGCCTCAACGGTCAGGGTCGGAAGCACCAGCTGCTTCGCGAGGTCCCAGGCCTTCCGGTACTGCGCTTCGGACTCCTTGATCCGGCCGAGTGGACGGAGCGCGAAAGCGGTGCGAGTGAGGGCCGCCACGTATGACTCGTCGTCGAGTCCCTCCGCTACCTGCAAGATCGTCCCGCTGAGGTTGATCACCTCGTCGGCGCGGTCCTCCTGCAGCGCAGCGTCGCCGGCGACGACGATGGCTACCAGGTACGCCCGCCGACCGTCGGGCGCGAGTAGGTCGATGCCGCCCGCGTCACTGGCCAACGCTCGAGCGCCGGCGAGCGCTCTCTCCGCAGTCACGCTCCCGGCGGCGGTTTCATGGTCGAGCCAAAGCTCGACCTCGGCCTGCAGTGCATCGAGCTGGATCGTGATGTGGCCGTCCACTGGCCACGCCTCACGGGCGCGCTTGACATGCGCATGCGCATCAGTCGGCCTGCCGAGCCGATAAGCAGCTCGGGCCGCCTCGATCTCGGCATATTGCCGCTCCCGCGGGTCAGTGGTGCTGTCGCCGACAGCTGACCAACGTCGTTCGGCAAGCTCCTGCTCCCCGAGTACGGCCGCCAGCTCGGCCAGGCGGCGGTCGAGCGGGAGCCGGTCCGGGTCGCCGGGGTCGAGGGCGTCGCTGATCGACGCGAGAAGTTGAAGATCGTCGCCGCTCAGTAGGCGCCTTCGGGGGGACGCGAGGAGGCGCGTGGCGAGGTCGGCCATGGGCAATCCCGCAGCGGCCCGATGGTCGAGGGCCTCACGAAGCATCGGCAGGTCGTCTCCAGCGGAGGCTTCGATCCACGTCGCCAGGCTCGAATGTAGTCGCCGACGCGCCGCGATTGGAAGGGCCCCCGTCGCTGCCTCGCGGATGAGGTCATGAGCGACGCGGATGGTCCCGCCTCCGGCGAGGGCCAGACCGCGAGCGACGAGTTCGTTCGACGCGTGGCGAACGCGATCGATCTCCCAGTCGAGCAGGTCGGCGGTCTCATCCTCAGCGAACGGCCGCGCACCGACGGCAAGTGCGGCGAGGAGAGCGCCGGCGTCCGTGCCGAGGTCGCGAAGACGGTCATTGATGAGGCTGGATGGATCGGCGGGTGCCCGCGTCCTGGCAAGAGCTTCCACCCAGAACGGCAAGCCAGCGGCACGGCGCCACAGGTCTCCCGCCGCAGCCTCGTCGAGGTCCGGATCTATGGACCGCGCCAGTCGACGACCATCCTCGATGGCGAGCGGCCCGAGTTCGATGAGCGCGTGACGATCGGCTGGAAGATCTGCCGCGAGGCTCGCGCGGAAGGCAGCGGCGGCCGGAGAAGGCCGCGCGGCTGCGATCAGCGCGATGGACTGGTGCGTCGATGCCGCCGCATGGAGCACGTAGTGAAGTAATGCCAGCGACCGCTCATCCACCCACTGCAGGTCGTCGATGACGATCAGGATCGGGCCCTCGACGACGAGTGCGCGGTGGGCGGCCTCGAAGATTCGAAGGGGATCGCGATCCGGGGCTTCGGGGCCACCGAAGGCCAGCCGATCCAGCACGGCGCCTTCGCGCGGCGCCTTCGCCAGATGTCGAAGCAGGTCGCCCACGGCAGCAAGCGGCACGGACTGCATGGGCTCAAAGCCTGCAACCCGGACACTCGGCACCGGAGCCGCGTGACCTCTCCCCACTCCCAGGAGCTCGCCCAGCAGGCTGCTCTTTCCGCTTCCGGGCACGCCGGTGATCAGCGCCGCGATTGGCGCCCGGTCGAGGCGAGCGCGACGTACCAGCGAGGCAAGCGAATCAAGCTCGCTCGTGCGACCGACGAACGGGACGCTCATGCCGCCAAGGTTAGCCCGCGCCGATCGCTGCGGCTACGGCTGAACTCAGCGGACCCGGGCGGCGGCGTCAGGACGTCCCGTTGGGGCGCGGGGGCGGGGACGCCGATACCTCCGCACCCGACTGGACTGCGAGTCCAGACCGGGGCCCATCGCGGGCCGCGGCAGGACTCCGGGTCCGGTCGAGAACCCGGGCTGGGCGCGCGACGCCGCAAATCCTGCTGTCGCTGGACTCCCGGTCCAGGGGTGGCTCCACCTCCGGACCCCGATTGGACTCCCAGTCCGGTTTGGCACGGCCCGACCGCCCGACCGCCCGACCGCCCGCCCGGGTCTATCGCCCGGCCGCAGCGGGGCCGCGTGGCGGCCCGGGTCAGCGGTGGCCGCGCGTGGCGGCCCGGGTCAGCGGTTGCCGCGCTCGACCCAGGCCAGCGGGGCGGCGCGTGGCGCGCGATCCAGGCCAGCGGTGGCCGCGCGTGGCGGCCCGGGTCAGCGGTGGCCGCGCCTGCCGCCGATCTACCGCAGCTTCTTGAAGTCGGACAGGATCTCGCGGGCGGCGTTCTGGCCGGGGCCACCGGTGATCCCGCCGCCGGGGTGCGCGCCGGAACCGCACAGATAGAGGCCGTCGAGCCCGCCGATGCGGTACCGGCCATGACCGAGCATCGGGCGCCACAGGTAGAACTGGTCAAGGCCAGCTTCGGCATGGAGCGGGTGGCCGCCCGTCAGGCCATAGTCACGCTCGAGGTCCACCGGCGAGAGCACCTGCCGATGGGTCACAAGCTTGCGAAAGCCCGGCGCCACTGACTCGAGCGTCCGGATCACCGCGTCACCGAACGCGTCCGCGTGGCTCGCCCAGTCGCCCTCGCGAAGGGCGTAGGGCGCGTACTGGGCGATGACGCTCATGACGTGCGTGCCCTTTGGCGAGCCATCGACGAGCGACGGATCGGCGAGCGACGGGATGGTCGCCTCGAGGATCGGCATCTCGGACGAGGCCCCGTATTTCGAGGCGTCGAACGCACGCTCCATCGCGTCGATCCCCGGGGCCACGACGATGCGACCGCGGAGGACCTCCTTGCCGTCCTTGCGTGCCGCCGGGAAGAACGGCAGGCCCTTGAGCGCCATGTTGACTTTGGCGACGACCCCCGGCGTCCGGATGTTGCCGGCGCGCCAGCCGAGGTTCGGACCCAGGGCGACAGGATCGACGAGGTCGACGAGCGTCCGTTTCGGGTCGGCCCCCGAGACGACCACGCGAGCCGGGATCAGCTCGGTCGAGGCCAGGACCACGCCGGTCGCCCGGCCGTCCTTCGAGGTGATCGCGGTCACCTCTGCCCCGGTCCGGATTTCGACGCCGGCCGCGAGGGCCGCGGATTCGAGGGCGGCGGACAGCGCGCCGGGACCGCCTCTTGCGAAGACCGTCTCGCCCGCCGCGCCACCGTCGTTTCCGGCGGAATCCATGAGCAGCATCGCCGCGGTCCCGGCCGACCACGGCCCGACCGCGCCATAACGAACGCCGCGCCAGGCGATCGCGGCACGTACCGCGTCCGTCTCGAACGATTCGGCGACGAGATCGGCGATGGCCATCGGCAGGATCCGGAGGATCGTCCGTGAATCGTGCTTGCCGAGGCTCCGGAACGCCTTGCCGAGCTTCAGGCCCGTGAGCGCGTCACCGAGCCCGGGTGCCTCGATGTCCGGCGGTGCGGAGCGCCCGAGTTCTTCGAGGAACCTGCCCATCGACCGGACGAGCCCGTCGAACGCGATGTAGCCGTTGGCATCCGCGGCGGATCGTTCGCGGAGGCCCTCGGCGGTCTTCGCAGCGTCTCCCCACAGGACGACCGAGGAGCCATCCGGAGAGGGCGCAAAGACCCGGACATCGGGGCCCAGGAGGGACAGCCCGTGGCGCTTGAGATCGAGGTCGCGATGGACGGATGGCCGGAGGCGACCGACGGTGTGGGCGAGCGCCGGGACCTTGATCCCGGGCCCGAGCTCGATCGTGTCCGCGGCACCACCGACGCGATCACGGCGCTCCAGCACGAGCGTCCTGAGCCCGCTCTTGGCGAGGTACGTGGCGGTGACGAGGGCGTTGTGCCCGGCGCCGATGATCACGGCGTCCCAACGCGCCACCGGGCGCGGCGAGGAGGCCGCCACGAGTTGCGAGACAACAGGGAGTCTGGCCTTCTCGATGGGCATCTTCGTGGCCATCAGGCGATCTTCTTTCCGCGGGAGCGGAGCAGCTCCATCGCGGCGATCCGCCCGTTGGCGCCCATGATCCCGCCACCGGGATGGGTGGCCGAACCGCACAGCCAGAGGTCCTCGACCGGGGTCCGGAACCGCGCCCAGCCGGGAACCGGTCGGCTGAAGAAGAGCTGCTCCAGGCTCAGCTCGCCCTGGAAGATGTTGCCCTCCGTGAGGCCCGTGGTCCGCTCGATGTCGAGCGGCGTCTGCACGTTCCGATGGAGGATCTTCGACTTCAGGTCTGGCGCGAACTCGCTGATCCGGTCCACCACCGCATCCCCGAACGCCTCGCGGTTGTCGTCCCAGGTCCCGAGCGACGGGTCGAGGTGGTACGGGGCGTACTGGACGAAGCAGCTCATGACGTGCTTGCCGGGCGGGGCCATCGACGGATCCACCAGCGTCGGAATGATGATGTCGATGTACGGCTTCCGACTCCAGTGGCCGTATTTCGCGTCGTCGTAGGCATGCTCCATGTCGTCGATCGATGGGCTGATCGAGATCGCGCCACGCATGTGCTCGCCGGGACCGGGCATCGCGCTGAAGTTCGGCAGCCCGTCGAGCGCCATGTTCACCTTGCCGGACGAGCCACGGAACTTGAAGCGCTTGACCTCGGCCTCGAACTCGGGGTCGAGCGTGCCGGGCTCCACCAGGTCGATGAACGTCCGGCGGCTGTCGACCGAGGAGAGCACCGAGTCGGCGAGGATCTCCTCGCCGGATTCGAGGACGACGCCCGTCGCCTTGCCACCCTTGACCATGATCCGCGCCACCGGTGCCTCGAGCCGGATCTTGACCCCGAGCGATCGTGCCGCCGAGCCGATCGCGTTGGAGATGCTGCCGGTTCCGCCCTTCGGGATGCCCCAGGCGCGGAAGGCTCCGTCGATCTCGCCCATGTAGTGGTGGAGCAGGACGTACGCCGTGCCCGGGCTCTTCACGCCCTGGTAGGTGCCGATGATCCCGGACGCCGCCATCGTGGCCTTCAGCGGATCCGTGTCGAACCACTGGTCCAGGAAATCCGAAGCGGACATGGTCATGAGCTGGACGAATACGGCCTGCTGGCGCTGGGTGAGCTTCTGGAACGACCGGGCCAGGCCCCCGAGCGGGAGGAGCGGCCGCGGGTCGAGCGAGGCCGGATCCGGTGGCACGATGCCCAGGATCGGCTTGATGAACCGGGCCATGTCGACCATGAGCTGGCCGTACTCCTCGTAGGCCTCGGCATCGTTCTTCGACCAACGGCGCAGTTCGCGGACCGTGCGGCCGTGATCGTTGACGCGCCACAGGTAGTCCCCGGTCGACCGGCCATCCGCGCCCTTGGGCCCGTCGCCCTCGTGGAGCGGCGTGAACGTGCCGTCGAGCGGCAGGATGTCGAGCCCGTGGGCCGGGAGGTTCAGCTCGCGGATGATCTCGGGTCGGAGGAGCGACACGACGTAGCTGAAGACCGAGAAGTGGAAACCCGGGAAGATCTCCTCGGTCACGGCCGCGCCGCCGAGCAGATGGCGCTTCTCCAGGACGAGCGTCTTCAGCCCGGCACGGGCCAGGTAGGCCGCCGAGATCAACCCGTTGTGGCCACCGCCGATGATGACCGCGTCATACCGCTCCGCCACGCGCCCCTCGTTAGCAGCGGCATCGAGCCGCCATCCAGCCTGCATAACCTGGATCCAGTCTAAACCGGGTCCCGGCAGGTGCGCCGGGCGTTCCGCAGGATGCATGTTGGGCGCATCCGGGTCCCGTCCACGGCTGACTCGCCGGGTCGGGTACCCTCCGGCCATGAAGTCCCGCGCCGCGATCCTCCACCAGACGGCCGATCTGGCCGCCGACTTCCTCGATACGCTTCCCGACCGCGATGTCCGCAGCGCCGCGACGCGCGCGGATCTGCTCGCCGCGATGGGCGGGCCACTCCCGGAGCACGGCGAGCCTGCCGGCAATGTCGTTGCCAATCTCGCCCGCGCCGCTGATCCTGGCATCGTCGCGAGCGCCGGACCGCGCTACTTCGGGTTCGTCATCGGTGGCGGCCTTCCCGCCGCGCTCGCGGCTGACTGGCTGACCTCGACCTGGGACCAGAACGGGTTCGCGTTCGTCATGTCGCCGGCGGCATCGGTCGCCGAGGAGATCGCGGCGGACTGGATCCTCGAGCTGCTCGGGCTGCCGTCCGATGCGTCCGTCGGGTTCACGACCGGCGTCACGATGGCCTCGTTCGCGGGCCTTGCGGCGGGCCGGCATCGACTGCTCCAACGGGTCGGGTGGGATGTTGAGGATGATGGCCTTACCGGGGCGCCAGAGCTCGCGGTCGTCATCGGGGCGGAGGCCCACGCCACGATCTTCGCATCGCTCCAGATGCTCGGCCTCGGGCGCAGCCGCGTGATCCGCGTCGAGGCCGACGGGCAGGGCCGCATGCGAGCCGACGCGCTTCGAGCGACGCTCGCCGGGCTGCGGGATCGGCCGGTCCTCGTGGCCGCCCAGGCCGGCAACGTCAATACCGGCTCGTTCGACCCGCTGGCCGAGATCGCGGCTGCCGTTCACGAGCTGCCGAACGCCTGGCTCCACGTGGACGGTGCGTTCGGGATCTGGGCCGCGGTCACACCGGCTCGGCGTCACCTGGTTGAGGGCCTGGCCGATGCTGATTCCTGGTCCACCGACGGGCACAAGTGGCTGAACGTGCCTTACGACTCGGGGATCGTGGCGGTTCGTGACCAGGATGCGCATCGGTCGGCGATGCTTTACGGCGCCGCCTACTACGTCCCGGGTGCAAGCGGCGAGCGGGACGGCGGCAACTGGGTCGGCGAATCGTCACGCCGGGCCCGTGGGATCCCGATCTACGCTGCCATTCGCGAGCTGGGTCGGGATGGCCTCGCGGACCTGGTCGAGCGCTGCTGTGCGCTGGCCGCACGCATGGCGGACCGGCTTCGCGACGCTGAGGGCGTCACGATCCTCAATGACGTTGTGCTCAATCAAGTTCTCGTGCGATTTGCGCCGCACGGCTGCACCGACCGGCTCACGGCGCCCGACACCGAGGTCGACGCGTTCACGCGGGCGGTCATCGCCGCGGTCCAGGCGGACGGAACGTGCTGGCTCGGTGGCACGACCTGGCACGGGATGGCGGCGATGCGGATCTCGGTCTCGAACTGGATGACCACGGAGTCCGACATCGATGTCTCCGCCGATGCCATCCTTCGATGCGCCGCAACGGTTGCCGAGGTCACGGCGAGTGCCGCGAACGCCAGCGGCGTGCCGCCGGGCGCGAAAGTGACGCGGGGCGCGTCGGGCGCGAGAGTGGCGCGTCGCCGGGCGCGAACGTGACGCCGGGCTCGCGGGGCGCGCAAGTGACGCGGGGCGCGTCGGGCGCGCAAGTGACGCGGGGCGCCGTCCCATGCCCCGGGATCTCGCAGCCAGGCGGCCGGAACGAGGGGCATACTTGATCGACCTGATACCGCGGAGGTTCCAGAGCACATGAGCGTCGGCACCGCGTTCCATCCCCGGACCGCGCCCCTCAATCGGAAGATGCAATGGCGGGAATGGTCCGGCTATTACGCGTCGTCTGTGTACGCCGATGCCCACGACATCGAATACAACGCCGTCCGTGAGGCAGCCGCTCTGATCGATGTGAGCCCGCTCTACAAATACCGCGTGAGCGGGCCGGATGCGTCGCGGCTCGTCGACCGGGTCATCACACGGGACGCCACGAAGCTGAGCGTCGGGCGGGTCTACTACACGCCGTGGTGCGATGAGCACGGCAAGGTGATCGACGACGGTACGGTCCATCGCCTGGCCGAGACCGAGTACCGCTGGACCGCCGCGGATCCCCAGTACCGCTGGCTCACGATGAACGCGCGCGGCCTGGACATCCACGTCGAGGACGAGACCGAGGCCGTCGCGGCGGTGGCCCTCCAGGGGCCCTTCGCCCGAGCCGTGCTCGAGGCCGCGACCGGCGAGCGCTTTGCCGCGCTCGCCTACTTCCGGCGACGCGAATCGAAGTTGGCGGGTATCGCGGTCGACGTGTCGCGGACCGGCTACACCGGCGACCTCGGCTACGAGGTCTGGATTCCGGCCGAGCACGCGGTCGCTGCCTGGGATGCCCTGATCGACGCCGGCGCGGCGTACGGCATCCGGCCGGCCGGGATGCTGGCGCTCGACGTCGTCCGGCTCGAGGCGGGGCTGATCCTGCTCGAGGTGGACTACACGTCGGCCCGGCACGCGCTCAACCCGGAGCAGAATTACTCCCCGTACGAGATCGGGCTGGGCCGGCTCGTCGATCTCAAGAAGGCCGATTTCGTCGGGAAGTTGGCACTCGCCCGCGAGGCGGCGTCGACTGGTACGACGCGCCGCCTCGTCGGGATCACGCTCGACTGGTACGGGATCGAGGGGTTGTACTCCGCTCAGGATCTGCCGCCCGCGATCTCCGCGTCGGTCGACCGCTCGCCAAAGCCGGTCTTCGGGGCGCGCGGTGGCTCCCAGATCGGCAGGGTCACAAGCCTCGGCTGGAGCCCCATCCTCAAGCAGGCGATCGGCCTGGCCGCGGTCCCGTCCACGCACGAGGCTCCTGGCTCAAGGTTGCAGGTCGAGTGGACCGTCGAGGGCCGGCGCGGCCGTGTCGACGCGACGGTCGTGCCACTCCCCTTCCTCGATCTCCCGCGCAAGCGAGCGTAGGCCGGGACGCCGTTCACGCGGTGACGCGGTGACGCGGCGAGCCGGCGACGCGGCGACGAGGTGACGCGGCGAGGATCCGGGATGCCGCAGCCACCCCATGGCCACTGACTCAGCTTCCTGCCACTTCGACACCCGGGGTCGGCAAGGCCGGGTCGCAGACGGATCTGTGGCAGTTGAACCCTCGCCATCCCGCTGGCTTGAGCTCAACTCAGCACGACGGCCGGCCGACGGCGGGGTGCCAGGCCGCGATTCGACCCCTCAAGCCTGCCCTGCCGACTGGGGATGTCGATTTGGCAGGATGCGTGGCCGGGCGCTCGCACGGCACGCGGAACCGCACCGATCCGGCTACGCGCGGGCGACGCGCTCCAGGTGTCGTTCCAGCCCGGCAACGGCCTCGTCCAGATCGTCGCGCCCGAAACCGATGCGGAAGTGGTTGCCAGGATGCCCGAACCGTGACCCGGGCAGCAGCAGGACCCCCTCGCGCTCGACCAGCTCGGCGCTGAACGCATCGATCTCGAGATCTGCCCGGAGCCGCGGGAAGCCGACGGACCCACCGGCAGGCCGAACCCATGACAGCGTTCCGGCCCACCGCTCGAACAGCGAGTCCAGCACGGCCATGTTCCGGGCCACGAGTGCCTGCGACCGGCCAAGCACCACCTCGCGGGCGCGCAACCCGATCAACGCGAGGATCTCCGACGGCGCAGACGCGCAGATCGTCGTGTAGTCCCTGAACGACGACACCCGCGCCAGCAGCGACGGGTCCCGGGATGCGATCCAGCCGATCCGCAGCCCGGCCATCGCGAACGACTTCGACATGACGCCGAGCGATACGACGTGCGTCCCGGCATCGACACCGGCAGGCAAACGCGCGCCGTCCTCGAACTCCAGGTAACGGTAGACCTCGTCCACGAGCACGTGGGCGCCGGCTTCGGCGGCGATCGCGACGACGGTGTCGAACGTGGCGCGATCCGGCAGTATGCCGGTCGGGTTGTGCGGCGCGTTGATGACGATCAACTTCGTCCGTGGGGTGACCTGGCGACGCAGCCCCTCGACATCGATCGCCCAGTTCGTATCCTCTCGAAGCTCGTGGAGCGTGACGTCGGCGCCCACGGCTCGCGCGATCTCGTACAGGCTCTGGTAGCCGGGCCAGGTGACGATGGCATGATCGCCCGCGCCGAGCAGCACGTTGACCAGAGCGAAGATCCCCTCCTCGGCGCCGCTCAGGACCTGGACATCGTCAGGCGTTGCGGTCTCGTAGAGCGAAGCGATCTCGCGGCGCAGGAGCGGGTGGCCCGGTGCCTCGGTGTAGCCGAGATGGAGATCGCGCCACAGCGCGGTCGTCTCATCGTCGGCATGCTCGAGGAGCTCGGACATTGACCAGCCCTGGACGTCGCTGGCGCACAGGACGTGCTTGACGGCGAACTCCCAGCGGGCGAAGTAGCGTTCGAGCTCGAATTCGGCGATGCGCATCGGTGCATGATGCCCGGCCGGGCGCAGAACCGTCAGCGAACGCGGCCCGGCCGACGCCGTCGCGGCCCGGCCGAGGCAGCGCTCGGCGAACATTCGGGCGCCGTCGCAGCGAACGCGGCCCGGCCGAGGCAGCGCTCGGCTGAGATGCGGGCGTTACCCTGGGCGCTGAGGGCCGGACGGGACGGCGCGGGCGCCACCTCGTCCGCGGCTCGCGGGTCGGCTCAGCCGCCGGCAATCACGCGGAACATGGCGGCACACAGGAGCGTGAAGTCCGCGGCGCTGATGCCAAGACCAGTCACCCTCCAGGACGGGTTCGCGCCGCGGTGGACATCAAGCACCAGCCCGTTCGAGAGCTGCCCGAGTTCGCCGGGCATGTCCCCGAGCATCGCTGGGCCGATGACCGCGTCCCGTGGAGCACAGACCTCGATCTCCGGACCCAGGCCGTCGCAGACGTTCCCCTCGGCAAGCGCCAGATGGGCATCGCCCGGGCCGCGGTACGTCACGTTGAGGTGGCCCCAATTCGCGACCCGGTAGCTCCCGGCTTCGAGGTACCAACCCGCCGGTAGGACGGCGCAGTACACGGGCCATGACATCGTCGTGGCGGCCTGATCGAAGAACGCGCGATTCTCCTCACTTCCGCTGCACCCGTTCGCGGCGTCCGAGGGGGACGGGGACGCGCCCTCGTCGGTCGGGGCGGCTGTCGGGGCGGGAACAGGGGTCAACGTTGGCACAACCGGGCTGGACGGAGCCGGCGTTGCGGCAACGGACCCAGGTGGCGTGGTGCCACTGCCCTGAGGCCCGCCCGTTGGGTTGGAATTCGCGCTGCACCCGACGATCACGAACGCCGCGACGATCGCGACAATCGGGAAGCGGCGTCGGGCGGCGCGGCGTACCGTGCGCACTCGATTCACGTGGGGAGCGTAGCACGCCGGCTCCCGAGATCGACCCGTCGGGCAGCGCCGACGGGCCTTGCGACGATTGCGGCCAGACCGCTCGTGGTCAGACCCCCAGGCGAACGAACGACGGATCGACGCCGAAGACGTCGCGGATCCGATCCGGTGCGAGGACGTCGCCCGGCGACCCATCGGCTACGACCCGCCCGCGGTCGAGCAGGATCAGCCGCGGGAAGAAGTGGGCTGCCAGGCCGAGGTCATGGAGCACGGCGACGATCGTGGTCCCGTCCCGGGTGTTGAGATCGCCGACCAGGTCCATGACCTCCACCTGGTGACGGAGGTCAAGATGGACCGTTGGTTCGTCGAGCACGAGGACGGGGGCCGCCTGGGCAACCGCCATCGCGAGGAGGACGAGCTGTCGCTCCCCCATCGACAGTTCGCGCGCATCGCGGCCGAGCAGATGGCCGACGCCGACGCGCTCGATGGCTGCCGCAACGGCCGCTCGATCGCCCGGTCGCATACCCCGCACGGGATGCTCGTGGGGCAGGCGTCCCAGCGCGACAACCTCCTCGACGGTCATCGTGAACGGGAGCAGGGGTAGTTGAGGCACGACGGCCAGGCGTCGTGCCACGGACATCCGGTCGAGCCGGTCAACGCGATCTCCGCCGAGCTCGACGGTTCCGATGGCTGGGTGCAGCAACCCGGCGACCACGCGGAGGAGGGTCGACTTGCCGGCCCCGTTCGGCCCGATGATCGCGACTCGCTCCCCGGCGTCGATCTCGATGGTGACATCACGCAGCGCCGCGCGATCGCGGTACATCACGGACACCGCATCGAGTCGGATCACAGCTCGTAGCCCGTGTGCGTGCGGCGGAGCAGGGCGAGGAAGAACGGCGCTCCCACGACAGCCGTGACGACGCCCACGGGAATCTCGCCGAGCAACCGGGCCATGAGGTCCGCGCCCACCATCAGGCTCGCCCCGAGGAGCGCGGCCAATGGCAGCACGAGGCGAGCGTTCGGGCCCACCAGCAACCGGACAACATGCGGCGCCACAAGGCCGACGAACCCGATGAGCCCGGAGATCGCCACCGAAGCTGCCGTGGCCAGCGATGCGACCGCGAGGAGCACGGCACGCTCTCGTCGAACGTCGATCCCCAGGTGGGCGGCGGCCTCCTCGCCGAGCAGCATCCCATTGAGGCTCCGCGCCCGCAGCAGGATCACTGAGCTGGCAACGAAGATCAGTGGCGCCGCGACGGCCAGGCGCCCCCAGGAGGCGGCCTCGAACCCGCCGAGCAGGTACGCGAAGATCTGCCGAAGCCCGGCCCCCGACAGGTACATCGCCATCGCAAGGCCCGCGGCGAGCAGCGAGCTGACCGCATACCCCGTGAGCAGCAGGCTCGTCATCGGCGCCGTCGCCCCGACTCTGGACAGCCGGTAGACGACCACGACGGCACCGAGCGCCCCGATGAACGCGAGGGCGTGGATCAGGCCGAACTGGAGGAAGAGCGTCCGGACGGGGATCAGGACCGCAACCGCGGCCCCGAGCGCAGCCCCCGAGGCCGTGCCGAGGACATACGGATCCGCGAGTGGGTTCCTGAGCAGGCCCTGGAACGCGGCGCCGGCAACCGCCAGGCCGCCGCCGACGACCATCGCCGTCAGGACCCGTGGCAGGCGCAGGTCCATCACGATCGTCTCGGCCGCCGGTGTCCAGGTCTGCGTCACGTTCAGCCCGAGCAACCGATGGGCCAGGATGCCGAGCGTATCGGCGGGCGAGATCGCGACCGATCCGGCCGCGATCCCTGCGACGAGGGCGATCGCGAGCAGGATCGCGCCGCTCAAGCCCACCAGCACGGGGCGGCGAGCAAGGGCGGCGCGGATCCCGGAGCGTGGCCGGCTTCCCAGGAGCCCGACCCGCGATGCGGAACTCAGGTGCTGACCTCCGGGTGCAGGGCGTTGATCAGGGCGCGCAGGCCCTCGACCAGGCGTGGGCCCGGCCGGGTGATGAGCGTGTCGTTGACCGGATAGACGGCGCCATCCACCACGGCCTTGATGCCCGCCCAGTTCGGACGAGCCGCGACGTCGGTGGGGGTCGTGTAGCCGCCGTCGCCGAGCAGGATCACCGCCGGGTTGGCCGTGATGAGCTTCTCGAGCGAGATCTGGTAGCTCGAGTCGGTGGTGATCGGGTTGGCGCCGGCCATCCGCAGGAGCTCCTCGTAGAGCGAACCGGCGGGCACCGTGTAGATGTCCGAGGTTGCGTCGATCTCGTAGAAGGTGAGCGGCTTCGGCAGGTCCCGCGTGAGGGCCGCGAGTCGATCGAACTCGGCCTGCATCGCGACGGTGACGACAGTCGCCTCGTCGGCCTGTCCGGTCACGGTCCCGATCGTGTCAATGCCGGCCAGCGCGTCGGCAACGGATTCGGCATACAGCACAACGACGGGGATGCCCAGGCTCCGGAGTTGAGCGACGGCCGCGGGCGGCGTGAACCCGAGGCCGCCGGCGATCACGAGGTCGGCCTCGAGACTGACGATTTTCTCAACATCGACGCCCTGGAAGGTTGCGACGACCGGCAGCGGATCGGCCGCCGGCGGGTACGGCGTGATGTCCTCGACCTTGGCCACGACGCGCGGCCCGGCGCCGATCGCGAACAGGGTCTCCGTGGCGGCCGGGGTGAGCGACACGATCCTGACCGGTTCGGCCGCCAGCGTGATGCTCGTGCCCTCGTCATCGACGATCGTGACCGGGAAGGCAGGTGCCGGGGTCGGCGTCGGAGCAGGCGTGCTGGTGGGGGTCGGAGAGGGCGTGGGCGTGGCCGAAGGTGTGGCCGCAGCCCCGGTGCAGGCCGCGAGCACGATGGCGAGGGCCAGGGGTAGAAGCCGGGTGGCGCCGCCCAAGCGCCGGTGGCGGGTATGAGCAGGCATGATGCCGCGCTCTGGGCGCAGCGCGCTGAGAGACGAGAAAGGATCCATGAGGGAGTCTCCGACCGAGTGGTGGGGCGGTGGCCGAGGCGTCCGCCGGGGTCGATGGGACGCGAAACGGTCAATCAGTCGGAAACATCGTGGAGCCTGCCTTTCTCTCGAAGGTCGTGCATCCACCGGGTGTCGGCGACCGGACTTACGTCGCCGAAGCGACGATCACCGTAGCGGGACTGTGCCGGAGTTGCACCGGCTTCGCGACTACACGGGGGACCGCCCGGTTGAGCGATCGCCCGAAGAGTAGCACCGCGTCCGGCGCGGTGATCCGCAGCCCGGTGATCCGCGGCCCGGTGATCCGCAGCTAAGCGGTCGCCCCGACACTGGCAGCCTCCGCCCTCCTCCCGCCCCCCGCCGGAGGAGGTATCGCAATGAGATCGAGGCTACGTCGGGTCGTGATTCTCGGGCTGCAGCTCGTCATGGTCATCGCGGCCGGGTCGGGGTTCCGAAGCGCGCCGCCAGCGCGCGCCGGGACGATGGCGGAGGGCGCCGTCGTTGCCGTCCCCGTGGCGCTCTGCGCCGCCAACGGCACGCATCAATCGACCAACCGGTCCCAGGACGATGGGGCCTGGTGGGACCAGCGGCCCGACATGGACGCGGGCGGATCGCTGGTTGGATGGACCCTCACCGTCGGGCGGCCGGGGCAAGGCCCCATGGCCATGTCGCTGCCGGCCGCGAGCGTCGTGTCCGGGCCCGACCGGGGTCGCATCGTCGCGGCCGTCGATGACGGGTCGACCTCGGCGATTCGGATCATCGATGCCGTGGCCCGGTGTTCGCGGGCCTACCCCATCGACGGGGTCATCGTGCGTCGGGCGATCCTCGTTCCGGGCGAGGATGCCGTCCTTGCCCACCTCCTGGACCGTGCGGCGCGCCGCGACCTCGGGGTGTGGCGGGTGCCGCTGGACGGGTCTCCCCGAACCCGCCTCCTCGGCCCACCGGATCCTGACCTCCTTGCGCGTGCCGGCATCGACCGGGTGTGGGCCACGGACCTGCGACTCTCGGCCGACGGGAGCCGACTTGCCGTCCAGTCCTGTGATCCGGATGCCTGTGTCACCCGCGTCCTCGGGCTGGTGACCGGAACGATCGTTACGGTGGACGAGCCGCATGGAAACCTGGTCGGCGTCACGGGTACGACCCTTGTCACGCGCGCCGCGTGTGCGGGCGTCCCGTGCGACATCATCGCGTGGGATCTCGTGACGGGGCAGTCGACGATCGTCCAGTCCTCGGCGGCAGGCGCAGCCATCTCGCGCGACGGCCGCGTGGTCGTCGTTGGCCGACTCGCCGACGGATCATCGGTGGCCTCGGTCGTCGATCTCCGAACCACCCGTCATGCCGCACTCGGTGGGGTCGAGGGAGGTTCGTTTCCACTCGACGGTTCGGGCACCGCAGGCATCGAGACACGGCCCGATGCCATCGGCCTGATCCGTCCGGGCGCCTGGCCGTCGATTCTGTCAATCACCGCCTCTCCCGCCTCGAACAGGGGGAATCGATCATGATCCGTCGCGCTCAGCGACACTTCCTTCGTGCCACGACATCGGGCCTCGTGCTGGCCATCGTGATCGCCGGCGGGACCAGCGCTCACGGGCCGGATCCGCTCCTCGGCGGGGCGCTCTGGGCCCAGGACCAGGCCGTCACCTACCAGTGGCGCGCCGGCCAGATCCCGCCGACCTGGATGGGCACGGCTATCGACAACGCCGCCGCGGATGCCAACCGCACCCGTGCCTCCCGTGCCGCGACCTTCTCGAGGGTCACGTCGGGCTCCTCGAGCACCATTGCCTACGGCGAGCCGACGGGCTGCTCGTCGGCTGGGCTCGCATGTGCCGATCGGTCAGGCGCGCCGGCGAGCTTCAAGCTGTGGTTCCGTGCCCAGAACTACGTCTTCGACTGGGGGACCCTGCGTTGGTGCGAGGGGCTCGCCACCATCGCCAACGGCTGTTTCGACGCGGAGACCATCGCGCTCGATGAGTTCGGACACGTCGAGGATCTCGGCCACCACGCGAATCTTGCAAGCGAGGCGGACTACCTCGATGCGGTCGTCCAGGCCCTGAGCCGCGCGCGTCCCGATACGGGCTGGTTTGGCCACGGATTCGCATCCTGCGACGTGGCGCGTCTCCAGCTCGCGTACGACCGCCAGTCCGCGGGCGCCCTGTTCTCCGCCTGCCTCGCCATCGCCACATCGACAACTCTCGGCGCGTCTTCCACCAGCATCTGGGTCGGGAACGCGGTCAAATTCACGGCCACCCTGAAGACGACCAGCGCGTCCGTGAATCAGGCCCTCAGGAGCGACCCGATCAGCGCCCGTTCGGTGGTCCTTCAACGGCGGGTCGTCGGGTCCACAACCTGGATGAGCATCGGGGCGATGACCCCGAGTGGAACAACGGAAGGAGCCTACGTCCTGACGATCTCACCGACGGCGACCTACGAGTGGTCGGCCGCGTTCATCCCGGCCACCGGAGATGGGGTGCTCACGTCCGTGTCGGCCGTCATCAAGGTGACGGTCAGCGGATGCAGCGGAACTGGCTGTCCCAGCCGGGTCATTGAATGACGCGTCACCTCAACCTCGCCCTTGCCGGACCAATCGCCGGCCTGACGCTCCTCGCCCTGGTCGGGTTGTCGGCCTGCACCTCGGCGCCGGGGATCCAGGGCGCAAGCCAGGCACCGACGGCGACGGCCACGCCGGCCCTCCCGACGGCGACGCTCACTGATCCGCCGGATGGGGCGTCGTCCGACCCGGCGCTCCGCCCGGTCGCCGAACTCGTCACCGCCCAGGGCACCGTCCTCGGTGCACTCGGAACCTATGTCATGGATGCGGCCGGCAGTGACGCACCGTGGCTGCCGTTCACGACGGTCCCGGCCGTCGAGGTCGGTCCCGTCGAGATGCTCCAGATCCGATTCGCGGACAGGGCGGTCATCGGGGATTTCTCAGCCGAATTCGCCACTGCGGACGATACGAGGGGAGCGCACGTACTGGGCGTTCCCGGGGGTGGTCGCGCCGTCGATGGCTCGTCGGTGACAATGGGCCCGCTCCCAGCCGGGCAATGGGTCCTCGAGGTCCGGCTCTTCCGGGCCGATGGACGTGGCGACGGACTGACGTTCTGGGCCATCACGGTGCGCTGAACCGTCGGCCCCTTCGCCGCACAGCAACGCGGCGCGAGGCGCCGTTGTCGTACCGCAACGAAACGACCCGCTCGGGCTGTCCCGGGCGGGTCGTCAGTTCGTCTTGTGGAGGCGGCCCTGTGGCTGACCTCCCGGAGTCAGGCGGTGGGCACCGCCGTGGGTCCGAAGATGGACACCTGCGCCTCATCGGGCAGCATCACGCCGAAGACCTTCTGCAGGGCGAGCAGGTGGACACACGCTCCCCAACTCTGGAAGTAGTGGCAGGTGCAATGCCACTGACCGGCGTCGAGCGAGACCTGGTGCGTATCGTTGTCGCCGCGGAACGTGAGCGAGACGCGATCGAGGGAAATACGATCGAGTTCCCGGGCGTAACGATTGGCCTTCTCGACCTTGCCGATCAAGGAGCTGTGCATCGTGCCAGACCCTCCGGCCCCCATAGGGGCTGTTCGGCGAGCCGCCGTCCGGTCCTTGCACCATCGACCCGACGAGACGGTCGCGGGGACAGCCTACACCCGGAGACAGCCGTTGGGCATCCGGAAATGATCAGGGGGCCGAGGTCCCCTCGCGCCCGAAGTCATCGGACAGGCGGATGACGTCGTCGAGCTCCGGCGTCGAGACCTCCATCAGCTCGCAGCGCTCGATCGCCGCGTATCGGTGGCGTCGGCCGGTGGTGACATGCGCGTCGTCGCCCGGACCGAGCTCGTACTCCTCGTCCACACCTTGCGCGTTCTCGAGCGTGAGCCGCAGCCGGCCCGATAGCACCCGGATCGATTCGTCCTTGATCTCGTGGTACTGGTAGGACAGCCGCCGACCAGCCTCGATGACGAGGACCTTGCCGACGTACTTGTCGGTATGGGCCCAGATGAGCTCGTGGCCCCACGGCTTGTCCACCCGCCGCGCGGCTGCCCCGGCGCCGGCGATCACGTCCGCCATGCTCAATTCCCCCGTACCAGACGCTCGCCGGAAACGAGCATGGCTTCCCGCAGGTCCGCGGATGTTGCCTCCGTATAGATCCGGAGCAGGGGCTCCGTACCCGAGGCCCGGATCAGCAGCCAGCTGCCATCGGCCACGAAGAACTTCATGCCGTCATTCGTGCTGAGCAGCTGGGTGTTCGTCACGGCCTGTCCGGCCAGGTTCGCCGGCGGCTCGTCGCGCAGCCCGACGAGGACGTGCTGCTTCACGGCGTCGTACTCCGAGCGATCGAAGTGGACATCGATGCGCCGGTAGAAGGACGGGCCCGCCAGCTCGTGGAACTGCTCGAGCATCTTCGAGACGGGCCACCGGCCCTGGGCTCGCTCGCGCAGGAACAGGTCGAGCAGCAGGAGATCCGCGTAGATCCCGTCTCGCTCGGGGAGGTGCATGCCGAACCCGAACCCGCCGCTCTCCTCGGCGCCCATCATCGCGCCGGTCTCGATCATCTTCGGGCCGATGTACTTGAAGCCGACCGGGGTCTCGTGGACCTCGATCCCGAAGTGGGCACCCAGCCGGGCAACCATCGAGGTGTTGTTGACCGATATGGCCACGGGCGCCCGCAGGCCCCGGTGCTCGGCCAGGTAGTACATGAGGAGGCCCGTGACCTCGAGCTGATGAATGAACGTGCCCTGCTCATCGGCGGCGCCGGCGCGGTCGGCATCCCCATCGAGCATCAGCCCCATGTCGTAGCCCCCGCCGGCCAGCATGGCAAGCGCCTCGTCCACGTTCGGGCGGATCGGTTCCGGGTTCACGCCACCGAAGTACGGGTTCCGCTCCTGGTGGATCTCGTTGATCCGGATCCGTCCGCCGCGCAGGAGGCGGCTGGTCCACCCCGCGCCTGCGCCCCACATCGGCTCGACGAGCACGCTCACGTCAGCGGCCTTGAGTGCCTCGACGTCGACGGTTCGTCGGACGTAGCGCTCGTAGCCCTCGAACGGGTCGAATCGCTCGAACAGGCCGGCGGCCTCGGCATCGGCGATCGAGCGTCGCGGCAGGATGATGCCGCCATTGGCCGCGATACCGGCCTCGATGATCTTGAGCATCTCGGGGCCGGCGGCCGAGCCGGTCGGCGATTTCACCTTGAAGCCGTTGTCGGTCCAGGGGTTATGGCTCGCGGTGATGACGATCCCGGCCGACGCGCCGCGTTCGACGACCTCGTACGAGCTCATCTGGGTCGGCACGGCTGTGGTGGAGTAAGCGACGTTGATGTCGTTCGCCAGGAGGACCTCGGCGGCTGCCTGGGCGAAGTGCTCGGAGGCGAAGCGCCGGTCATAGGCGATCACCACGCCGCGCGCCTGCTCGCCTCGCTCGACGACGTAGCGGGCCACCCCGTCGGCACACCGACGGACGGCATCGAAGGTGTAGTCCTCGGCAATCCGGGCTCGCCAGCCGTCCGTTCCGAACACGATCCGGGTTGGGGCGATGGCGTCGGTCACGAGGGCTCCTCCCAGCGGCGTACACGTTCGATCAGGGCTTCCACGACGGCGAGGTGCGGGCCCGCACCCTCGAGCAATGCCGTGGGCGTCGGCGCGAGGATACCCCGCGGACCAGAACCGACCGCGAGGCGTCCGCTGATTCGCTCCACGACGAGATCGTCCGGGCCCGCGTCGGCCGGTTCATCAGCCTGGACGACGTGCCCGGACGCGCCTGCTCCGAGGGCGTCGAGCAGGGCAGCCCACGACCCGAGATCGCTCCAGCCCACGTCCATCGCCGCCATCACGACCCGTCGATCGGCGGCGGCGCTCTCCATAACGGCGTGGTCGATCGAGATTGAGCGGGCCCGGTCGTACGCGCTGGCCAACGCGCGCGGGTTCGACGCCACCGGCCGGAGGAGCGTCACGAGACCCGTGTACCGATTAAGTGCGTCGAGAATCGCTCGGCGCCGCCAGAGGAAGATGCCCGCGTTCCATGCGACACCGGCCTCCGCCACGAGCTCCGCAGCCCGCGCCCGGTTCGGCTTCTCTTCGAACGCTCGGAGCGGGTAGGCATGGAGGCCATGCAGCTCCGCACCCGCATCCACGACCGGGATCAGGTAGCCGTACTCGGTCGCCGGGCGATCCACCGCGATCCCGAGCGTGACGAGCGGCGATTCGACGTCGAAGGCGCCCTCGGCCAGCCCCGCCGCGCCGGCGAGCACGCCACGGAACTCGGTCTCGTCCCGGATCGTATGGTCGGCCGGCAGGACGCACATCACCTCGTCGTCGGGCCGATCGATGAGCAGCGCGGCCAGCGCGATCGCCGCCGCCGTGTTGCGACCGACCGGCTCCGCGATGACACGCACACCGGGACACTGGGCCCGGATGAGCGTCACGTAGCGCT
>JAYTWS010000243.1:0-3133 GCA_043743315.1 Chloroflexota bacterium | reverse complement strand
GGTGAGATCTTCGGCTTCCTGGGGCCCAATGGCGCGGGCAAGACGACCACCATCCGGATCCTCCTCGACCTCATCCGTCCGAGCTCAGGGCGGGCTTCGGTCTTCGGGATCGAAACGACCGCGAACCCCGTCGAGATTCACCGTCGGATCGGCTACCTCCCGGGCGAGTTCACGCTGTACGACCGCCTGACAGGCGCCGAGACCATCGAGTATTTTGCCAACCTCCGAGGAGGGCGAGATGTCGCCTACGTTGCCGAGCTCGTGGAGCGGCTCGGTCTCGACCCGAGCCGGCGTTTCCGCGAGTACTCGAAAGGCAACAAGCAAAAGGTCGGCTTGATCTGTGCGCTCCAGCACCGCCCGGAATTGCTGATCCTGGACGAGCCGACCGCTGGCCTTGACCCCCTCGTTCAGCAGGTGTTCAACGAGATCTTGTTCGAGGCCAAAGCCGCGGGGCGAACGGTATTCCTTTCATCGCACATCATCAGCGAGGTCGAGCGGACATGCGACCGCGTGGCGATCATCCGTGAAGGGCGAATCGTTCGGCTCGATACGGTCGAGGCCCTCCGTGAGATGGCCTCGCACGAGGTCGAGCTGCGCTTCTCGGGTCGCGTCGATGCGGGGCCCTTTCGAGCTCTATCCGGTGTGAGTCATCTGGTGATCGAGGATCGGGCCATGCGGATGCTCGTGAGCGGTCCGATCGCACCGGTCGTCAGGCTCGCCGCACAACTCGATCTTGTCGATTTCGTGAGTCGCGAGCCGTCGCTCGAGGAGGTCTTCCTCGCCCAGTACGGAAATTCCGCGTCCGGGTCGGACGCCTCGTCCGCGTCCGTGACGGGCCCCTCAACCGCGTCCGGGTCGGACGCCTCGTCCGCGTCCGTGACGACTCCCGGGCCCTCGTCGGTCGATCCCCGCGGATGACCGGAACGCTGCTCCAGCCGACGACGCGCGCCCGGTTGTTCGGGCTCGGGTCGGTATTCGGGAAGAGCGTCCGGGATAGCCGCCGGACCGCGATCGCGTTGGGGATCGTGTTCTCGCTGTTCGTGGTGGCGACCGCCGCACAGGTTGCGGCAGACTTTCCGTCACTCCTGGCACGTCAGACGTTCGCCCGACAGCTCTCGGCGTTGCCCGCGGTCTTCCAGGGGATGCTGGGTGAGCCCATTCGGATTGACACGCTGGGCGGGTTCGTCTCATGGCGCATCTTCAACTTCCTGCCGGTCATGTTTGGAATCTGGTCCGTGGTCGCTTTCTCCGGGACCCTGGCCGGCGAATTGGCGCGCGGCAGCCTGGACCCTGTCGCGGCGACTTCGGTCGCCCGTCGCCGGCTTGCCGTCCAGAAGGTCCTGGGCTTCCTTGCGGCGGTCACGCTCGGAGTCGCGATTCTCGAGGTCGTCACGTTTGCGGCGATCACGCTCCTCGCAACCCTGCCGGGGGACGAGGTTTCGGTCGGGCAGATCGTCGGGCAGGGTAGCTGGTTGCTGCTGACGATCATCGCGCCCGGTGCCCTGTCGTTCCTGGTGGCCCCGTACGTCGGACGCGGTGGGGCCATGGCGGCGGGCGGAATCGCTCTGGCGATGAGCTTTGTGGTGAACGCCTACGCCCTGATTGTTCCGGCATTTGCAACCCTGCAGCCGCTGTCCTACCTCGCCCTGACGGCCGACCATCGCCCGCTGGCCGGCCAATGGGACTGGGGCTCGTTGAGCGTGCTGGCCGGGGCGATCACCCTCATGCTGGCGGGCGGCGTCCTTGCCTTTGAGCGTCGTGACCTCCTGGCACCCTCGGGCGGTCGACTGCAGGTCCCGCCGATTCGGATCTGGGTGGGCGGGGTCTTCCGACGAGGGATCGGGGAACGGCTCCCGGCGAGCCTGCTGTGGGGTCTTGGCCTTGCCCTCTATGCGTTATTGATCGCCACTTCGGCGGACGAATTTGTCACCCAGATGGCCAAGATTCCACAGATCTCGGCCATGGTCCATCGGCTGTTTCCAGATGCCGACATCTTCTCGACAGCCGGCTTCCTGCAATTGGCGTTCTTCCAACAGGGAATCGTCATGGTCAGTCTGGCCGCGGCGGTTGCGGTGGGCGGCTGGGCTTCTGACGAGAGCGATCGGCGCCTCGAGGTCCTGTTGGCCGCTCCAATCAGTCGGCGTGAATGGACGATCCGGGGCGGTCTGGCGGTCATGGTCTCGATCGCAATGTCGACGCTGCTCATGGCGTGCGGTGTAGCGCTCGGAGCCTCGCTCCAGGGGGATCAGGTCGCAGCGCCCACGATCGGTGTCCTCGTCCTCGGATGGTATGGAATGGCGTTGGCCGGCATCGGTCTGGCAACCGGCGGCCTGATCCGCCCATCACTCGCGGCGCCTGTTACCGCGATCCTGGGCCTGGGGTTCTTCATTTTCGATATCCTCGGTTCCGTCCTTGACCTCCCGGACCCCGTCCGCGAGTTGGCCCTGAACCGGCACCTTGGCGCCCCGATCATCGGTGACTACGACACCGTTGGTCTTGTGATCTGCGGGGTCCTTGCGTTCGGGGGGCTGGCGATCTCGGCCATCGGGATGCAGCGGCGCGACATCGGCCGGTAGGGCCGACATTGCCACCGTTCGCGGTCGCCCTGGTCCTCGTTGCGGCCGTTCTCCATGCCGGTTGGAACGTCCTCCTCAAGATGTCCGGGGATCCCCTCCGGACAGCCGTTCGATTGCAGGCGATCGGCACGGCTGTGCTCGTCCCGTTCGGGATCTGGGCCTGGATCGCCCATGGGAGCCCCGCGATTGACCCGGGCGGTGTGGCTCTGGCGCTCACATCCGGCATCCTCGAGGCCGCCTATTTCGTGTTCCTTTCTTCGGCGTACGCCCGCGGCGACCTGTCGCTGGTGTACCCGCTCGCTCGCGGCAGCGCCCCGATCATCTCGATCGCCGTCGGCCTGGGACTGCTGGGCGAGCGACTGTCGGGTCCGGCACTCGTCGGCGTTGGGTGCATCGTCGTCGGGATCATGCTGGTGGCGCGCCCGTGGCGTGCGATTCGCGCCGCTGGTCGGCACCACCGGGGAGCGATCGGCTTCGCGCTCCTCACGGGCACGATGATCGCCGCGTACTCGACCGTCGATCGACTTGGGGTGCGAGTCCTGGATCCGTGGCTGTAT
>JAYTWS010000242.1:0-2164 GCA_043743315.1 Chloroflexota bacterium | reverse complement strand
ACGTCGGCGGAGATGCCGCGCGCACCCCATTTGCAGTCATAGGCCTCCGCCGCCCCTGGCGTCTCGACGGTCACGTCATACGGGTGGATCTCGGCTGCCACGCCATCGAACAGGATCCGACGCTCCGCGTGGATGCTCTCGGGCGGCACGCGGCGGGCGAGAAGACGCGCCGTGAGTGCCTCCACGATCGCCCCGCGAAACTGGCTGCGGACCTGGTCGCCACGCCCGGCGACGTCGAGCGCCGCCGCGAGGAGCGCCTCCGACCGCATCCGGTCCTCGTGTCCAACGGGCGGGGCCACCGCTCCGAACAGCGTCGGGAACATGACCCGCCACCGGTCGGCACCGGAGGACTCGCCGTTCATCACGGCACGTGCCAGGACGCGCTGGCCGGCGGTCGCGTCGACGAGCAGGTCGGCCATCAGCCCGACGAGCAGATCAGCCTGGACCCCCGCGTAGACGACCGCGCGTGCATCCCTGGCGGCATCCTGGAACCTCACCAGGCGTCCTCCCCGATCGCCACGAGTGCCGCCTGGGGCAGGGTCGACAGCCAGTCGATGGCCCGGTGCGGGTCGGTGATCCGATGTGCCTCGTCGATGAGGGCGTCGATCGCGGCCACGGCCTCGGCCGACGGATCGGTTGTGCGCTCGGTACCGATGGCGCGCAGGCGAGCCGCCCAGACCGTCTCGAGATCGTGGACGTAGATCCACTCGTCATCCACGGATTCGCTCGTGTTCACCAGGTCGGCCAGCGCGGAAACGATGCGCTCGAGGAGCATCGCGGTCGGTGTCACCGCGACAGGGTACCCGTACAACCGGCCACCGGGTCAGGCGGGTTGGGATCGCCTCGTCGCGCGCCCGGATCGCAGGGTCGCTGGTCGCGGACCGATGATCGCCCGTGCCCGGTCGACGCCATCAAGGACGCGCTCGGCGCGAACGCGGATGGTCGTCAGGCGAGCAACCGCACGCTCATCCCACGCCCGCGAGTACTCCCTGATCGCGGATCGCCGAATCAGGAGCGCTTCCTGCCGGAGGCCGAGGAACTCGAGGCTCACCGCACGCTCGAGGACGTGGCGATACAGCTCGGGCAGGGTATGAGCGACCGATGATCCTTCCACATCCTGAATCTCGCGCGTCGGACCGAACCTGGGAATAGCCCGAGGGTCCTGTCCGCGCTCGGCATTCGGCCGTGCGGTAGGCTCCCCCCTCGACGCAGGTACGGAGGATCTGACCACATGGATCTCGGAATTCGGGGGCGGACGGCCCTCGTGGGAGGTGCCAGCAGCGGCCTCGGCCTGGCCATCGCGGAGGCGCTCGCGGCGGAGGGCGCGGACCTGGTCCTGACCGCGCGTCGGGGCGACGTGCTCCAGGCGGTGGCGTCCGATCTTGCCGCTCGCCACGGGGTGCGCGTCGAAACGATCGCCGCGGACTTCGCTGACGCTGAGGCTGGCTCACGAATCGCCGGGCGGGCAACCGACCTGATGGGGGTGATCGACATCGCGGTCCTCAACGCGGGCGGCCCACCGCCCGTGGACCCAACAGCGACCGATGCAGCCGGCTGGGCCCGGGCGCTCCAGATCCTGGTGATGTCGCCGATCGCCATCGCCACCGCGCTGATCCCACCGATGCGCGAGCGTGGCTGGGGCCGGATCGTGGCGGTGGGCTCGTACGCCGTTCGCCAGCCGGTCGACGAACTCGCGTATTCGAATGCCGGCCGCAGCGCGTTGATGGCCTGGCTCAAGACCACTTCGCGAGCGGTTGCGGCGGACGGCGTCACGGTCAACGGCGCGTTCCCGGGCCGCCACGCCACGGCCCGGATCGAGGCGTTGGATCGGGCGACGGCCGAGCGGACCGGAACGTCACCCGAGGCCGTGAAGGCCGGCCATCTGGCGGGCATTCCCGCCGGCCGATACGGACGACCGGACGAGTTCGCGAGCTACGTTGCCTACCTCTGCTCCGGGCGTGCGTCCTACCAGACGGGCACGTTCACGACGATCGACGGAGGGCTCCTGACCGGCCTTCCGTGAGGCGACCCGCTTCGGTCCACGCACGAAAAGAGTCCGTGGTAATCGGGCCCCAGCCATGCCGCCGGCGGGTGTCGAGTGGCGAGCGGGCGCGTAGCGCGGGGCGGGGGCCGCGAGGGGCCGGGCGGGGGGCGCCGCGGGCGG
>JAYTWS010000241.1:0-3116 GCA_043743315.1 Chloroflexota bacterium | reverse complement strand
CTCCGGGGCGCCCGCGCCCCGTCGCAATCGCTCCTCCGCCACAACGGCCCCGGTCACGCCGGGGTCGTTGTGTGCCCGGGCGCCTATCCCCGCCTGGCGAGCCGATGCGCAGCCGCGAACCACGCCACTGCGCGATCCCGGGCATGGCCGTCGAGGGTCGCAGGTTGAAACGCCACCCAGTCCGGTCCAAGCGCCGACGCCGAGGCATCCGGCGTATTCCGGGCGGCAGCGCCAATCTCCCTGCCGATCCTGAACGAGGCCACGGGCCCCTCGACACTTGCAATCGGTCGTGCATCGACGATCCAGGTGATGCCGCCGGCATCTCTTCGTGGAAGCACGCCACCCAGCTCCGAAGCCGTCTCCTCCAGGAGCGGCACCAGACCGCTCGAGGCGTCGGGCCCGTTCGGCGCTGGCGCGTCCGTCATGCCATCGAGCCCAGGATTGCCTCGAGATCCGCGGCATGGTCGGCGTAGTGGTCGATGGTTTCGTCAACGAACGTCTTGAGGTTCGCCGGGTGCTTGACCCAGCGCGCCTCCGGGACGACCGTGAGGTGGCCGCGCAACTCCCCCGCCACGGACGCCAGGCGGCTCCGGACCTCGTCGATGGGGAGGGCGCGCCATTCGGCCGTGATGTCGTCGTTCAGCGCGTTGCCGCGCTCGTCCCAGAGGGCATCGAGCCGTGCCGACGACGCGGAGGTCTCGCCGACGGCGAGGTCCTTGGCCACCGCCAACGCCCAGCCCTGCCAGGCGACGAGGTGGGCGATGAGATCGCGCGCGGACCAGCCGTGGGCAGCGTCGACCGGATCGTCCATCCGTTCATCAGGGATGTGGGCGAGCGCCTCGAATGGGCGCCAGGCGTCGCGCTCCTCTTCGAGGAACTCGAGGGCGTTCAGGTACATGGGTCTCCTTGAGGTGGCTCGGGTGGATGGACCGTTCAGACGGCGACGGGTTCGCGATATTCACCGAAGACCGATCGGAGGACGGCACATTGCTCCCCGAGCGTCGCATAGGTCTCGGCACAGCGGATGAAATGCGGCATGAGGTTCGTGGCACTCGACTCCGGCTGGCCGGCGGCAGCTCGCAGCCCGGTCAGCGCCCCCTCGACGGCGGCCGCGTCGCGATCACGACGGGTGCGACCGAGACGCTCGAGGTGCCGCTCGAACGACCCGGGAGGTACTGCCAGCACCGGGACGCGCGTCGTCTCGGTCTCGTCGACGTACGCGTTCACACCGACGATCCGGCGTTCCTCTGCATCGAATTCCCGCTGGAACCGGTACGCGGCATCGGCGATCTCGCGCTGGGGGTAGCCGTCACGAATCGCGGCGACCATCCCGCCCCGTCGGTCGATCTCGTCCAGGTAGCGCCAGACGTCGCGCTCGACCTGGTTGGTCAGCGATTCCACGAACCACGAACCGCCGAGCGGATCCACCACCGACGCGACGCCCGTCTCCTCGGCAATGACCTGCTGCTGGCGCAGGGCGAGGAGGGCGGCCGCCGCGGTCGGGACGGCAAGCGCCTCGTCATAGGCGTCCGTATGCAGGGACTGGGTGCCGCCGAGGACCGCGGCGAGCGCCTGCGTTGCGACACGGGTCAGGTTGTTGAGCGGTTGCTGCGGGGTGAGCGACACGCCGGCCGTCTGGGTGTGGAAGCGCATCCAGGTCGAGCGCTCGTTCTCGGCACGGTAGCGCTGGGACATCAGCTTCCACCAGATCCGGCGGCTCGCCCGGAACTTGGCAATCTCCTCGAAGAAGTCGCTGTGGGAGTTGAAGAAGAAGCTCAGGCGCGGAGCGAAATCGTCGACGCGCAGGCCTCGGGCCAGAGCCGCCTCGACGTAGGCCATCCCATCGGCGATCGTGAACGCCAGTTCCTGAACCGCCGTCGAGCCGGCCTCGCGAATGTGGTATCCGGAGATCGAGACCGTATTCCAGCGCGGCATCTCGAGCGTTCCGAACTCGATCGTGTCGGTCACGAGGCGCATCGAGGGTTCCGGTGGGAAAAGGAATTCCTTCTGGGCCACGAACTCCTTGAGGATGTCGTTCTGGGTCGTGCCCTCCAGGGCGGCGCGCGGATAGCCGGCCTTCTCGGCGGCAACGATGTACATCGCCCAGATCGGGGCCGCCGGCGAGTTGATCGTCATCGACGTCGAGACCTTGTCGAGCGGCAGGCCCGCGAGCAGGACCTCCATATCCGCGAGGGAGCTCACGGCGACGCCGCAGGTCCCGAACTCGCCCTCAGCCTCGGGGTCGTCGGTGTCGTACCCGTACAGGGTCGGCATGTCGTAGGCGATCGAGAGTCCGGTCTGGCCCGCGGCCAGCAGCTGATGGAATCGAGCGTTGGTGTCCTCGGCCGCGCCAAACCCGGCGAACATCCGCATCGTCCAGAGGCGCGATCGGTAGCCGGATGGATGGACGCCGCGGGTGAACGGCGGTTCGCCCGGGAACCCGATGTCGCGATGTAGCTGGAAGTCGTCGAAGCGGCCCGAGGCCAGCGGGTCACCGTGGTGGTCGACCGCCGTCGGCCCTCCCCCACCCGCGGCGCCACCCGTCCCGGAGGTCTCGACCGACCATGGACCGTACAGCGCCGACAGCGGAAGGTCGCCGAGGGTCACGAAGTCGAGCCGGCGCTCCGGCGACCGGCCGATGGCGGGGTCGTGCCGCTCGGCTTTCCATCGATCCCGCCGACGGGCCCAGGTCTCGGATGGATCAGTCATCTCGATCGCAATCTAGCACGGGATCATGGTCCGTCAGCCGCGACGGTGGCCGCTGCCGCCGCATCGACGAGCTCGTCGTGAGCGGCCCGGGTGGCGCCCGGCGAGATCGGTGTCCCGACGAGGACGACCCGGACGAACGGCCCGTCCTGCCAGACCAGAACGGTCTGGAGCGAGAGATCGTTGAGGGTATCGAGGCGGAACACCGGGTCGGCTCCCGGAACGCTGGGTGAGCTGGTCTCGATGTTCTCGGTCCGCTTGGCGGTGCGAGCACCGATGTCATAGAACTCCGAGATCCAATCGGCCGGAAGGTCCGCGCTGGGCAACCGGAAGATCGCACTGGAAATCCCGGTCCCGCCACCCAGATCCCAGACTGCGCCGGCGTATTGGACGTTCGTGGCGTGATGGGC
>JAYTWS010000240.1:0-13632 GCA_043743315.1 Chloroflexota bacterium | reverse complement strand
TGGGCGGGCGCGCTCATCGCCATCGAACAGGAGCCAGCCATCCAGGAGGAACTCGACATGCTGCGCACGGATCCGAGCGGTGCCCCAATCGGCGAGGGCCCGATGGTCGGCGGCACGGACGCGGCGAACCTGCCCGCGCCCATCGGCGACTCGCTGCCCTCGAACGTCGCCCTCGAGAACCTCGGGCCGGCGCCCGAATTCACCGGGATCACCGCCTGGATCAATTCCGAGCCGCTCAGGCTCGCCGGGCTGCGCGGCAAGGTCGTCCTCGTCGAGTTCTGGACGTTCGGGTGCATCAACTGCATCCATGTCGCGCCGTACGTGAAGGCCTGGGAAGCGCGCTATGCGGATGCGGGCCTGGTCGTCGTGGGCGTCCACACGCCGGAGCTGCCGTTCGAGCGTGAGATTGCCAACGTCCGCGAGGCCGTCGTCAAGGCGGAAATTCGCTACCCGGTCGCGTTCGATCCGACCTTCGATACCTGGCACGCCTTCCACAATCGCTACTGGCCGGCGTTCTTCTTCATCGACAAGTCCGGGCAGATTCGCCATGTCCACTACGGCGAGGGCGACTACGACGGCTCCGAGCAGGTGATCCGGCAATTGTTGGCCGCAACCGGGTGAGCCGTCGGCTGGCCGACACATGACCCGATTGCGCCCCTGTGCGCGGGCTCCTGCGGTGGGCTATGCCCCCTGCTCGACCTCGTAGAGCTTCTGCGCGACGAGGCCGTGAGCCTCCGCGTGAACCCGATTCGCCGACTCCTTGTCCGGCGCATCGACGAGGCAAAAGACCTTGCCCGCCGCTTCGTCGACCCAATAGTGCTTGTACTCGACGCCATATTTGCCCTGGACTTTGACGTCGGCTTCGTGGGCGCCAACGACATCCGCGGCCTTCACTCCGGGTAGGTCGTGCTCATCCATGTAGAGCGGCATCGTGGGCTCCTCCGTCTCTGGCGCCTCGTGAGTGGACGCCAGCCTAGGGTAGCGAGGACGACGGTCACATGCACTTGCGGCCGACTACTGCGGGGAAATAGAAGGCGCCGCGCCCGCCTGGGCACGACGCCTCCCGACCGATTCGCGGGGGGTTTGTTCGATCAGGGCAGGACGACGATCGTCCCCTTCATCCCGAGATCGTCATGGAGGGCACAGATGAATGTGTATGTGCCCGCCGTTGCGAAGGTCGTACTGAATCCGGTACCGAAGGGCAGATTGGCTCCGATCACGCCGGAGTTGACCGCCTGGGTCGTGCTGCTCAGCGTCGCATGCCCCTGGGCATCGACGCCTGACGGCGCGAACGCCCCGAGCGGTCCGCCAGGGGGCTCGGCACCGAAGGTGATCGTATGGGGCGTCTCGGGATCCAAATTCTGCCATTCGATGGTCTGGCCTGCGTGGATCACGAGCTTGTCCGGAAGGAACCGCATGATTGACAGCGTCGCGGTGTCCGTAATCAGCGCACCGGTGCCGACCGCGATCGCCGTTCGACTCGAGCTCCGGGTCATCGCCAGCGCCCTTGCCTTGAGGTTCCGCCCCTGGGCTACGAGGTGGTTACCGGTGACCCGGGCCAGGACGTCGAGCTGCGCCTGGGTTCGCGGGTACGGCGAGCCTGCAGGTTGGACGTGCAGCACGCCCTTCATATCACCGTGGATCAGACACAAGAAGGGGTAGTTCCCCGACGCGGCGAAGGTCACACTGTGCTGCTGGCCCTGGAAGAGCAGGCCCGAGTTCGAGATCCCGGTCCCGTCGTAGGTCGGCCCACCGGAAGGGGCGACCGCGTCCGGGTTGAAAGCCGGCCCGGTAGATGTGAAGACGATGAGGGGCGGCGCCGGATTTCCCGACAGGAACGTCACGGTGTGGAACTCGCCACTCCCGACTGTCCAGTTGACGGTGTCGCCGACGTCCACGGTGAGGTCGTTCGGCAGGAACGCGTTGACCTGTACCCCTTCATCCTTCGTGGCGGTTCCGGCACCTGCCTGCCACGTCACCGGCGCCGTCGAAGCGCCGGCCATCGAGGCCAGAGGGGTCGCGGCAAGAGCGCTGAATGCGAGCGCCGTCAGCAGGCGCCCAACGAGATCTCGTTTTGAGCGACGTCGACCCATTTTGAGCGACGTCGACCCATGGGGAATCCTCCACCTTCTATGCACAGCCCCCGAAAAACGACGTTCCGGGTCACCCACCAGCGGCTGGGAAGACGCGAAGCGTCGAGTGTGGACCTCGTCGCGGCAACCGGTCAATGGTGCTCCGAAAACGCGGTGCGCCTACACACCACCGGCAAGTCCGGCCGCGACCGGGCGATCGTCACGGAAGCGGCGCGAACCTCGCAGTGAAGTGCCGGAGAGCAGTCGGGGCATGCACGATACTCATGCCCCCGAGCTCACCTGCGCGTTCGGCCACGTACTGGACGACCTCGATCGCGTAGTCGATGTGGCTCTGGGTGTAGGTCCGGCGGGGGATCGCCAGGCGCACGAGATCCATCGCCGCCGGCGACTCGGTGCCGTCGGGATGCTGGCCGAACATGACGGTGCCGATCTCGCAGCCGCGGATGCCACCCTCGCGATAGAGCGCGACCGCCAGCGCCTGCCCCGGATACTCGAGCGGCGCGATATGCGGCAGCAGGGCGCGGGCATCGAGATAGATCGCGTGCCCGCCGAACGGCTGGACGAGCGGTACACCGGCCGCGACCAGCGCCTCCCCGAAATACGCCGTGGACTGGATCCGGTAGCGGAGGTAGTCCTCGTCCACCACCTCGCGAAGGCCCTGGGCGATCGCCTCGAGGTCTCGGCCGGCCAGGCCGCCGTAGGTCACGAAGCCCTCGGTCAGGATCAGGAGGTTGCGGCACTGCTCGGCAAGCGCGTCGTCGTTCATGGCCAGCCAACCGCCGATGTTGGCGAGGCCGTCCTTCTTCGCGGACATCGTCATCCCGTCGGCGAGCGAGGCAATCTCCCGGACGATGTCCGGGATCGAGCGACCCTCCTGGCCGGGCTCGCGGAGCTTGATGAACCAGGCGTTTTCGGCGAATCGGCAGCCATCGAGGAACAGTGGGACCCCGTGGCGGTCGCAGGCTTCGCGAACGGCATGCAGGTTCGCCAGCGACACGGGCTGACCGCCGCCCGAGTTGTTGGTGATGGTCACGAAGACCACCGGGACATCGCCGCGCCGCGCGGTCAGGAACGCGTCCAGCGCCTCGATGTCCATGTTGCCCTTGAACGGGTGGATCGTAGAGGGGTCCCGCCCCTCCGGGATGACGAGGTCGACGGCCTCGGCACCCGTGAACTCCACGTTGGCGCGGGTCGTGTCGAAGTGCGTGTTGTTCGGGATCGCCTTGCCCGGCTCACCGATGACCGAGAACAGGATCTTCTCCGCGGCCCGGCCCTGATGGGTCGGGATGACGTGAGTGAACGGGAACAGCTCCTGGACGCTTTCGAGGAACCGGAACCAGCTCGGGGATCCGGCGTAGCTCTCATCGCCATGCTGGATCGCGGCCCACTGGTCGCGCGACATCGCGCCGGTCCCGCTGTCGGTCAGGAGGTCGATGAGGACGTCATCCGCATGCAGGTTGAACAGGTTGTAGCCGGCGGCCTCGAGGGCGGCGCTCCGCTCCGCGACCGTGGTCATCCGGATGGGTTCGACGGAATGGATGCGGAACGGCTCGACGATGGTCTTCCAGCGGTCCACCGGGCGATGGTACGCCGCTGCTGGCGGCTCGCTCAGGGCCGTTCCACCTTTGGCGTGAGCGCCAGCCGGCCGAGCGACGCGCGTTCCGCCGCCCCGTTCCAGCGCGCATCGGGGGCAACCACCAGCCGCGAGATCGCGAGGAGCGTCCGGTCGTAGTTCACGCGCCAGCCGTTGAAGTCGCGGAAGGCCTGATCCCGGTCGGCGACGAGCGGCAGACCCGCGGATTCCAGCTCCGCCGTCGCCGCGTCGAACGCCGCGCGGTCCACGCTCGTTGGATCGGCCTGGTCCGGATGCGGGTCATACGCGATCCCGAAGAAGTCCGCGATTGAGCGGAGAGCGACGAACCCGGCCCGGATGGCCAGGTCCGCCTGCACGTCCTTAGGGATGTCGAGCAGCGATCGGGTCAGCGCGCCCGCGTCCATGACGGCCCCGGCGGCGGTGATCCACGAGTTGGTCGGCTGCGGCGATCGATAAAAGGCGAGGGCCGCGATCGATGTGTGGCTCTCCTCGAGCTCGGCGAACCAGACTTCCCAGCGTTCCCAATCCGTATGGAGGACCTCCCAGCGACCGAGCCGCTGGAAACGCAGGAGCATCGCCACGGCCGATGGCGGGCTGTCGGCGCGGACCTCGAGCAAGTTGACGGCCACCTCGCGGCGCGAGAACGCGCTGTGGATCGTGGGCAGGTAGGTGACCAGCAACGCCGCGAGCCCAAGGCCGAAGGTGGCCTCCATGAACGTCAAGGCCGTCTGGAGTCCGCCGTTCGGGGCGAAGAACCCGAGCGTCAGAAGCGCCGAGCCGCTTTCGCGGGCCGCCGACGTGATCGACGGCGTACCGGTGCCCCAGAAGATCAGCGTGAAGCCGCTGAAGACCAGCAGGATCCACGTCAGGGCCGCCGAAAGCAAGCCTAGCGGCCCGAAATAGGCGAAGACCCGGTCGCGCCAGGCGAACTCGCGCCTCGGTGGGGCGATGCCGTCGAGGATCGCGTGGATGAAGACGAATGCCAGCCGCGTCACCGCGTCGTTGGCGCTGCGTGGCAGGATGATCGTTCGGATCGCGGAGACGAGCGCTCTCGCCGTGATGCCGATGCCGGCGATCACGGCAAAGCCGCGCAGCAGTGCCTCGGGGTCCACGCGAATGCTCCTCGCTTCCGATGGGGGTCAAGAGCGTACTCGACGGGATACTCTATCGGCATGTGTCGAAGCATCAAGACTCTCCGTCGGTCCGAGACCTCGACCACGACCGGTGAGATCGACGCAGCCGCGCGCCAGTTCGTGCGGAAAGTGAGCGGGTATCGCGTGCCATCTGCCCGTAACAGCGCGGCGTTCGATGCAGCCATCATCGAGGTCGCCGAGGCGTCGCGGCGCCTCCTTGAGCTCCTGGATGTACCGGTCGAGGTCGGCCCCGACCGCTGGGTTCCTCGCGCGGCGCATTCCGGTGGCTGACGGCCCCGCGGCGGCGCCCGCGTCCTCGTCGGCCGCGACCGTCAACCTGGAGTCCACCACGCCATGGGTCCGCGGGTGGCTCCGCGCCGAGGGCATCGCTGCGCTCGTCGGCGGGCTGTCGGCATGGCTCGCGCTCGGGGCGGCGTGGCCGCTCTTCCTGGTCTTCCTCCTCGTCCCCGACGTGTCGATGATCGGGTACCTGAAGGGCACCCACGCCGGTGCGATCACCTACAACTTCGTCCATAACTGGGCGACAGCGGGGCTGGTCCTGGGCCTGGGCGTGGCGCTTGCCGTGCCCGGCATCGTCCTGGCTGGGGTGATCCTCGTCGCCCACGTCGGCATGGACCGGTTGATGGGCTACGGGTTGAAATACCCGACGTCGTTTCAGGACACCCACCTCGGGCGGATCGGTAAGCGACGGTAGCCGACGCTCCCCCGGCCGACGCTCCGCCGGCCGACGCTCCCCCGGCCGACGCTCCCCCGGCCTACGTTCCGCCGGCCCGACGCTCCGCCGGCCGACGCTCCGCCGGCCGACGCCACGCCGGCCGACGCCACGCCGGCCGACGCCAACATCGAGTTCCTGGCGCGTAGCACCCTCGCGATGGACGTCCGGCGCCCCCGGATCGCGCGCGGCTACACTCGATTCGTGACAACGCCACTCGATCCCGACCTGCCCACGCGCCACCTCACGAGCACGAAGGTCGTGGCCGTCCGAGGCGTGCAACTCGAGGTCCGAGACGACATCGTGGTCGGCGAGGAACCCCTCGAGATCCGGGCCGGCGGGCCGCGCCAGACGCCCGTCAACGTGGCCGTGACGATGCGGACACCGGGCTTCGAGCGCGAGCTCGCGGTCGGGTTCCTGACGAGTGAAGGACTCATCACCGACAACCATGTGACCGGTTTCGAGACGGGCGATCCTGGGTTCATGGCCGAGCCCGACGACGCGATCATTGTTCGTCTCGCGAGGAAGCTCGATCCATCGATCGCGAAGACGCGCAACTTCGTGGCCACCGCTTCGTGCGGGATCTGTGGCAAGGCCTCCATCGATGACGTCGCCGTACGCTGTGAACCGCTGCCGAAGGGCCTGCCGGTCGTCCCGCGAGCGGTGATCCTGTCGCTTCCGGATTCGCTCCGCGCAGCCCAGCCTGCCTTCGATCGAACGGGTGGACTCCACGCGTCGGGCCTGTTCGAGACCGACGGACGCCTCGTTGTGGTCCGGGAGGACGTCGGAAGGCATAACGCGCTGGACAAGGTCATCGGTTCGCGCGTCCTGGCGAACGAACTGCCACTCTGGGATCGCATCCTCCTCGTCAGCGGGCGCGTCAGCTTCGAGATCGTGCAGAAGGCTGCCGTTGCCGGGATTCCGATCATCTGCGCGGTCTCGGCGCCGTCGGACCTGGCCGTCCGACTGGCCGACCGGCTCGGGGTCACGCTCGTGGGATTCCTTCGCGGGGATGGGTTCAACGTCTACACCCACGATGGGCGGATCGACCTCCGCGAACTCATGGGCGCCTGAGAGCGACCTCCCCAGCCATGTCTGCGCTCGACGATGCACCTCTGGTCCAGGCCGATGATCGGGCTACCTGGCGCTCGTGGCTCGAGGCGAATCACGCGACCTCGAACGGTGTCTGGCTCGTCACCTGGCGGGCACGGTCCGGGCGCGTGAGCCTCGACTACGAGGCGGCTGTCGAGGAAGCGCTGTGCTTCGGATGGGTTGACAGCACCGCAGGTCGCATCGACGACGAGCGAGGCAAGCTCTATTTCGCGCGGCGCAATTCGCGGAGCGGGTGGGCCGCGACGAACAAGGTCCGGATCGAGAGGCTGCTCGCAGAAGGGCGCATGGCTCCGGCCGGGCTCGAGGCCATCGAGCGGGCCAGGGCCAATGGTTCGTGGGAGATCCTGGACAGCGTCGAGCGGCTCGAGATCCCCGACGACCTGGCTGCCACGCTCGCCACCCGCTCACCTGCGACGCTCAACTTCGCGGCCTTTCCCCCGACGGCGCGCAAGCAGATGCTGGCCTGGGTCGCGTTCGCTGTTCGACCCGAGACGCGGGCGGCGCGCATTGCCACGATCACGGAGGCGGCAGCGCGCGGAGTGCGTGCCCGAGGTTAGCCGTCCCGCCGATCCTCCGGGCCCCGAACAGCGGAACGTGGTGTCCCACAGACACCACCGCGGCCTCGAGGCGGCGCTCATCCGCGCCGGCGCCGCTCATCCGCGCCGGCGCCGCTCAGCCGCGCCGCTCATCCGCGCCGGGGGCGCTCAGCCGCGCCGACGCTCGTTGGTGAATTCAAACCCGAAGCGGCCCTTGATGCAGAGGTGGCCCTCGGTGACCGACGAATCCATGGGGGAACTGACCTTCACGATCGTGTTGTCCTGGACATGCAGGTCGAGCACGCAACCGACGCCGCAGTACGGGCAGATCGTCTCGGTGACGGTCTGGGCGGACTCGTCCCACGTGCCTTCGGCCCGCATGTCGTGCTCGGACTTGAACATGAGGGCACCCGTCGGGCACACGCCGATGCAGTTCCCACAGTAGACGCACGCGGAATCGGGCAGCGGGGTGGCCCATTCGGTCGAAATCCGGGCGTCGAATCCTCGTCCGGCCACGGCGATGGCAAACGTGTTCTGGGCGTCCTCGCCGCACGCCTCCACGCATTTGTAGCAGAGGATGCACTTCGAGTAGTCGCGGACGTAAAGCTCGTTGTCGACCTTGACCGGCTGGGCCACGGTCGCGGCGAGCGCCGCTTCCGCGCCGGTGGGCTCGTGGTGATGGCCCGGCCCGAGGGCATCGCGCGCACCGGCCGCCGCGGGCGCCGACGGCGCCCCGAACCTCGATGCGGTCGCCCCATATCGCTCCGCCCAGCGCGCGATGTCGCCATCGGGCTGACGCGGACCCGCCAGTGAGGTATCGACCGACGAGCCCAGGAACTCGAGCACGAGCTTGCGCGAGTGCTGGACCCGCTCCGACTCGGTCTGGATCTCCATGCCCGGCTCCACGCGACGCGAGCAGGCCGGCACGAGGACCCGCGAACCCGTCACTTCGACCACGCAGACCCGACAGACGTTGACCGGCGCGAGGTTCTCCAGATAACACAGCGTTGGCAGGTCGAGTCCCTGCGCCCGTGCAGCGTCGAGGATGGTCACGCCGGCGGGAACCGTCACCTCGACGCCATCGATCGTGATGCTGACGGCCGCCGGCGCTTCGACGGGTGGTGGCCCAGGGGTCCGGGAGGCGCGTGCGGGTGGCGTCTGGTAGATCGCCTCGATGGCTGGACTCATCGGCGCCTCCGCCGATCGGTGCGGCCCAGGCTCTTGATGGGTCGCGCCACCGCCAGGATGCTGCACGGTCATAGCCCAACCAGCTCCGGCTGGCGAAACGCGGACTCGATGGCGGAGCTGGCCGTCTGGCCGAGGCCGCAGATGCTGGCATCGCGCATCGCCCGGCCGATGTCCCCGAGCAGGGCCAGCTCGTCGGCGCGCGACCGCACCTCGATGCCGTCAGCGAGTCGCGCCAGCAGCTCCTCCTGGCGCACCGTCCCGACCCGGCACGGGACGCATTGGCCGCACGATTCATCTCGGAAGAACGCCGCGATCCGACGCAGCGTGCCGACCATGTCGGCGGTCTCGTCGAAGACCATCACGACCCCGGAGCCGAGCGTCGCGCCGATCGCGCGCGTGCCCTCGAACGTGAGGGGCACATCGAGCGACTCGGGCCCCACGAATACGCCGGCGGCGCCGCCAAGCAGGATCGCCCGGATAGGCCTGCCGCCGGGCACCCCGCCGCCGAGATCGAGCAGCTCCCGAAGCGTCCTCCCGAACGGCACCTCGTAGACACCGGGCCGGACCACGTTGCCCGACAGGCAGAACAGTTTCGGGCCGGTGGAGCCCTCCGTCCCCGTCGCCGCGTAGCGCGAACCGCCGCCGACGGCGTCACCCTCACCGAGGATCAGCAGGACATTGACGAGCGTCTCGACGTTGTTGACGGCCGTCGGCTTGCCGAACAGGCCGACCTCAACCGGGAACGGCGGCTTGTTGCGCGGTTCGCCGCGCTTGCCCTCGATCGACTCGAACAGCGCCGTCTCCTCGCCACAGATGTAGGCGCCAGCGCCTCGCCGAAGCTCGATGTCGAAGGCCCAGCCGGAACCGGCGACGTCGTCGCTGAGCAGGCCCGCCTCGCGCGCGGCGTCGATCGCACCGAGGAGTCGCGCTTCCGCGAGCGGGTACTCACCACGGATGTAGATGAAGCCGCGCGAGGTGCCCGTCGCGAAACCCTCGATCGTCATCGCCTCGATGACCGCGAACGGATCGGCTTCGAGCAGTACGCGGTCCTTGAACGTGCCCGGCTCCGACTCATCGGCATTGCACACGACGTAGTGCGGCTGGGCTGGCTGGATCGCGACCGCGGCCCACTTCCGTCCGGTGGGAAACGCCGCGCCGCCGCGCCCGAGGAGTTTCGCATCGGTGACCTCGCGAATCGTCGCCTCCGCCCCCATTGCCATGGCGTTGGCCAGCGCTCGATACCCGCCCTGGGCTCGGTAGTCGGCAAGCGATGTCGGGTCGACCGAGCCGATCCGGGCGAGCAACCTCAGCTCCGGGGATCCCGCCTGTGGAACCGAGGCGCGCGCGGCGGCCAGATTCGTCGGGGAACCGGCGAGCGCCGATCCAGCCAATGCGGCCTCGAGGGCACCGACGATCGCGACCGCATCGATCGGCGCCATCTCGGTCCGGATCGGGGTCTCGCCGGCCACGGTCAGGAGCGCCGCGGGGGCCAGTTCGCAACGACCGAGGCAGGGGCTCCTGAGCCAGGTCATCGTGCCATCCCGGGCCGGGGCACCGGATGGACCCAGCGCGCGGGTGAGGTCGTCGCAGATGGCCTCGGCCCCGGCCAGCCGGCACGCGATGTCATCACAGACGTGCGCCACGGCCGAAGCCCGAGGCTGCGTGGTCAACAGCGCATAAAACGTGGCCACGCCGTAGGCCTCCGCAGGCGGCACGGACAGGCGCTTGCAGACGTAGTTCAGGCCGGGCTGCGTGATCTGGCCGACGCGATCCTGGAGGGCATGGAGTGCGGGGAGAAGGAGATCCCGTCGTCCGCGCGCCGCGTGTCCGCCGCGCGCCACGTGCCCGTCGAGGCCGGTGTTCCGATCGCCCCCGGACCAGCCGGATTCGGCGGGACCGATCACCGCATCCACGGCGGCGCGCTCAGCCGGCAAGGCGAGGGGTCCGACGACGTGGAGATCCATTGCGATCGAGTGTAGCCGCGGGTCCGCAGGGGCGTGGCGCCGCCGGCCCGGGAATCGAACGACCCCCGGACAAGCCGGGGGTCGACGGGCTGAAAGCCTGGCAGTTACGCCGGACTAGCCAGCCTGGACGTTCGTCGCGCGCGGGCCCTTGGGGCTCGCCTGGACTTCGAAGGTGACAGCCTCGCCGCCGTTGAGGCGGTCGAAGTTGAGCGGTGCCTGAAGGGCATCGCGATGGAAGAAGTATTCCTTGCCATCCTCGGCGGCGATGAAGCCAAATCCGCGGTCGGCAATGACCTTCTTGACGGTTCCTGTGGTCACATTGACCCCTTTGTTCTTCCCGAACTGTTCTGCAGGCGCACGGCCTGTTCGAGAAGCAGGTCGACCACGCGGAGCATCGTCGCGCATTGCGACAACTGCCCAAGGGTACGCGCGTTCCGGGAATCGTGGGCTGGCTGCGTTCGACGGAGGTGACGTGGGCCACTGCGACACTCAGCTTCCAAGGATCATCCCGCGATTCAGGGCCAAGCGCCAGACCCGATCTCGGCATCGACGCCGAGTCAACCTGCCGCGACGGGCGAGCCTCGCCCCTGGGCCTGACTACTCACGCCGGGGCGGCGTCGAGCACCGCGCCGAGCTTCTCGATCCGGATGGCCGTTGCCTTGAACTCGGCCGTGCCGGACTTCGGATCGACGGCATCGATGGTCAGCAGGTTGACGGCGACATCGTCCTGAAAGTGGAGGGTCATGAAGGTCAAGCCTGGCCGCAGGCCCTCGTCCACGCGGACCGGGACCTCGATTTGGCCGCGCCGCGAGACCACCCGAACGCGCTCCCCCTCGGTGAGCCCGAGGCGGGCGAGATCTTCCGGTGACAGGTCGAGCGTCTCGCCCCGCCGGAGTGGCGACTTGAACGAACCCGTCTGGACGCCGGTGTTGTAGCTGTCCAGGCGTCGCCCGGTGGTCAGCCGGATCGGGAAGTCGTCATCGAGGCGGTCCACCGGCGGATCGTGATCCACGGGGACGAACGGCACCCGGCTGCCGGGGACCGGGTCCTCCCACAGCCGCGAATGCAGGAACAGCTCACCAGGGTGGTCCTCATCCCAGCACGGCCACATGATCCCGCCCAGTTCCTCGAGCCGTTGGTAGGTCATGCCGCGGTGCACGGGCGACAACGAGCGGACCTCGTCCCAGACCTGCTCTGCCGATGCTTCGCCCCAGTCGTGGCCCATCCGGCGGGCAAGTTCGAAGATGATCCACAGGTCGTCGCGTGCCTCGCCCGGCGGATTGAGGGCCTTGCGGACCCGCTGGACGCGCCGCTCGGAGTTCGTGACCGTGCCCTCGGATTCGGCCCACGCGGCAGCTGCGGGCAGGACGACGTCAGCAAGTTCGGCGGTGGCCGTGAGGAACAGGTCCTGGACCACCATGAACTCGAGGCCGCCGACGAGCTCACGCGTCCGCTTCTGGTCGGCCTCGGACTGGACCGGGTTCTCGCCGATGACGTAGGCGGCCCTGAGCTCGCCACGCTCCATGGCATCGAACATCTGGGACAAGTGCCAGCCCTTCTTCGGCGGCACGGGCGCGCCCCACGCGGCGTCGAATTTCGTTCGAAGTTCGTCCCGCTCCACGAACTGGAACCCCGGAAGGCGATCCGGCAGGGCGCCCATGTCTCCGCCGCCCTGGACGTTGTTCTGGCCACGGAGCGGGCTGAGGCCGCTCCCATAGCGGCCGACGTGGCCGGTCAGCAGCGACAGTGAGATGAGGGCAAGGACATTGTCCACCGCGTTGTGGTGCTCGGTGATGCCGAGCGTCCAGCAGAGCATGGCTCGCGGCGCCGTCGCGTAGGCGTGGGCGAGTTCCCGGATGGCGGCGGCCGGCACGCCCGTCTCCCGCTCGGCGTAGTCGAGGGTGTAGGACTCGACCCTTGCGCGGTAGGCCTCGAAGTCGAAGGTCGCCCGCTCGATGAACTCGGTGTTGGTGAGGCCGGCATGGATGATCTCGCGGCCCACGGCATTGGCCAGGGCGATGTCGCTGCCCACATCGAGCCCGAGCCAGGTGTCCGACCACTCGGCCGAACTCGTCCGGCGCGGGTCCACGGTGAACAGGCGGGCACCGTTGCGGACCCCGCGAAGCAGGTGGTGGAAGAAGATCGGATGCGTCTCCCGGGCGTTGCTGCCCCAGAGAATGATCAGATCGGTTTCCTCGACCTCACGATATGAGCTGGTTCCACCACCAGCGCCGAAGACGGTCGCCAGACCGGCGACAGACGGGGCGTGTCAGGTGCGGTTGCAGCTGTCGATGTTGTTGCTGCCCAGGACCGCTCGCGCGAACTTCTGTGCCGCGTAGTTGACCTCGTTGGTCGCCTTGCTGCAGCTGAAGATCCCGATCGGCGCCGAACCGTTCGAGGCCCGCTGGGCCGCGAAGTTCCGGAACGCCGCGGCGGTCCGATCGAGCGCCTCATCCCAGGTTGCGGGACGGAGCACGCCGCCCTTCGTCTCGCGGACGAGGGGCTGGGTCAGGCGAACATATGACTTCGGCAAGGTGTTCCGTGCCTCCGTGCTCTGGCTCGCCGGGGACGGCGATCCGGTTCGTCGCCGGCCGAACGGCCGACTTCCCCGAGTGTACCGCCGGTCCGCGCCATCGAACGGACAACGGCATCTTCGTGCCGGCGCGCGCCCAAGCACCTGCGTTGAGCCTGCAGGAGACGCCGCGCAGCCCGGCTCGGCGCGCCGGTCAGGCGAGGACGACTCCGGCGCCCGACGCTGACGCCGTTTCGACGCGACCGACCAGCCAGTTCGGCACGCCTCGTGCCGCGAGACCGGCGGCGACCGCATCGAGGCGATCCGGCGGGATGGCGGCCAGCAGGCCGCCAGAGGTCTGCGGGTCATGGGCGAGGATGACGAGGTCCGCTCCGACACCCATCGCCATCGTCAACGCCGGCTGAACGAACCGTCGATTGTGTGCCGCCCCCCCGGTCTCGACGCCTGCCTGCGCCAGTTCGAGCGCCCCGTCCAGGGCCGGAAGCGACCCTGAATCGAACACGAACCGCGTACTCGAGGCCCGGGCCATCTCCAGGCCGTGCCCGAGCAGGCCAAACCCGGTGATGTCCGTCGCGGCCCGGATGCCATGTTCCGCGAAGACCTCGGCCGCATCCCGGTTGAGCACGGTCATCTGGGCCGTCGCTGCGGCCAACTGGGCATCGGTCGTCCGACCCTGGCGTCGACCCGAGACCAGCAGCCCGGTTCCAAGGCGCTTCGTGAGAATGAGGTGGTCGCCCGGCTCCGC
>JAYTWS010000239.1:0-2194 GCA_043743315.1 Chloroflexota bacterium | reverse complement strand
TCGCTGTTCCGGGCTACGCCGGTGGCCTCCTTGCCGTACACAATCTGGCTGCCCAGGATGCTCGCCAGCGCCTGCGGGATCAGGTCGTTGCCCCCGCGGACGTGGTACTTCTCGTTCGATGGCCCGAAGATCCGGAGCTGGCCCTGTCCGGAGTAGGCGAGCAGGTAGAGCAGGTTGAGCGAACTCTGGATGGAACTCTCCCCGCCATACTCGATGGTGTAGGCGATGTCGAGGAGCTGGCCGAGCTTGGACTGCATGCCCGGCCCGACGTCATAGCCCCGGGCGCTGGCCGGGACATAGGCGTTGATGTAGTCGGTGATCGACATGAGGTCGAGTTGGCGCCCGCGTGTCGTGTAGTAGTTGTAGAGCGTGGGATAGCTGGCCGCCGAGACATCGCTGTGGATCTGCTGCCAGATATCCTTCAGGTCGCTCGTGGCGTCGGCGAAGCTGTACGGCGCGCCATCGAAATAGAAGAAGTCCTCGGTCCCGTTGGGCTGGGCCGAGAGGAGGTTGTCGAGCGGGAACCCGAGCTCCTGGGCCAGCTGGCGCATGGCCGTGTGCCCCTGGTCGATGAGCTCGCCGCCGTGCTCGGCGATCTGGCCATCCGCGAACGCGCCACGAATCGTCCAGCACCGACCGCCAGGCCGGTCCGAAGCCTCGTACACCGTCGCGTTGTAGCCGGCCTGCTTCAGGCGATAGGCGGAGGTCAGACCGGCGAGGCCGGCTCCGATGACGGCAATGCGTGGTGCCCCCGCGGCTGCGCGGACGGGCTGTACCCTGGCGCCCGCCAGGGCCGCTGCGCTCGCGACGCCGAGCAGACCGCCCTTGCGCAGCACATCCCGGCGTGTGATCCGTTCCTTGAGGATGTGGTCGAGGGGAAGGTCCCGCTCCCAGGACTCCCGGGCCACCGAAGCGGCATGAGACAGCTTCGCGGCGAGGGGTGTTCGAGCCATGCGCTTCTCCATAACCTGCGGCCTGCCCCGAGTACCCTGCACATTGAACGCCAGCCTGGACGTTAATGCAAGGCCGTCGCGGAATTCACCAACGGCGAGGTCGGTGCATCGCGCTGTGGATCAAGGGACGCGGCGTTCCGGAATCGTGTTGTCGCCGACATGTCGTCCCGTGTGTCGCGACAGCGCGCTCCATTCGGGCGTTGACGGCGCCGATCCACGATGCCGTGCTAGCGTCAGCCGCATGGGTCGTGGTCAGTCGTTCCGTTCGACAGCCATTGCCGTCATTGCCGTCGCTCTCGCCATGGCCTACCTCGAGTCAGCCGTCGTCGTCTACCTCCAGGGTGCGCTCGAGGGACGGGTCGGGGAGATCTTTCCGCTCCGCCCGGAGCTCGCGGGACACTACACGCTGATCGAGGTCGGGCGCGAGCTCGCGACGCTCGTCATGATCGGGGCGCTGGGCACGCTTGTCGGGCGATCCAGCCTCGAGCGGCTCGCCTGGGGCGCGGTCGTGTTCGGGGCCTGGGATATCGGCTACTACGCCTGGCTCCAGGTCTTCAGCGGCTGGCCCGGGTCCCTTGCCACCACCGACCTGCTGTTCCTGATCCCGCTCCCGTGGGTCGGGCCGGTCTGGTCGCCGGTCCTCGTGAGCGTTGCCCTGGTCGGCGTTGGCCTGATCGCAGCCGCGCGACATCGGTCGGACGACCGCCTTGTGGTCACCCGACGCCATTGGGCCGCCGGGCTGGTCGGTGGGCTGATCGTGATCCTGTCCTGGACCATTGATTCGGGCAGGCTGCTGGATGGCGGCCTGCCCGGACCGTACCCCTGGCCGATCTTCGCGATCGGCCAGGTGATCGCACTCGCCGCGGCGGCGGATGTACTCCGACCCACCGCTCGCATGGATCGCGGTCAGCCGATCACATAGACGACCGCAACGGTGACGGTGACCTCGTTCGTGCCCGGCTGGACCGGCGTCGCAAGGTCGCGGACGGCCGCGCCGGCCTGGGCGCCGTAGTACATGGGATAGGGGACCGGAGCTGTGGTCTCGTTGATCGAGGCGACGCCGGTGATCGAGACGCCGGCCGCCGAAGCGAGCGTCTGGGCTTTGGACTTCGCCTCGGCCATCGCGGCTTCGCGGGCCTGCCGTTCTGCGGCGACCTGGTTTTCCACGCGGAACGTGACGCCATCCAGGGTCGTGGCTCCCGCACCCAGCGCGCCGTCGATCGCATCGCCGACCTTGTCGA
>JAYTWS010000238.1:0-1623 GCA_043743315.1 Chloroflexota bacterium | reverse complement strand
GGCACCTGCGTCAATCGCGGCTGTCTGCCGTCGAAGAACCTCATCGAGGCAGCCCGGATCGTCCACGAGGCCGCCCACCCGCGGTACAGCGGTCTTGCGCCAGCGGCCGTCGCGGTCGACTTCGGGGCGCTGGTGGCCCAGAAGGACGACGTCGTGCGCGACTATCGGGCCAAGAAGTACGCGAGCGTTGCTGGCGGCCTCACCGACCTCGAGCTCCTCGAGGGCGATGCCGTGTTCACGGATCCGCATACGGTCCAGCTCGGCGAACGATCGGTGACCGGGGACCGGATCCTGGTCGCGACGGGCAGCCGGCCGACGATCCCCGGTATCCCGGGCCTCGCCGACGTCCCGTACCTCACGAGCGACTTGCTCGATGCCGATGAGGTGGGCCGGCTGAGCGAGCTGCCTGCGTCCCTCGTCGTCCTGGGCGGCGGCTACATCGCGGTCGAGCTCGCCCAGATGTTCAGCCGCCTGGGAAGCCGGGTCACGATCGCAGCCCGGTCCGGGCTCCTCTCGGGCTATGAGCCCGAGCTCGGCCAGACACTGACGGAGGTCTTCACCGCCGAGGGGATCGAGATCCTCACCGGCTCGCGCGTCGACCATGTCCGTGGAGACGCGGGCGGCGTGGAGGTCTCGATCGAGCAGGCCGGGGCCGGACGCCTCATCCGGGCCAATCGGCTTCTCGTCGCCACGGGCCGGACGCCGAACACGGACACGCTCGCTCTCGAGCGGACCGGTGTCGCGGTCGACGCCGACGGGTTCGTCACGGTCAACGCGCAGCTGCGTACCAGCCAGGCGCACATCTGGGCAGCGGGCGACGTCATCGGCCGCCAGCACCGCTCGCAGATGGCGACGCCCGTTGGGGCACGCCAGGGCCGGATCGTCGCGGACAACGCGTTCGCCGACGCCGGCAAGGCCTTCGACGGCACCGTGATCCCGCGGGCGATCTTCACCGACCCGCCGATCGCGGTCGTCGGCGAGACCGAGGCGGAGGTCCGCGCCCGCCACTACCCCGCGGTGGCCGCAACGACACCGCTCAAGTATGTCCCGCGGGCCGGGGCGGTCCACAAGACGACCGGCCTCGTCAAGTTCATCGCGTCGACAATCGACGAGCGGGTGCTGGGCGTCCACGTCATCGGCGAGTCCGCGCCGGAGATCATCCACGAGGCGGCGATGGCCATGAAGTTCAAGGCGGGACTACCCGACTTCATCGACCTGATCCACGTCTACCCGACGATGAGCGAGGCGCTCAAGATCGGCGCCCAAGCCTTCAGCCGGGACGTGACGAAGCTCTCGTGCTGCGCGGAGTGACGACAATGAGCGAGCGATTCGATCTGGTCATCATCGGCGCGGGCGAGGCTGGTCAGGCGGCCGCCCACCTCGCCCGGAAGCGCGGCGCGAGCCGATGTCCTGGTGAGCGATCGGCAGTTTGCGGTGATGGTTCTAGCTAGTGGGCGCGATCCCGGAGCTTCTCTTCTTCCTGCCCGATATTCCCATCATCATTCGAGTCGACAGGTTCCAAGGTTGACGATCCTCATCCAGGAAAGGTGCGCGCGATGAACGACGAATTGACCCTCGCTGTCGTCCGCCGGTTCAACGAGGCGACCGCCCGCCATGACATCG
>JAYTWS010000237.1:0-4819 GCA_043743315.1 Chloroflexota bacterium | reverse complement strand
GATAGAAACCGCCGACGAGGGGTCATCCATTCGCCGGACAGCGGGTGGGTGATCTCAGCTGGCATTGGTTGCACCCCTGTGGTTGGATTGGGCGAGACTGTAATCGTTTCTGGTGACCGTTGCAACGGCGAGGGCGAGGAATTTGTTCGAGCTGGCAGGTAACGCGAAGGCGGCGCCCACCGATGGCCTCGTCGTGCGCACCGTACTCGGTGACGTGGCGGCCGGCTCGCTCGGTTCGACGCTGATTCACGAGCATCTCCTCATCGACAACCCGTCATTTGTCGAACCCTCCGATCCCGCCGAGCGGATCCGCGCTCATGAGCCCGTCGGCCTTGCAAACCTGGGCTGGCTGCACCGGCACTGGACGAGCAACGCGGACAACCTCGTCCTCGACGATGAAGCGATGGCGATCAGCGAGCTGGCCGGTTTCGTGCAGACCGGCGGACGGACGATCGTGGATGCAACCGTGCCTGGCATCGGCCGCGATCCCCTAGCCCTTCGGCGCATCGCCCAGGGTGCGGGAGTACACATCGTGATGGGTTCCGGAGCGTACGTCGGGCCGACGCATCCGCCCGAGATCCGAAATCTTGGTGCAGTCGCCATCGCCGATCGCCTCGTCGAAGAGTGGCATCAGGGTGTCGACGGGACCGGGATCCGGCCCGGGTTCTTCGGCGAGATCGGGTGTTCGTGGCCGATCCAGGATCGAGAGCGGACGGTCGTTGCCGCGGCCGGCCGGGCGCAGCGTGCCACAGGTGCTGCGCTGATGATCCACCCGGGCCGGAATCGCTCGGCGCCGCGGGAGATCATCAGCATCCTCGAGACTGCCGATGCCAACCTCGAGCGGGTCGTCATCGCCCACCTTGACCGGACCATCACCGACACGCCCGGCCTGCTCGAGCTCGCGGCGACCGGTGTTCACCTGGAGTTCGACTGTTTCGGGCTCGAGACCTCGTACTACCCGTTCGACCCGCACATGGCAGTCCTGAGCGACGCCCAACGATTGGGGCTCGTCCGGGACCTCATCGACGCGGGACTCCTCGACCGGATCCTGCTCGCGCACGATATCTGCACCAAGCACCGGTTGGCCGCCTTCGGCGGGCACGGCTATGGCCATCTCTTCGGCGAGGTTGTGCCGTGGATGTGGCAGCGGGGTTTCAGTCCGGCGGAGACGACCGCGATCTTCGTCACCAACCCGGCGCGCCTCCTTGGCGTGCCCCGAACCTGAGGACGCCCATGTTCTGGATCGATCACGTCGGGGTCGTGGCGAGTGATCTCGACGCGTCCGTCGCCTTCTACAGCAAGCTGTTCGGACCCCCGATCGACCGGGTGGCGTGGCGTGGCGTGCACGCGGCGAATGTCGCCCGGTTGATGGGTCGACCGCCGGGCCTGGAGCTCGATGCGGTCTTCTTCCGGATCCCGCACACGAATGCGATCTTTGAGGTCGTCCACTTCATGGGCATCGACCAGGCTACGGTCCGGGCCGGGAACGCGGATATCGGGGCGACCCACTTCGGGTTCGCCGTCGAGGACATCGAGGAAACCGCTGCCCGCCTCGGTCTGGAGCTCAGCGGGTCCCCCATGGAGCTTCCGATCGGCCCGTATCGTGGAGGGCGAAGCGTCTACCTGCGTGATCCGGATGGCGCGAGCATTCAGTTGATGCAGCTGGCAGGTCGTCCGGGCGGGATGCCCGTGCTCCGACCGGGTGATCCGCCGGGCGCGTTGCCCTCGGACTGACGACCGGCATGCCAGTTCGGGGCCGTTTGGCGCGGGTGCGCTTCTTGGCTCGGGGCGGTTGGGCTCGGGTGCGTTTGGCTCGGGTGCGTTTGGCTCGGGTGCGTTTCAGGCCGGGTTGATCGCCGTGGCCGGCGCGCCCACGCCACCGATCCCGTGCCGCTCGAGGCGCGTGATGGAGCGCGCGAGTTCCTTGATGTCGGCGAAGTTCATGATCACCAGCGGATCCGAAAGCCGACCCTCGGACACGACATAGGCCAGATCCGCCGCCTCGAATACTTCAGGCACCTCAGTGCAATAGATGACCACGGCGTGGCCCTCATGCGCATAGGCGCGCATGAGGCGATAGATCTCGCCCTTGGAGCCAATATCGACGCCACGAGTCGGCTCCTCGAGAACCAGGACCTCCGGTCGCTTGACGATCGCCGCCGAGATCGCGACCTTCTGCTGGTTCCCGCCCGACAGCGAACGGATGGGAGTGTGGACGGACTCCGCCTTGACTCGGAACTGTTCCAGAAGGGTGTGGGCAATGTGCACCATCCGACCTCGACGGAGCCTCCCGCCAGTGGCCGTGATCTCGGCGCTGAGGCGCGAGACCATGTTCTCGCCGATCGAGAGGTTGGAGAAGAGACTGGACTGGCGATCGGCCGAGACAAGGCCCGTCGCGCCGGCAGTCGATCGTCCGCTCCGAGCACCGATTTCGATCTGCCCGGATCCAGGCTCGAATCCGGCGATCGACCGGACGAGCTCTCGAGCTCCGGATCCCTCGACGCCGACGATCGACACAATTTCGCCGGCCCGAACGTGCAGGTCGATGCTCTGGAACTCGCCCGCGGCGTGTGTCCAGTCGACAAGACGAAGCGCCGTCCGGGCGTCATCGCCGAGGTGGAGGACGATCTGCTCCTCGCCCTCACGGCTCGCCTGGCCGGTCACCAGTCCGGCCGCAATGCCCTCCTGGGTGAGAGCGTCTCCGTCAAGAACCGAAGTACAGACGCCATCGAGGATCAGCGCGACCCGGCGCGCATGCGCGGCAAGCTCCGCGATCCGATGCGATACCAGGATCACGACTTTGCCCGCATCCGCGAGCAGGTGTATCCGACGAAAGAGGTCCGTCGACTCCTCCTGGGTGAGGGCCGAGTTCGGCTCGTCGAACAGGAAGACTCGTGCGTCACGGGCGAGCGCCCGCCCGATCTCGACCCGCTGCTGGATGGCAAGCGGCACGAGCACCAGCGGGCGATCCGCATATTCGAGAATCGCGAGGTCGGCCATGAGCGTCCGTTCCTGATGGTTGAGGCGCCGCACCGTCGCGCGGGTCCCTTCGCGTCCAACCATCATGTTCTCGGCCACTGACAGGTTGGGGAACAGTTGGGGCTCCTGGTGGACGACCGCGACCCGATCGCGCTCGTCGGATGTGTCCCACGGACGACCGTCGAGACGGATCTCCCCGCCGTCGGCACGGGCCTCGCCGGCCAGGATCTTGATGAGCGTGCTTTTGCCGGCTCCGTTGGGGCCGGCAATGCCGAGGATTTCGCCCGGTCTCGCCTCAAGATCGAGACGGTCAAGCGCGCGAGTGTCCCCGTACCACTTGCGCAGTCCGCGGATCCACAGCCCCTCGTGGGCCGAGGTTGCCGCGTCCGACGTCATGTCGGGCGCGGCCATGGCCGCGCCGATCACTTGCGCAGACTCTGGGTGAACCGGTCGAGGACGACCGCGGTGATGGTCACCGCACCGGATACGAAGTTGCTCAAATACGAGCCGGCCGAAAGGAGGGCGAGGCCGTTCGAAATGAGCGCCAGAAGAAGCGCTCCACTCAGCGTGCCGATCGCCGTGCCGCGTCCTCCGGCCAGGCTGGCCCCGCCGATGATCACCGCCGCAAACACCGGGAAGGTCAGGCCGACTCCGGCGTTGGGTTGGACCGACCCGATGAACGCGAAGTCGAGCGTGGCCGCGAGCGTGGCCAGAAGCGAACAGATGATGAACGCGGCGAACTTGTATTTGCGGATCGGAAGGCGGGCGAGCTCGGCGGCCACGGGGTTGCCACCGATTGCCTTCAGGCGGAACCCGAACAGTGAGCGACTCAGGACGAAACCGATGATCACGGCGACGCCGACCATCCAGATGGCCTGCATCGGGATACCGAAGGGAAGGTGCTGGTTCGCGAGACTGAAGAACCAGGCGATCTGATCCTCGGGCACGGTATGGCCAACGGGCGGGTAGGCGGGGTTCAGCGTGGCCGTGGCCGACACGACCAGAGTCGTCCCAAAGACGAGTTGCCCAGAGCCGAGCGTGACGATGAAGGATGGAATCTTGACCACCGTCACCAGGAACGCGTTGAAGCTCCCGACCACGACAGCCACCAATACGGCCAACGGGATGGCGAAGTAGATCGGCCAGCCCCAGACAATCCAAGCCACGCCGATCACGATCGATGCGAGACCGTACATGTAGCCGAATGAGAGATCGATCTCGCCGACGACGATCACGAGGGTCAGCCCAAGGGCAACAATCGCGATGGTGCTCATCGAACGCATGACGCCCAGCGAGTTGGTGAGGGTGAAGAACGTGTTCGGCTTGCTGAGCACCGTGAAGACGATGATCACGAGGACGATCGCGATCGCGAGCCCTCCCAGTCGGAGCCCGACGTCCCTGGCCCGCCCAGACCATCGTTCCCCGGCCGAGTCGCCTGCGACGGACGGCGGAGGCGGCATAGGAGTGCGATTGTCGGCCATCCGGTGACCAGCTCCTCGTTGCAGAACTCAGTGCCAGGAAGAAGACTGGGCCGGCCGACGAGGGGGACCCTCGACCGTCCGGCCCAGTGCTGCGTGTGCCTGGAGGATCAGCCCGCGATGGCCAGGAAGTCCACCCGGGCCTGAACGACATTGTCGGTCGTGATCGGCTTGAGGACATTCGAATTGGGCAGGATCTTGCCGTTCTTCAGGAACTCGGCACAGCCGAGTGCACCAAAGCCGGCCTGATCGCCCCACTGCTGGTCAAGGGCCACGATCTGGGTACCCGCCTCGATCGCGTCCAGCTGACCGATGCTGACGTTCCAACCGAGTGAGAACATCTTTCCGGTATTGCCCGAGTC
>JAYTWS010000236.1:0-5270 GCA_043743315.1 Chloroflexota bacterium | reverse complement strand
TCGCCTTCGCGCGGGCGTGGTTCCTCACCTGGGCCGTATTCCGGCGCGGGGACGGAGGCGGGTTCGGCCGTACGACCAGCGCCGGCCCCGGCCCCAGCGCCGGACCCGTTGCCGGATCCGTTGCCGGCCCCGTTCCCATTGCCGGCCTCGATGACCTTGAGCGGGGCGCCGGCCTTGCCCTCGATGGCGCCGACGCCGAACGGGACCCATTTGGATGGATCCTGGAGCCGATGCGCCTCGGTGTTTCCGCGCGTGTGGACCTCGGAGAAACCCTTCGGCTCGATCCACATGCGCTCGCCCTCGAGCAGGCCGAGGACGCCGGACTGGCCGGCCTCGGGGCGTTCGTGCTGGCAGTACGAGCAGGCCCGGGAATCGTGGCGCTTGTAGGTCTCGGGCTCCTCGTAGGTCGTGATGTAGCCCTCGTAGTTGCGCAGCACGACCTTGTGGTCGGAGTAGCTGATCAGGTAGTTCGGCATCACGGGGATCTTGCCGCCGCCACCCGGGGCATCGATGACGAACGTCGGGACCGCGTACCCCGACGTGTGCCCACGCAGGCCCTCCATGATCTCGAGGCCCTTGCCGACCGGCGTTCGGAAATGGCCTGAGCCCTCGACGAGGTCGCACTGGTACAGGTAGTACGGCCGGATCCGGTTCTCGACCAGCTTGTGGACGAGCGATCGCTGGATGTGGACGCAGTCGTTGACGCCGGCCAGCAGGACGCTCTGGTTGCCGACCGGGAGCCCCGCCTTCGTGAGCTTGTCCACCGCGCGCGAGACCTCGGGCGTGATCTCGTTCGGGTGGTTGAAGTGGAGGTTGATCCAGAGCGGGTGGTACTTCTCGAGCATCGCGCACAGCTCGTCGTCGATCCGCTGCGGCAGGAATACCGGCACGCGGCTCCCGATCCGGATGATCTCGATGTGCGGGATCTCGCGGAGCCCGCGGAGGATGCTCTCGAACAGCTTCGGAGCGAGCGTCAGGCCGTCGCCGCCGCTGATCAGCACGTCGCGGACCTGAGGCGTCCGCCGCAGGTACTCGAGCTGGGCCTCGTGGTCCTTGCGATTGAAATTCTGGGTCGGGTCGCCGACGATCCGGCTCCGCGTGCAGTACCGGCAATAACTGGCGCACTGCGTGGTCACGAGCATCAGCACGCGATCCGGGTAGCGATGGACGAGCCCTGGGACCGGCGAGTGACGGTCCTCGGCGAGGCTGTCCTCCATCATCGCGGTGAACGCCTCGTGCTCCCGACCGACGGGGATCACCTGGCGACGAATCGGGTCATCGGGGTCGTCCGGGTCGATCAGGCTGATGAAGTACGGGGTGATATCGACCCGGAACTTGTCCGGTGCCGAGAGGCCCTCCTTCTCGTCATCGGTCAGGTTGAGGACGGCCGCGACCTCCTCGAGCGAGTTGACCCGGTTGCTGAGCTGCCAGCGCCAGTCGTTCCACTTCTCGTCCGGAACGTCCTGCCAGATCGGGGCGCGCCGACTGACGGCCGGGCGTCCGTCCGAGCCGAGGGCCTGAGCGGGATCGCGACGATTGACCCACGGTTGCTCCGCGGCCGCGGCCGCAGCGGCCTGGTGGGCGACGGCGGACTTGATCTCGTCGGTGTCCACGATGTTCTACCTCGGATTGGCGGCGGGTCGGCGACTTCCGGGCCGGGCGCGGCCTCGAAAGCCACGGTAGCGCATAAAGTCTATGCAGGCTGGATAGTGGCGAGATGATAGTCGCTCGGCGGCGCCCCGGTCCAGACGGCTATGATCCCGATCCATGAATGACGAATCTCCCATCGAGCTCCTGCCCGAGCACGTCGCCGCCAATCGCGAAGCGTGGGATCGTTACGCTGCCGACTACGCCGCGGCTGGCCCTCGGCACTGGGCCAAGTCGGCCCCTACCTGGGGCCTCTGGGGTATTCCAGAAGCGGAACTCAACCTGCTCCCGGACGACATCGCGGGCATGGACGTCATCGAGCTCGGCTGCGGGACCGCATACGTGTCTGCCTGGCTGGCGCGACTCGGCGCTCGGCCGGTCGGCATCGACAACTCGCCCAAGCAGCTCGAGACGGCGCGCGCCTGCCAGGCGGAGTTCGGGATCGACTTTCCGCTCCATCTCGGGAACGCCGAGCGCACGCCATTCCCCGACGCGAGCTTCGATCTCGCGATCAGCGAGTACGGCGCCTGCCTCTGGGCGGATCCGTACGCCTGGATCCCGGAGGCGGCGCGGATCCTCCGGCCGGGGGGCAGGCTCATGTTCCTGACGAATGGCCTGATCATGCAACTCGCGGTCGAGGAATACGTCAAGGACGATCCGGCCAAGGAGTCGCTCAAGCGTCCGCTGTTCGGGATGCATCGGACTGTCTGGCCGGACGACACGTCGGTCGAGTTCCACCTGCCCCATGGCGAGTGGATCCGCCTGCTGCGCGAGCACGGCTTCGAGATCGAACGGCTCGTGGAGATCCAGGCGCCGCCCGACGCCGTGGACAGCCCGAAGTATTCGTACGTGACCGCGGAATGGGCGCGGAAGTGGCCCTCCGAGGAGGTCTGGATCGCGCGGAAGCGCCTGTAGCTTCGCTGGGGAGCCGCGCTTCGCTGAGGAGCGGCACTTCGCTGAGGAGCCGCGCTCCGCTGAGGCGCTTCGCTGAGGCGCTTCGCTCCGCCATGTACCGCTGCTGCTGGTTCAATCCCGTAGGCGCAGCTGCTCCACTCCGCACCTACCCCGACTCCGGCTCGTCTCTCCTGGTCACGAGGGCGGGCGGCGGCGGAACCCGTGCAGGACGCGGTCACGGATGCTCGAGCGCGCCAGAGCCCCGGCAACGATTGCCATGGCCAGCGCGGCGAGGAGCGCAACAACCGCGACCGGGCCGCCCGGGCCGATCTGATTGCCGGTCGCCGATTCGCCGCTTGCCGAAGCGACTGGCGTCGGGCCTGGCGAGGGCCGCACCGAGTCGGGCGGATCGCTCGCCGGCGGTTCTCTGCTCGCGAGCGCGACATCGGTACCCGACGGGGCTGGCGAACCGACATCCGCGCTCGCGGTGGGAGCAGGGTGGTCCGGAGTCGCCCCTCCGCCGGAACCACCGGAGCCACCCGATCCACCGCTCCCCGCCTTGACCGGCGGGTCGAAGCACGCCCCGATCTGGGCGTTGTTGCTCTGCCGATACAGGCAGACGGTCAGGTGGCCCGTCTTCGTCGGCGTGAACGTGAGCTTGGCGCTCCCCGGATGACGCTCCGGCACGTTCACGTACTGGATCTCCCACGTGTCCGATGAACGGATCGTGGCCCCGCCGAGCGCAAACGCACGGTACACCGCAGGAACGCCGACGGTCAGCTCGTACTGGTCGGGCAGGACATACCACATCGGCAGGCTGGAATTTGTGATCGAGCGACTCATGGAGCCCACGGCCGACGAAAACGCCGTCTCACCGAGGCCTCCGCCGAGCATCGCTTCGCCGAGTTGGCCCCCCGATCCGAGGACATGCAACGCGACCAGATATCGCCGGACGGGTGTCCAGGGCAGGGTGAATGTCCACTCGTCGCAGTAACCGGCCGTGGCCGGGCCCTGAACCATCAGGTAGCCGAAGGTGTCATTGCGATTGCCGTAGTTGATCGACTGTTCATCGCCCCACATGAACTCCCACATGCAGTAGGCGCCGGCCGGCAGCGTGATCTGGGCACCCCACTGCGCTGAGAGCGTCACCGGCTTGCCCGTCGTCGCGTTCGCCGAGATCCCGATCGAGAGGGTGGTCTCGATGCCGATGACCGTCGAGCGGACGTTGGACCATTGGCCGCTCCCGTCGCGAACCTGGGCATGGACGGTCATGGTTCCGAATGCGCTGGCATTGCCGCCGTGCGCCACGTCGCGCGGATCCCAGACGACGATCTGGTTGGTCATCGCGATCTCGGCACCCCACGTTGCGCCGCCGTTCGATGAGAACCGAACCGCCGCGACGCCGGTCGCCTCCTCGTATGCCCCAACATAGAAGGTGACGGTGCCCGGTGGCCCTTCACTGTTCGTCGTCTGGAACTGCTGGAGATCCGGCGCGGCCCAGTCGAGCAGCACCGTCCCCTGCGCCTGGCTGGCATTCCCCGCGGCATCGCGCCATTGGACCTGGATCGTGATTGGCTGCTGGGAGAAGTTCGCGATGTCGCCGAACGTGTACGTGATCTGTGGGGCGTAGGGGAACGTGGTCCATGGGCCGCCGATGCTTGCCCAGACTTCGGTGACGCCGACATCGTCGGTGGCCGGGACATCCAGGACGACGGTTGTATCCGGGGTGTACCCGATCCCGTGCTCGATCACGAGCGTTCCCTGCGGCGGCGTCGTGTCCTCGGCGGCGGCCACGGCGCCGAACGAAGTCGCGAGGCTCGCCACGACTCCGAGCACACCAGCTGCGATCGAACGTCGCGCGCGCATGAACCGACTGTAGGTCGTCCCGGGCGCGATGGCAACGAGCCGGGATCGGCTACTCGCCGATGACGCTCCAGAGGAAACCCATCATCACGAAGAAGCCCGTGAACATGGCGATCAGGCCGATGCCGCCGTACGGGGAGTTGGCACCTTCGTGGGGGACCAGCTGCAACCCGACCCCGAAGATCACGGCCCAGGCCACGAACAGTGCCCCGAACAGAAACTTGCCGTTCGGCCCGGTGATCCGCCGCGTCCAGGTGGCGCCGCCATCGGCGGAGAGTGCGGAGCGCACCATGATGAAGATCATCAAGGCGACGACGGTCACCGAGGCACCGAGTTCGACTGGATGGGTGAACGCGAGGGTGAAGAGCTCCACGAGGCCCTCGAACGGCTGGCGGACGACGGCGAAATGCTAGCACGCGTGGCCACGGCTACGATGGGTCGCGCGATGTGCCCTCCCCCGTCCGCGATCCGCCGCTTCGTCGCGCACGGCGCAGTTCGGCGGGATCCAACGAGCGCGTCAGCGCGGGGCATCACACACCACGAACGCGTGGGACCGTGAGCGCCTTCGAGCGCCTCGGGCGATGGGCGGCGCGCCGTCGCTGGTGGGTCGTCGGCATGTGGGTCGTGATCCTGATGGCCGCGGTGCCGCTCGCGGTCCAGACGAGCGGCGCGCTGCGATCCGGCGGGTTCATCCGCGACGACCTCGAATCGGCGCGCTCGAAGCAGCTTCTTCACGACGAGATCGGACTGCCCGAGGCCGCGGTCGCGTTGGTGCTGCATTCCAAGACGCTCCGGGCCGGTGAGCCGGCGTTCGAGCTTGCCGCTGCCGAGGCCGTTGCCAACATCCCGGGCGCGCCGCATGTCCT
>JAYTWS010000235.1:0-2803 GCA_043743315.1 Chloroflexota bacterium | reverse complement strand
GTTCGGCGACTGGACGGGATCGTGCAGGCGGTCCGCGGCTGGGCCTTCGAGGGATCGGGATGAACCGGCCCGAAGCGTCCCACGAGCGGGTCTATCGCGGCCTGCTCCGGCTGTACCCGTCGGAATTCCGGGCCCGTTTCGGCGATGAGATGGTCCAGCTCTTCGGCGACCAGCTCCGCGACACACGAAACCAGCTCCGCGACACACGAACCCAGCTCCGCGACACACGAACCGGGCGCGCCTCGTCAGGGCCGGACGGCGACGCCCAAATCTGGCTCCGAACTCTGAGCGACCTGGCTATCACGGCAGCGTCCGAACACGTACGGAGGGATCGAACCATGGCACATTCACTGACTGAGGCTCCATCAATCCCGACCCGCGCGCTCGGACTCCTCGGGATCCTGGGTGGCGTAGCGTTGGTTCTCGCGTTCATTCCAAATCTGCCGTGGATCTGGGACTTCGTTTTGGTGCGGCTCGTCCTTTTCAACGTCGGCGCGATCGCCATCGGATTGGCCGCCTACCGTGCCGGGGCGCTTGGATCAGGCCGCGCGTCCGTCACTGTCGCGGGGACCGTCATCCTCGCAAACGCCTGGTATCTCGTCATGGTCATCGTCGGCATCGGCCGGCCGCAGTTTCCCGAAGCGGACCCCGATTTCCGGCTCATCACCTTCTACGCGGGCGCGGCGATGTGGCTCACGGACGCCTTGTTCGGGTACGTGATCTGGCGAGTGGGCGCGATGGCCCGCTGGGTCGGACTTGCCCTGGCCGTCGGGTCCCTGTTCGCTTCTACCGGCATGGATCGCCTGGAGCTCGTCCGGGGCGACCTTGCCTGGTTCTGGACGCCTGCTGCCATGGCCGGCATCGCCGTGAACGGACTGGCATGGATCTCGCTCGGGGTCGCGGTCGCCACGCGCCAGCGCGCGGCTGGGATTTCGACGAGTGTGACCTCCGGTGCGTTGGCCCCGGTTGACTCGACCACGGCCGGCGTGGGTCCCGTGAACGGGCATCCGGACAGCGCGCATCGATGACCTTCGCGCGGAAAGGCGTACGATGCCGCCCAGGACACCCAGTCGAACTGCGCGGGAGAGATCGCCGGGACGGAGCGGGCCCGCGGAGCGCTGAGCTTCGCGAGCCGGTGAAGCGAACGGCGGCGCCGACGGAGCAACGGTCCGGAACCTCTCAGGCACCAGGGACCGCGCAGGGATGGGGACGCTGGAGAGCGCCAGGCTGAGCATCGAGCTCGAAGCGGCGCGCCGACGGAGGAACCCGCGGGCGCAGACGCGCGACGGGGACGCTCTCAGGCACCAGGACAGCGGGGCACCGTGGAGGTGCTTTCGCCGATGCCCGCAACACCCATCGAACGGGAGTTCGCCGACCGACACGTGGGGCCGGACGAAGCCGATGTTGCCAACATGCTCCGGACGATCGGGCAGGCATCGCTCGATGACCTGATTCGCGCCACGGTCCCGGACGCGATCCTCCGCGATCGAGACCTCAACCTGCCGGCCGCGAGGACCGAGGCGGCGGCACTCGACGACCTGCGGGCGATGGCCACCGCGAACACGCCGCTTCGGACGTTGATCGGCATGGGCTACCACGACACGATCACGCCGGCGGTGATCCAGCGGAACGTGCTGGAGAATCCCGCCTGGTACACCGCATATACCCCGTACCAGCCCGAGATCGCGCAGGGTCGACTCGAGGCCCTGATCAACTTCCAGACCGCGATCTGCGACCTGACGGGCATGGAGATCGCCAACGCTTCGCTGCTCGATGAGGGCACCGCCGCGGCCGAGGCCATCGCCCTGGCACACAGCGTTTCGACCGTCGCGGACGGCAACCTCGTGCTCGTGGATGCCGATACCCATCCCCAGACCATTGCGGTCATCCGGACGCGCGCCGAGCCCCTCGACATCGAGGTGGTCGTTGGGCCTCCGACTGAATTGCTTGCTCGAGCCGCCACGCCGCGGGACGGTGAGCGACCGTACGCGGTGCTCCTGTCGAACCCGGCTTCGTCGGGCGTGGCGCGCTCATTGCGCGCCGATATCGAGGCGGCGCACGCGGCGAACATCCTGGTGCTCGTGGCCACCGATCCCCTGGCGGCCGTGCTTCTCGAGAGCCCAGGCGCACAGGGAGCCGACGTCGTGATCGGGACCAGCCAGCGCTTCGGGGTCCCGATGGGCAACGGCGGCCCACACGCCGCCTTCATGGCGACGCGGTCCGCGTTCAAGCGGGCCCTGCCCGGGCGCCTCGTGGGGGTCTCCGTCGACGCCGACGGCGCGCCGGCCTACCGGCTGACCCTCCAGACTCGAGAGCAACACATCCGGCGCGAAAAGGCGACCTCGAACATCTGCACCGCGCAGGTCCTCCTGGCCGTCATTGCCAGCATGTACACAGCGTGGCACGGCCCGAGCGGTCTTCGGGCCATGGCCGAGCGCGTCCACCTTCGGGCCGCGGCCCTGGCTACGGGACTCGCCGAGGTCGAGGGCATCACGCTCCGGCATCACCAGTTCTTCGATGCGATCGCCCTGGACACGGGCACCTCGGTCCGGGCGGACACCCTGATCGCCGCGGCTGCGGGCGCGGGCTACGAAGTCCGACGCCTCGATGCCACCGGGATCGGCATCGCCTGTGACGAGACGACGTCCGAACTTGACGTGACGAACCTGATCACGGCGCTCGGTGGCTCCGTCCCGAAAGTCGCGACGAGCGTGGCGGCGGCCGATGCGGCGCTGCCCGCGAACCTGCGCCGGACGGACCCGATCCTTACCCATCCGGTGTTCTCGCTGTATCGCTCCGAGAC
>JAYTWS010000234.1:0-3351 GCA_043743315.1 Chloroflexota bacterium | reverse complement strand
AGGATGATCAGGGCATTGGTCGATGGGATGATCCCGCCGGCGAGTCCCAGGGCGAACAGGTTGCGCCAGCTCAGCGTCCGGTCGTCCGCGGGCAGGTGTGAGTGGCGGATCCCACCGTGGCTGTGCTCCGCGGAAGCGGCGATCGGCCCGTCGTCCGCGTGCCGGTGGTCATGTCCGTCGTCGTGGTCGTGGTCGTGGTCGTGGTCGGGGTCGTGGTCGTGGTACGCGGCATGGGCAACCGCGGTCAGCGCACGGGCGCGGAGGCGCCGTCGCAGCTCCGCGAACAGCATCGCCGAACCGATGGCCACGAACGCCAGGGCGGCGACGATGGGGATCGTCCGGACCACGACGTCGGCAGGCAGGAGCGACTCGGCACCGGTGACCAGGAGTGCGAGGAACAGGATCCCGAGCGTGTGCGACACCGTGACGGCAAGGCCGAGCCCGGCGGCGTGACGGACCGTACCCCGCGTCCCCACGAGGTAGGCCGCCATGAGCGTCTTGCCGTGGCCGGGCGTGAGGGCGTGGCCCGCTCCGAGCGCCACGGCCAGGAGGATCGACGCAATCGCGACGAACGGCGTGAGATCGGCTCGGAACAGGTCCGGGATCTCGCCGGACACCCCGCCCGGGACGACCGCCGGACCCGGCGTGGCGGTCGGTACGTCGCCCGATGCATCCGGTGCTGCCGTGGACGCAACGTCGCCCACCGGCTGGGCATCGGTTGCGATGAACGCGGGGAGCGCGGGGCCGCCGGAGGTCACCGTGAACGCCACGGCATGCTCATTGAGGGGCTGGGTCAGGAGGTCCTTCGGGTACGCGGTCAGTCGCGCCGATCGGTCGATCGACGCGGGCAAGGGACGGTCGGGCGCGGCGTCGATCATGACCCGGTCGCCGAACACGACGATCTCGCGCCAGCCGATCCGCGCGACGCTCGAGGTATCGGCAAAGGTGACCAGCGTCCCGGGGGCCACATCGGGCGTCAGCGCCACCACGAACTCGCAGACCGTTCGCATCGTCGGGACGCCGCCCGCGCCGGCGGGAAAGGCCAATCCGGCCGCCACGAGCGACAGGTCGGCAGGCGTGCCATCGACCTGCAGATCGAGGCTGGGGGCGAGGGTGGTGCACTCGGACTCGCGTGCGGCGGCCACCTCGGCCTCGTTGACATCGCCATCGCCGTTGGCATCGATCCGGATCCGCTCCTGGAACGCCGGGATCTCCGCCAGGTCGACGATCACATCGAGTCGGATCTCGGACCGGCCCACCCGCAGCGCCGCGTAATGGTTGATCGTGAAGTTGCCCAATGGGTGGGCGGATGCGAGCGCCGGGAATCCCAGTGCTCCGATCGCGAGGAGGGCGGCGAGGATCCGGCGCCGGACGGTGGGGGTTCGCATGGCAGGCAGGGTACGCGCCAGCCCTCCGGGCGGATCACTTCGAGGCGGGGCGATGGGTCTCGGCTACACTCGATGGGTGACGATTGTGGATCGGCCAACCGGCCATTTCATCTCGATCGAGGGCCCCGACGGCTCGGGCAAGACGCATCAGGCGCGTCTCCTCGCCGATGCCCTTCGGGCGCGGGGACACGATGTCGTGCTGACCCGTGAGCCCGGTGGCACGCCGCTGGGCGATCGTCTCTACGAGCTCCTGATGGCCAATGGGGGCGAACCCATCGATCCGATCGCCGACGCGTTGCTGTTCAACGCATCGAGGGCTCAGCACGTCGCGAACATCATTCGACCCGCCCTGGTCGCGGGATGCGTCGTGGTCAGCGCGCGGTACGCCGACTCGACGCTGGCCTACCAGGGCTACGGCGGCGGTGTGGACCTCGAGACCCTGCGCCGGATCATCGCGATCGCAACCGACGGCCTGGTGCCGGACCGGACGCTGCTCCTCGACCTGGCTGCAGAGACCGGCCTGGCTCGAAAGACACCCGATAGCCACACGCGCTTCGAGACTGCCTTCGACCTCGGCTTCCACCTCCGGGTGCGGGCCGGGTTCCTGGAGCTGGCACGGGCCGAACCATCCCGCTGGGCCGTCATCGACGCTGATCGACCGTCGGAGGCGGTGTTCACGTCGGTCCTCGACGCGGCGCTCGAGGTCGTGGACCGGCCGATGAGGACCGCGATCGACGGCGAAAGTGAACCGACCGTGGGTCGCGGACGCATCCATCCATGACCGACAAGGCCCGGCCTCCGCTGAGGGCGACCTCGCCGGAGGATGAAGCCGACCGACAGATCCTCGTCGATGTCGACGAGGGCAGACTCGATGCCCTGGAAGGGCTCTACGACCGATATCGAACCATGGCTTACGCAATCGCACTCCGCATCACCGCCGACCCGACCCTCGCCGAAGACGTTGTCCAGGACGCCTTTCTCGGGGTCTGGCGCCATGCCTCGCGCTATGTCGAGGGCCGTGGGAGCGTCAAGACCTGGCTGCTCTCGATCGTGCATCACCGGGCGATCGATGCCGTCCGGCGGCGCAAGCCGCTGACCGAGCTGCCCGATGTCGAACTGCCCGCCCCGAGCCAGCTCATCGAGGGTGACATCTGGCCCGAGGTCGCCGGCCGCCTGGACGCCGTCGAGGTGCGGGCCGCCCTCGAGATGCTGTCGGCCGTTCAGCGCGAGGCCATTGAGCTGGCCTACTGGGGCGGGCTGAGCCAGTCGGAAATCGCGGCCCAGACCGGCGTTCCCCTCGGGACCGTGAAGTCGCGCATGCGCCTCGGCCTCCAGGTGCTCCACGGCGCGCTTGTTCGTCGTGCGGGTGAGGCCGCCCATCGACCCAGCCTGATCGACCGGCCGGGAGCATCGGCATGACCATGACCTGCGACGACGCCCGCGACCAGGCCGCCGGGTTCGTGCTCGGTGCGCTCAGCCTCGACGAGGCGGCGGCCGTGCGCGCCCACCTGGCGACCTGCGATCAGCCGCACCCCGAGTTCGCCGACATGGGTGGCGTGGTCCCGTATCTCGCCGAATCGCTCGATCCGATCGAGCCGCCCGTGGGCCTGCGGGCCCGGATCCTGGCAGCCGCCGCACCAGACGTCGAGCGCATCGCCGCGTCGACGACGTCGCCTATCCCGTTCCCGGCCGCCGCCGAGCGGGAACGGCGCGCGACCGCACGAGCGACTGGCCGCGGAACGTGGCTGCTGCGGATCGCCGCGGTGCTCGCCATTGCCGCGCTTGGCGCCTGGAACGTCCAGCTCCAATCCCGTCTGGCCGGGGTCGATGACGATCTGGCTGCTGCGCAGGCGTATCGCGCCGCCGTCACGGCCGTACTCGATGCGGCCGCGCAGCCCGGCGCCCAGTCGGGTTTCCTGGGGGCCGCCGACCCAGGTTCGAGGGCCACTGGCGTCGTCGCCGC
>JAYTWS010000233.1:0-5548 GCA_043743315.1 Chloroflexota bacterium | reverse complement strand
TCGGCCATGGATCCGCTCACAGGCCTGTTCAATCGAACGCTGTTCTTCGCGGCCCTCGAGCGAGAGATGGACCGGAGCGCCCGTTCCGGACGCGGGTTCTGCCTGCTGATGCTGGACCTCGATGAGCTGAAGGCGATCAACGATCAACTCGGGCACCACGCCGGCGACCTCGTCCTTCGGGAGATTGCGGATCGCATCCGCAGCGGCGTGCGACGGATCGATGTCGCCGCTCGCTACGGCGGTGACGAATTCGTCGCGCTGCTGCCCGAAACGGATCCAACGGGTGGCTGGGTCCTGGCCGAGAAGATCCGGCTGAGCATCGCGGCGCTCGAGATCCGCGGCATGGAACGTTCGCCGACGGTGTCGATCGGGGTGGTCGCCTATCCGAGGGACGGCGAATCGGTCGATGCCCTCATGGTCAAGGCGGACCTGGCGATGTACGCCTCGAAGCGCGCCGGTCGCAATCGCGTCGCCGGCCCCACGTCGGACCCGATGGCCGACCTCCCGACCGAGCTGGCAGAGGTGTCCGGCCGCCCGGTGTAGCATCGCGCCATGACCAGCTTCGATCGTCGCGGCGGAGTCGAGGAAGCCAGTCGCGGCGGACCCGGCATTGCGCCCTCCCCGAACCTCGCGGCCGCCGGCGCCGGGATCGAGCCTGTCGCGAGGGCCCTCGTCGCGGCCTTCGCCACGTAGCGGTTCGAGGCCATCATCTCGCCGGCGATCCTGTTCGGCCTGACCGTGGTCGCCGGGATCGGCCTGTATCTCGGTGCCGGACCTTCCGTGCGCGCGCGGATCAACGCGGGGCCGCTCGGGCTCCTCGGGTCGACGCTCTGGCGGCTATTCACGTCGGTGAATTTCGCGGTTCTCCAGATCATCGTCCTCGCGCTCCTCGCGGTCATTGGTATGACCGTGCGCCAGCTGCCCGGGTTCGCCTTCCGGTCCGCCGGGGACTACGCCACCGCGATGGCCGCGACCCACGCTCGTTATGACGCGGCCCTGGGAAGCGGCGTGGTCAACGTCATGGAGCGACTCCAGCTCTTCCACGTCTTCACGTCGACCTGGTTCTCGATCGGGCTCCTCGTCCTGATCGTCTCGATCCTCATCTGCACGATCGACCGGACGCCGCGGCTGTGGCGCACCTCGGCGGAGATCCGGGTCGTGCAGCCCGACGCCTACTTCGATCCCAAACTGCCGGATCGCGTCCGGATCGAACCCGGCCTCGACTCGACGACGGTGGAACGCGCCCTTCGCCGGCGCGGATTTCGGGTCCGGACCGCCGAGGATGACGGATTTCGGTATCTGTACGGGGACCGGAATCGGTGGGTCAAGATGGCGACCCTGATCAGCCATCTTGGCCTGATTCTCTTCCTCATCGGCGGGGCGGTGACTTCGCGTTTCGGCGACGAGCAGGGTCTCGTCGTCGCGAACGGGGATACGCTCACGGTCCAGCCCATCGGAACGCCCGGACTCCTGCTCGTCAGGAACAACGGCTTCTCGGCACCCGGACTCGAGACCGGCCAGGCGAAGGACTTCGTGACCGATCTGTCCGTCTATCAGGACGGCGTCCTGCTGGCGCGCAAGGAGATCCGGGTCAACGACCCGCTGCGTGCCGGCGGCTACACGTTCCACCAGAACGGCTTCGGCCCGGCCCCGGACCTCGAGATCAAGGCGCTCGACGGGAGCGTCCTGTGGACGGGACCCGTGCCCATGACCGACAGCGCCGGCGGCCTGCCGTTCGGGACACTCGCGGTCCCGGGACGGGGCCTCGGACTGCAGTTGCTGCTCGATCGAACAGCAGAGCGCGTCGGCACGCTGCTCCTCCTGCCGTACGTGGTCACGGGCACGAACCCCGACGGGACGAATATTGTCCAGACCGGCTTCCCGCTCACCGTCACGCGCGGCGCGACGGCCTCGTTCGAGGCGCTCGACTTCACCGTCACGTTGAAGGCGTTCAGCGACTACACCCTGCTCATCGCCAAGCGGGACCCGGGGCAGGGGGTCATCTGGGCGGCGTTTGCGGCGCTGATCATCGGCCTGTCGATCACGTTCTACTTGCCGCGCCGCCGCGTCTGGGCGCGCCTCGGGCCGGACGGCAGGCTGGCCCTCGTCGGACGATCTGATCGCTACGTCGACTTCGATGCCGAGTTCGGACGGCTCGTCGATGACCTCGTCGCCGCGCGCCGGGGCTCTCCAGGCCCCCGGGTGTCCGAGGGTCCCGCCGCGCCCGGCGACGGCGCGGGATCGTGACGGCGCTCTCCGAGCTGGCCGGCGCCCTCTTCCCCGATGCGGTGCGCGTCGGGGCGCGCGTGGACCCGACCACCGAAACCACGGTCGCATGGGTGCGGGTGATGCGGGCACGGGTCCCAGCCTTCGACGCGCTCGAGCCCGGGGACCTCGCGATCGTGCCCGAGGCGACGCTCGCCGTCGTGGCTCCGAGTCGGGACGAGCGGCTGCAGCTGGTCGAGGCCTGCCGAACCGCCCGGATCGCGGGCATGCTGCTGATCGAGCGCGAGGTCCGGGCGGGGGAACGGGTCGATACACCGGCCAGTGGCGTGCAAGAAGGTGCGTTCGCCGACCTCGCTGCGGGGCTCGAAGCCGCCGGGTTGCCCGCGCTCCGGGTCGCCCCCGCCGACGCCGGGCGACTCGAACGCTCGATCATCGGGTACCTCGTGACCGGGGGAGCCGAGCTCGAGCGCCAGGCCGCGGCGCTCGAGAATCACCTGGAGCGGGTCGCGCTCGAAGGTGGCGGCCCGGCGGCGCTGGTCGGTGCGATTGCCTCGCACTTCGGGCGGGCGGTGGCGCTCGAGGGACGCCGCGGCGATCCGCTGGCCGTCCATGCGCCGGCCGAGCTTCCCGAGTCCGCACTCGATGCCACCCGCTACCAGGCTCGACCACGCGAGCCGGTAGCCTTGCGCGTGCCCCTGCCGGCCGCAGGGGCCGCGGGAGCCGGAGCAGTCACCGAGCCCTTGCCGGCCGCGAGAGCCGCCCGCGCCGTGGGAGCCGGAACAGTCACCGAGCCCGACGCCGCCCGCGCCGCGGGAGCCGGTCGCATGGGGTCGAGCGGCGGTGCCCTTGTCCTGCTCGGATCGCGGCCACCGAACGACCTGGAGCGCGTCGCCGTCGGACGAATCGCGGGCCTGCTCGCGCTCGAGCTGTCGCGGGACGAGGCGGTCCGGCGAGCCAGGGACGCGACGCGGCGGGCCGAGGCGCTGCCGTCGGCCGGACCGCCCTGGGTCGTCCTGCTCGCTCGTCAGCGGATGCCCGACGAATCCGATGATGCCGCCGAGGCCGTGGACCGCCGGGAGGCGAACCGCCGCGAGCTGCGGCTCATCGCGCCAGCACGCCGGATGGTCCTCCGCGGCGATGCCGAATCCCTGGAGATCCGTGCGGTCCTGGCCGTCGACCCTCCGGGCGGGCCGGATCCGGCCGGCCTCGCCGCCGCGTCGGGGATCGCCGCGTTCCTCGGTCGGACGGTCGCGGTGTCGCGTCCATTCGGCGCGGTGGGGGAACGCCCGACCGCGGAGGCCGAGGCCAGGGGCGCGCTCGAGGCGGCCGAGGCCCTTCCGGACTCCCGCCCGGTCGCCCAGGCGGCGCTGCTGCCGACGTTTCGGATGTTGGGCGCACTGCACCACCTCGGGGACGGCGACCGGTTGGCCCGCGCGCTCCTCGAACCGCTGCTTGCGGGCCGTACCGACGTGCGGACGGAGCACCTCGCGACGCTCCGCGCCGTGCTCGATCGAGGCGGATTGGGCGAGGCCGCGACCGCCCTCGGGGTCCACCGGAATACCGTCGCCTACCGCCTCCGCCGGATCGAAGTAATCACCGGCTGGGATCTTACGGATCCCGACGTCCGCTTCGCGCTTTCCACGGCGCTACGACTTGTGCATAATCCATAAGTTTTAGCCAGGTTGCGGCCCGACGTGCGGCCCGACTAGGCGCCCGAAACCCGGTAGGATCTATTTCAGCGCTGCGCGATCCCTCCAGATCGTGCGTTAGGCACAAGAACGTTCCCATATTGGAATGGATCGATCCGAGGCGGCGCCCACCGCGCCATCGGCTCGCCGGCAGGAGACACATGTCCGCTCGCAGCACCGCCATTGCATCCATTGCCAACCATCGGGTTGCCTCGACCGAGGAGTTCCTCGAGTTCGCCGGGGCGGATATCTATGGAACCTACATGTTCCACGAGGGCGCACAGCGGCAGTACCTCGCGAGGCCCATCTTCGAGAAGCTCCGCCAGACCATCGACGGCCACGAGCCGTTCGATCCGGCGATCGTGGACGCGGTGGCCCATGGCGTGAAGGAGTGGGCGCTCGCCCACGGAGCCACCCACTTCACCCACTGGTTCGTGCCGATGACCGGCTCGACCGCCGAAAAGCACGACTCGTTCCTCAGCCCGGTCGGCGAGGGTGAGACGATCGCCGAGTTCTCCGGCAAGAACCTCGTCCAGGGCGAGCCCGATGCAAGCTCCTTCCCATCCGGTGGCATCCGGGCCACCTTCGAGGCCCGCGGCTATACGGCGTGGGATGTCACCAGCCCGATCTTCCTGCAATTCGAGCCGAATGGCGTCACGCTCACGATCCCGACCGCCTACGTCTCGTTCACGGGCGAGGCACTCGACTACAAGATCCCGCTCCTCCGCTCCCAGGCCGCGCTGGGACAACACGCGCTTCGGGTGCTGCGCTGGTTCGGCAACGACACGGCGAAGCGAGTCTTCACCAACATCGGGCCCGAGCAGGAGTACTTCCTGGTCGACCGGCGGCTCGCCGAGCAGCGGCCAGACCTCCTGCTCACCGGCCGAACCCTGTTCGGTGCGGCGTCGCCCAAGGGCCAGGAGCTCGAGGACCAGTACTTCGGCCCGATCCGCGAGCGCGTCCTCGCGTTCATGATGGATCTCGACCGCGCCCTCTGGCGCCTTGGGATCCCGGCCAAGACCCGCCACAACGAGGTGGCGCCGGGGCAGTTCGAGATGGCACCGGTTTACGAGGCGACCTCGATCGGCTCGGACCACAACATGATCGTCATGAGCACGATGCGCCGGCTGGCGGCCCAGCACGGACTCATGTTCCTGATCCACGAGAAGCCATTCGCGGGGATCAACGGTTCCGGCAAACACAACAACTGGTCGATGGCCACGGACACCGGTGAGAACCTGCTCGATCCGGGCAACGACCCCGATGCCAACGCCCAGTTCCTCGCCGTTCTGCTCGCGGTCATCCGCGGGGTCAACGTCCATGCCGATCTGATCCGGGCCTCGATCGCGGATGCCGGCAATGACCATCGGCTCGGGGCCAACGAGGCGCCGCCGGCGATCGTGTCGATCTTCCTCGGCTCCCAGCTCGAGGACGTCATCACCCAGCTCGAAAAGGGTCCCGCGTCCGGATCGAAGAAGGGCGGCCAGGTCGAGCTCGGGGTCACCTCGCTGCCGGTCCTGTCGAAGGACGCGACGGACCGCAACCGGACCTCGCCGTTCGCCTTCACCGGCAACAAGTTCGAGCTGCGCGCCGTGGGCTCGTCGGCCAACTGTTCCTCGGCCATGACGGTGCTG
>JAYTWS010000232.1:0-27537 GCA_043743315.1 Chloroflexota bacterium | reverse complement strand
CCGGCGCTGGTCTCGAACTGTCATCGTGATCGTCTCCATCGGTGGAGACTGACAAATTCACTTGGCAGTTAGGACTGACTTAGTCACTTGGCATCGAGACTCCGGTGCCGGAATGGCGCCGGGCGTGCGGTACACTCGCCGCCGATCCGCCCGCGGCCGTTCACGACGGTCGACGGACGAGCGGACGTTGAGGGAGGCATGTCCGCCAGTGCGGTTCACCACGCTGCTTCGGCACCGACCCGCGGGCTGGACGGCCTGATGCGCGGCCAGCGCACACGTCCCTCCTGGGAGATCCTGTCCGGCGACTCGGCGGACGTCTACTTCGCTCGGGCTGAGCGGATCCTCGAACGCGAGGGCCTGAACCCGATGGTCGTGATGGAGGTCTTTGCCCGCCAGGACGCCGTGCTCTGCGGGATCGACGAGGCCAAGACCCTGCTGGCAACGGTGCTCGCGGATGCGAACCCGGATGAGACGCTCGTCGAGAGCCTCGATGACGGCGATCCCATCGCGCCGAAGGAGGTCGTGCTCCGGATCACCGGGCGGTATCGTGCGTTCGGCCTGTACGAGACGGCGATGCTCGGGATGCTCGCGCAGTCCACGGGCTGGGCGACCGCGGCTCGCGAGGTCGTCCAGGCGGCGGCCCCGGAACCGGTCATCTCGTTCGGCGCGCGGCACGTTCACCCGGACATCGTCGATGTGCTCGACTACGCGGCGATCGTCGGCGGATGCGTCGGCGCCTCGACCCCGGCAGGAGCGCGTCTGGCGGGCCTGAACCCGACCGGCACCATGCCCCATTCGCTGGTCCTGATCATCGGGGACACGGTTGAGGCGGCGCTCGCGTTCGATCGCGAGATGAGCGAGGACGTGCCACGGATCGTCCTCGTCGACACCTTCCGCGACGAGGCCGAGGAGGCTCTCCGCGTTGCCGATGCCCTGGGCGACCGGCTGTACGGGATTCGACTCGATACGCCGTCCGAGCGGGGCAGGGTCACCGCGGACCTGGTCAAGGAGGTCCGCGCGCGGCTGGATCAGGCGGGGCACGGCAAGGTCCAGATCGTCGTCTCCGGCGGCCTCACGCCCGACCGGATCCGCTACTTCAAGGACGCCCAGGCCAAGGTGGATTCGTTCGCCGTCGGGTCATACATCAGCGGCGCCACCCCGATCGACTTTACCGGCGACCTCAAGGAGATCGATGGCCGGCCGATCGCCAAGCGCGGTCGAATCCCCGGCCGTACCGAGAGTCCGCGCCTGAAGCGCCTCGAACTAGCGGACTGGCGGGCCTGATCTCGCGGCGCTGTGCGGCGCTTCAGCGTTTCGCGGGTCCGGGCGCGGTCGGATCCACGGTCCGACCATCCGGGCTGTAGCCGGCGTCGAGGAGGAGGCGACGAAACGTGGCCAGATTCGCTTCGTCGAAGTCGGCCACGGGGATTAGCACGTTCATGCCGGTCATCATGTCGAGGAACAGGAATCCGCCCCTCTCGCGCACCCGTCGGAACATATCCCAGCGGTAGGATCCTGCGCCGTACGACGCCTGGATCCTGAGGCCGAGATCATCGGCCTCGATGAGCATCGTCGCGTTCAAGAGGTCGGGTCGGCGACGCGATGCCCACCAGATGAACGGCGCGCACCACAGCCCGGTCAGCAACGCCGCTCCAAACGTGATGTTGAAGAAGGCCGGTGGCCATTGACTCGAATCTCCGACAAGCAGGAGTCCGCTCGCGACCACCACGAGCCCAAAGACCCGTGAGGCGACGGACATCCGCATGAGCGCCGCGCTCGCGAGGATCCGCTGGCGAAGGGAGATGCTGAAGGTCGCCACGGCGAGCCGGCCCGATCCCGGCCCAGCAAACAGATCAAGGGCGCCGGCTGCTCCTGAAGGACTGACCCGTTCCATGATCCGACCGAGACGCAAAAGCCCCACGAGGGTCTTGGCATCGGCGATCTCGCCGCGCTCGGCCATCGCCACGGCCTCGCGCCATGGGACGCGCTCGAGTTCCAGGCGCTCATCTTCGTCCGGGCCCAGCCGGTTCTCCTGGGCCGACACGAGATCCCGTGCCAGGTACAGGTGCATCAGCTCCGTGGCGAACCCCGGCGCCGTCCAGAACGCGCCGAGATGTTCCCAGGAACCGGCCCGGAAGCCGGTTTCCTCCTCGAGCTCGCGCGGCGCGGCAAGGTCCGGATCCTCGACGCCTCCGTCCGCGACCCGGTCCAGGGTCCCCGCCGGGATTTCCAGCAGCGTGCGCCCGGCGGCCAGCCGAAACTGGCGGACCATGAGCACCGCGTCATTCGGGTCGAGCGCCACGATCGCGACGGCGCCCGGGTGGGCGACGATGTCGCGCGTGCTCGTACCGCCACCGGGCGTGGCGATCTCGTCCACCCGAACCTCGAGATAGTGGCCACGGTGCACCGTCCGGGAGGCGGTCACCGTCTCGCGGAGCCGGTCGTCGGCGGGATGCGGATCGCCGCCAGCGCCGTGCTCGCGAGTCACGAACGGATCAGGCGGCGTCGGTGGTGATGGCGCTGCCGGTTGCCGTCTCGAAGAGATGCAGCCGAGCGGCCGGGAGATGCAGGTCCACCGAATCGCCCGGCCGCACGTTGTTGGTCGCCGGAACCAGGGCGATCACGTCGCCCTCGTGTCCAGGGATCGTGACGTGCAGGAGCTCGTCGTTGCCCAGGTATTCGACGACGTCCGCCTTGGCGTGGATCGTGAGTCCATCCCCAGTCCCACCGATCTCGAGGTGCTCGGGCCGGAAGCCGGCGTCAAACGCCCGGTGCCCGGAGGCCTGGACCGCCTTCTGGAGTCGACTCGGGAGCGCGATATCGATCCCGCCGCCGCGGAGCCGTCCGTCGGCGAGCTCGACCGAGGCGAAGTTCATCGACGGACTGCCGATGAACCCGGCCACGAACCGGTTCTTCGGGCTGTCGTACAACTCCTTGGGCGTGCCGACCTGGTTGAGCAGGCCATCGGCCATGACCGCGATCCGGGTGCCCATCGTCATCGCCTCGACCTGGTCGTGGGTGACATAGACGAAGGTCGTGCCCATCCGCTGGTGCAGCCGGGCGATCTCGGCGCGCGTCTGGACGCGCAACTTGGCGTCGAGGTTGGAGAGCGGCTCGTCCATCAGGAAGACGGCTGGCTCGCGGACGATGGCTCGCCCAAGGGCGACGCGCTGGCGCTGGCCGCCTGACAGCTCCTTGGGCTTGCGCTTCAGGAACGGCTCGAGGCTGAGGATGGCCGCCGCATCGGCGACGCGCTTCTCGATCTCGGACTTCGGCACCTTGCGCAGCTTCAGCCCGAACGCCATGTTGTCGTAGACGCTCATGTGCGGGTACAGGGCGTAGCTCTGGAAGACCATCGCGATGTCGCGATCCTTGGCCGCGACATCATTGACGATCCGATCCCCGATCCTCAGGGTTCCGTCGGAAATCTCCTCGAGTCCGGCGATCATCCGCAGGCTGGTGGTCTTGCCACAGCCCGATGGCCCGACGAGGACCATGAATTCACCGTCCTGGATCTCGAGGGAAAGGTCGCGAACGGCGGTGACGTCGCCGTACCGCTTGCTCACGTTGTCGAACGTGACGGTTGCCATGAGAGTCCTCCGACCCGGGGCGGCATCGCGGACCCATGCATCCTGTCGCGCAGAACGCGAACGTGGACGGTCCCGTACGAGCCGTTTCCGGACCCGTTCACTCTACACCCGTCCAACCAATCAGAACCCAAGGGCCGCCTCCGCGAACGACGCCATATCCAGGAATGTGGCATCCGGAGCGGCGGATGCCGAAGGCGTGGCACCCGACCCCGGCAGCCCGTTCCGGCGGTCGATCCAGACCGTGGTAAGACCCAGTTGCTTCGCGGGCGCGTGATCATGGAAGAGGCTCTGGGCGACGTGGAGGATGCGCGACGGCGGCAGCCCAACGCGTTCGAAGAGGAGATCGAAGTTGGCGATCCGCGGCTTGTAGCCGCGCGCCTCCTGGGCAGTGACCACCCAGTCGAAGGTCACGCCGAGGCGCCGGTTCGAAGCCGCGAACAGGTCGTCGTCGCAGTTGGTGAGGACGCCCAGCCTGAACCGCGTCGCGAGGCGAGCGAGCGCCGCCGCCGAGTCGGGAAACGCCGGCCAGTCGGCCACGGAGCCACCGAACGCGGCGACCTCCGCGGGCGTCGGCTCGTGACCGTAGGCCGACCCAAGGGTCCTGAGTCCGCGCTTAAGGATCTCGCGATAGGTCAGGTATGGGCCGCGCTCGAGCTCCGCTTCGGTCGCGGCGTAGCGCTCGAGGAGCACCTCGTCCGTGGCATCCAAAGCGCGCCGGTCGAGGAACGCGTGCAGGCCCGCGAGCAGGCCGGCCTCCCAGTCGATGAGCGTCCCGTAGCAATCGAACGTCAGCGCATCGAACGCGTCGTAGGCGATCTGGGTCATCGGGAATCCTGTCGGTGGGTGATGGCAGGCTGGGTGCCCGGCGGGGTTGGAGTCGGGGGAACTGGGGTGGCCTACGGGGGTCGAACCCGTAACCTGCGGAACCACAATCCGCTGCTCTGCCGGTTGAGCTAAGGCCACCACGGCACGATCACCAGAGCGATCGCGAGAGCGCGAAGTGTACCCGAAGCCGCGCGGGCCTCCGGACGACGTGCCGTCCAGCGGCGTGACGACGCTTCGGCGCGCCGGGTGCGCGCGGAACGGCCCAGGCGCGAGGAGCGGGCCGACAGCGGGGAACGGCACGAGCAAAGAACGGGCTGAGCGGTCGCGTGCGGTCGGGTGCGGTCCGTTGCACGCACTGGTACCTCGTGCCCATGGGCAACGGGACCAAGGGACCGGGCCGGTGCGTCCGGAGAATCCCTACGGTTCGTGGTGAGACCGGTTGGTCGGGGGCCAGCCGGTCCATCTCCACGCCCCAGGACGAGGGTCATGACAATCGCCAGCCGCCAGGATCGCCGCCAACCGGCCCATGCCGGCCGCCCGTTGCGGGGCGTTGCCGCCCTGATCGCCCTCGTGCTGACGCTGGCCACCCCTGGTCTCGTCTTCGCCTGGAGCGACAACAGCTTCTCGTCGGTCGACGAGGCGCTGCTGGTCCAGCTCACGAACCAGGCGCGCGCATCGGCCGGCCTCCCGGCACTCAAGGTTGACTCGACCCTCACGAGCGTCGCTCGGTGGCGATCCAAGGACATGGTCGAGCGTGACTATTTCAGCCATTCGATTCCGCCCAACGGGACCAAGGTCTTCGACGAGCTGAAGCGGATCGGCTACTGCTACGTCGCCGCCGGCGAGAACATCGGGACCAACACCTTCCCCGACGATGTCGCCACCCAGGCGATCCAGGATGGATTCATGGGCTCGGCGGGACATCGCGCCAACATCCTGGGCACGTGGACCGTGATCGGCATCGGCGCCTACCAGGGCGTCAACGACAAGCACATGTGGACCGTCCTGTTCGCGACCAAGTGTGGGACGGCGCCGAAACCGACGCCGAAGCCCACGCCGAGGCCGACGCCGAAGCCCACGGCGAAGGCGACCCCCAGGCCGACCGCAGCGACCAGGGCCACGCCGGTCCCGACCGCACCACCCACCCCGGTCCCGACCCTCGCCCCGACACCTTCGCCGACCGCAGAGCTGGATCCGTCCGAGGTCCTTGGCGCCCTCGGCTCGCGGACGCCGGGCCTGGCGGGCGGCTTCCCGGCCCCGGTCGCCACACCCGAACCCGCACCGGATTCCAGGCCGCCGGACGGCGGCGACGACACCGCGGTCGGCCTCCAGGTGGTCGACTCGCCGTTCGCCGGGAATCTGGTCGATACGATCGTCGGTGATGTCGCCGGAGCGTACTTCGGCCAGTGACCCGCGGAAACTCGACAGCTCGGCGGTAGCGCACGCCGCAACCGGAACGCGGCCCATCGCCCGACTGGTCGCTACACTTCGTGGGAGTCCGCTTCCCGCCCCGTGACATGGAGGCCCGATGCCCGCGATCCTCGAGGCGCGTGACCTCACGAAGACGTTCGACCTCGGGGCGACCAGGGTCGAGGCCCTCCGCGGCGTATCCCTCGAGGTCCAGGCAGGCGAATTCCTCGCCCTGATGGGGCCCTCCGGGTCGGGCAAAAGCACCCTCCTCCAGCTCCTCGCCGGCCTCGACCGGGCCACGAGCGGATCCGTCGTCTTCGAGGGCCACGACATCAGCCGGCTGTCGGACGACGAGGCGACGAAGCTCCGCCGCGAGCAGACCGGCTTTGTGTTTCAGGCGTTCAACCTCATTCCGCTGCTGAGCGTGATCGAGAACATCGGCCTGCCGTTCACGATCGCGGGCCTCGATGCCAACCGGGGCGAGCTCCGGGAGCGGATTCGCGATGTCATCTCGCTCGTCGAGCTGACCGGCAAGGAACGGCACCGGCCCGACCAGCTGTCGCAGGGGGAGCAGCAGCGCGTGGCGGTCGCACGCGCCCTCGTGACGAAGCCATCGGTCCTCTTCGCCGACGAGCCCACCGGCAACCTCGACTACACGACCGGGCTCGAGATCCTTGAGGCGCTCTGGCTCACCGCCGAGGCATCGGCCCAGACTATCGTCCTCGTGACCCACGATGCGCGGGCCGCCGCGTACGCCGATCGCGTCCTCGTCATCGGCGATGGTCGGATCACCGACGAGATCACCCTGGGCCGGCGGCACGACCACACGGCGGCCCCCCTCATCGCGCGGCTCGCCCAGATCGGGCTCTAGGCGAGCGTGGGCCTCACCCGCCTCGCTGCCCGGACGCTGACCGCGCGTCCGCTCCGCTCGCTCCTCACGATCCTCGGCGTCGCGCTCGGCGTCGGTGTCCTCTCGGCATCACTGACGCTCGGCGCGGGCCTCGAGGCGGCGATCAATCGCACGGTCCGGGACCTCGTCGGCAACGCCGACCTTCGCGTCTCGTCGTTCCTCGAACGGGGCCTGTCCGACATCTCGGTCGATGCGATCCGGACGATGGACGGCGTGTCCGTGGCGGCGCCCATCGTGGAACGTCGGACGTTCCTGTCGGGGTCACCGGGCACGCACCCGGGGGCCGTCACGGTCGTCGGGATCGATCCCATGACGTACCCGACCGTCCACCCGCTCGAACTCGTCGGCGGGGCACTCCTCCGTCGGGCGGACGAGCGATCGGCGGTCATCACCGAGGCGCTTGCCGCCTCCGATGGCTACGCCCTCGGGTCCGAGCTGACGGTCCTTGGCGCGGGAGCGCCCACCCATCTCCGGGTCGTCGGCATCGTGGCCGGGTCAGGCCCGGTTGCGGATGCGGGCGGCCGGACCGTGATCGTTCCGATCGATGTCGCCCGGACCATGTTCCAGCTCGCCGGCGTCACCCGGGTCGACGTGGTGCTGACCGATGGAGCAGCCTCGCAGGCGGCCTTCGATCGCCTGGCCGGCGTCATCATCACAGAGCCGTATGTCCTGTCCACGCCCGCCGACCTCGCGGCCAGCCTGCGGGCCTCGACCGCCGATTTCCAGGCGACCACGGCGTGGCTCGCGGCCATCGTCCTGTTCGTGGGCGCGTTCCTGATCATCAACACGATCTCGATGACGGTCAGCGAGCGCGCTCGCGAGGTCGGGCTGCTCCGGGCCGCCGGCGCCACGCGCGGCCAGATCATTCGGTTCGTCCTGGTCGGTGCCGCGATCCTCGGGGTCCTCGGGTCGCTGCTCGGCCTGCTGGTCGGGGCCGCGCTCGGCGCCCTGATGGCGAGTTCGATCCGGGCGCTGACCGGGTTCGCGGCCCAGGTGGACGCGCTCAGCCCAGGGAGCCTGGCGCTCGCCTTCCTGGTCGGGCTCGCCGTCACGACCGCCGGAGCCATGGAGCCGGCCATCCGCGCGTCGCGAATCTCGCCGGTCGAGGCGCTCCGCGCGCGGTTCGACGTGCCAGCAGCACGCCGGGGCCGCCTGCTGTGGCTGACCGTGGTTCTCGGCTTCGTGGCGCTGCTCGCGCTGCTCGTCTGGCCCCCGGCGTCCGGGTCCATCGGCGCCGACCGGGCGATCGTCGTGTACGGCGTTCTGCTCGTGGCCACGCTCGCGACACCGCTGGTGCTTCCGCCGCTCGCCCGTCTCATCGGCCTGCCCATCTCGCTCATCCTGCGACTCGAGGAGCGACTCGCCCGAGGCTCGATGGCCCGGGATCGCAGCCGAATGGCCCTGACCCTGGGGGCCCTCGTGATCGGGCTGGCCATGGTGGTCGCGCTCGGGTGGACCGCTGAAGCCGCCCGCCATCGGGCAACCGCGTGGCTCACCGACGTCGTGCCAGGTGACGAGGTCCTGACCAGCATTCGACCGGTCGGGCTCGACGAGCCTGCCCGGGCTGAGCTCGCGGCCATGCCGGGCGTCCGCTTGGTCTCGCCGATCGCGACCTTCGATCTCGCCTATCGCGGCGTTCGGATCGACGCCGCTGCGGTGGTCGGCGCGGACTTTCTGGCCGATGGTCGGCTGACATTCCTGAGCGGCGATCGTGCGACGGCCCTCGGAGCTCTCGATGCCGGAGGCGCCGCGATCCTGCCGGACGCCGCGGCACGGCGCCTCAACCTGGCCGTGGGTGATTCCATCGCGGTGGCGCTCGGGAACGGGGCGACGCTCAACCTGCGGGTAGCCGGGATCGTTGCGCGATCGCTCCCGAGCGGTGGCGGCGAGGCGATCCTGGTGGGCTGGCCCGACGCCTCCGGTCCGATCGGCGTTACCGGCGCGGACGTGTTCGCGGTTCGATTCGTACCAGGGGCGACGCCGGCGGCCCGTCTGGCGGTCGAAACGCTGGCGGCCACCTATGCCCTCGACGCCAACCCGCTGAGCCGAATCGAGGGGGCCGTGATCGACGCCCTCGGACGCGTCTTCGGCCTGTTCGACGCGTTTTCCCTCATCGCGCTGCTGGTCGCTGGCCTCGGGATCGTCAACACCCTTGGGATGGGCGTGCTGGAGCGGGTTCGCGAGCTCGGCGTGCTTCGCGCGATCGGAATGACGCGCCGCCAGGCGTCGCGGATGGTGCTGACGGAGGCGATCGTGCTCGGCATTGCCGGCAGCATCCTGGGGATCCTCGTGGGACTGGCGATCGGCGCGATCCTGCTCCTGTTCTCGGGCGACCTCGGGGCTTCGCTGATCCTGCCCTGGGGGTCGATCGCCGTGGCGGCGGTGCTCGGAATCTCGTGCTCGATCGTCGCCTCGTACTACCCTGCGGTGGTGGCGTCGCGGGTGTCGATCATCCGGTCGCTTCAGTTCAGCTAAAGGGAGTTTCGCGGCAGGGCCGAAGCGCCCCGGAGCCCCGAGGTTCGGCTCTTCGAATCGCGACAGATCGTCTGCTAGACTCGGCCCCGCGGCCGGGATCCGCGTGTGGAGGAATGGATGACCATCACGGTACCGCGCCTGGACCGCTCAGCGGCCGGCGAGCGCGGAATCACGATCGCCGACTTTCTCGTACCGATCCGCGTCTCGGACGGGATCGGCGTCCGGCTTCGCCATCTCGCACTCATCCTCCTCGGCACGGTTCTCATCGCGGCCGCGGCCCAGGTCCGCATCTCCATTCCGGGGAACCCGGTGCCGTTCACCGGGCAGACCTTCGCGGTTCTCCTCGCCGGCGGAGCGCTCGGATTCAAGCGAGGGGTCGCCGCGACCGCCCTGTACCTGGTGCTCGGGATCATCGGCCTGCCCGTCTATGCGGACGCCAAGCACGGCTGGGAGATCGTCTCCGGCGCGACAGGCGGCTACCTGATCGGCTTCATCCTCGCAGGGGCATTGGTTGGCCGGCTGGCCGAGTTGGGCTGGGATCGCAACCTCCGCGGCGCCGTCGGCGCGATGGTGATCGGCGATATCGCGATCTTCGCCATCGGCGTCCCGTGGCTGGCCATTGTCGCCAGTCAGCCGCTGGATTGGGCGATCGCCAACGGCCTCACGCCGTTCGTCGGCGGTGAGATCCTCAAGATGGCACTCGCCGCCGTGGCGTTCCCGGCTGCATGGTGGCTCGTGGGGCGTCGACCCGGCGACCGGTAGCAGCCGCAGCCCGAGCCGCGGTCATCGGCCGCGCCGCCATCGGCCGAGCCGCGGTCATCGTTGGCGCTTGCGAGCGGCACCTTACCCTCAGTAGAGCGCCGGGAACCGGGCTCGCAGGATTGGCCCGAGATCGGCGGAGCTTGCCTTCACGAGCGCGTCCAGCAGCGTCCGCGTACCGGCCAGGCCGAACCGATGGTCGGTCAGGTAGGTGCCGATCGCGCTCCAGAACGTGGCCGTGCCCATCCGACGACGCAGTTGGTCGAGCACGTTTCCGCCCTGGATGTAGACGACCTCGTAGTAGCAGGACGCGGAGTAGTGGGTGATGCCGCGGTCGAGCGGCGCATCCGCGCATCGGCTCGCGCGTTTGATCCCGAGCACCGTTCGCGCGACGTAGTCCGCCGCTGCCTCATCGGCGAACGGCTCACCCTGCTGGTCGTTTCCGACAAGGCCATAGAACCACTGATGGGCGGTCTCGTGGTGGACCAGATAGGGGAGATTGGCCCGCGCGGTCGGGCGCGGGATCCAGATCATGGCCGGTGATTCCATGCCGTACCCACCGGCGGTTTCGGCGACGGTGAACGAGGGCCAGGGGTAGGGGACGCCGACCTGGTCGCCGATCCCTTCGATCGCGTGCCGGACCTGCGTGATCATCCGGGTTCGGTCGAGGCCTCCCGGTCTCGTGTAGGTTCGAACGGCCACGCCGCCCGCGTCGGCGACGGTCTCGACGAAGTCGGGCGCCAGGACGATCGAGACATCGCGGACGTCGCGGACCTCGAAGGTCGCGGTCAGGCCGTCGATCGTCGGGCGCCGGCCGGGCGAGGCGAGAACCATCGGGACGTCGGTGGTGACACGCACGTGGACCTCGGGGCTGGTCGGCGTCACGAACGGATCGCCGTGGTTCGGGCGATCGAACGGCACGGCTCGGCTGACCCACGGGATCCAGCGATACATCGCGATCGTGCCATCGGCACGGCTGAACAGCCAGTTGGAACCCTTGAGATCGCGGGTCAGCGTCGCCCGATAACCAAGGCGGACCGTGGCCGACGCGCCGTCCGGCAAGAGGCCATCAAGCGGGACAAGGATCGTCTGGTCATTGACGGTCGCGGTCACCAATCGGTCGTCCACCGAGACGTCCCGGAGCGTCATCCGCCCGAGTCGTGCTGCGATCGTGTTCAACTCGATCCGATCGATCGGTCCGCCCGACGCATTGCGCACGATCATCGTCACCGCCACGGTGACGGTGCCGGTCGCGACCGCGATATCGACGCTCGCGTCGTACGTCGCCTCGAGCTCGAGCGACGAGCGATCGACGCTGCCCGGAACGATCGCCGTTGCCGGGTTCACCGGGGAGGATGAAGGCTCGGTCGTCGGCGACCCCGACGGCGCCGGGGTCGGCGCCGGGGTCGGTGTGGCCAGGACCGTCGCCACGGATCCCTGGGATGCTCGCGGTAAGGGGCTCGGCGACGGGTTCCGTGGCGCGCACGCCCCTCCCAGGACCGCGAACGCGACGAACAGGGCGACGAGCATGGTGCGATTCGGCGCGGGTCGGTGGGTCATCGGAGGGATCGTAGGACGCGGCGGGCTCGGCCGGCGTGACCAATGGCAGCGTCCTGGCGCCGTCGGGGCTCCTTCCGAGTCTCGCGCAGGTCCCGCCGGTGTCCCGCCGCGGTCCCGCCGCGGTCCCGCCGGAGTACCGCGCCCAACGGCCGGAGCACCGTTACCATCGCTCGATGATCGCCTCAACGGACCCAGCCGCCCTCGTTACGATGCTGACCGACGTCCGCACAGAGTTGCCGGGTGTGCGGGTCCTCACCGACCCGACGGACCGCGAGTCCTACCGGCTTGACGAGACGGCCTACCTCGAGGCGGGCCTCCCCGGAGCCGTGGCGTTTCCCGCTTCGACTGCCGATGTGGCGGGGTTGCTCAGACTGGCCAGCCGACATCGGGTCTCCGTGGTTCCACGAGGAGCCGGCACGGGACTGTCGGGCGGCGCGGCCGGGATCGAAGGTGCGCTGACCATCGTGATGACGCGCCTCGACCAGGTCCTCGAGATCGACGCCGCGAACCTCTGTGTCGTCACGCAACCGGGCGTGATCAACGCCGACCTGAAGGCGGCGGTCGCGGCTGAGGGCCTGTTCTATGCTCCGGATCCGGCAAGCTACGAGAGCTGTTCGATCGGTGGCAACCTCGGTACCAATGCGGGTGGCCTGTGCTGCGTGAAATACGGCCAGACCCGCGACTCCGTGCTCGGCCTGGAGGTCGTGCTGGCCGACGGGACGGTCATCCGGACCGGCGGACGCAACGTCAAGGACGTGGCCGGGTACAGCCTCACCCACCTGTTCGTGGGCAGCCAGGGGACGCTCGGGATCATCACCGAGGCGACGCTCCGCCTCCGTCGCGCACCGGGTCCGCGATCCACGCTCCTGGTGTTCTTCGATTCCCTCGATGCGGCCGGCGACGCCGTCGCCCGCATGACGGCCGACGGGCTGGTGCCGGTGACGCTCGAACTGATGGACCGCGAGACGATCCGGGCCGTCGAGGATTGGCATCACCTGGGCCTTGATGTCGATGCCGAGGCCATGCTGATGGTCGAGTCAGATGCGCCGGGAGCCAACGCCGGCGCGGAGCTGGACATGGCCGAGGCGGCCTGCCTGGCCGCCGGCGGTCGCTCGATCGTGCGCGCGACCGATCCCCTGGAAGCCGATTGGCTGCGCCAGGCGCGACGACTGGCGCTCCGTGCGCTCGAGCGGCAGGGGACCGTGCGGATGGAGGATGTCGGCGTGCCGCGGGCCCGGATTCCGCAGCTGCTGCGAGCCATCGAGCGGATCACCGTCGCGCACGGAGTCCGGTGCGCGACGTTCGGTCATGCCGGGGACGGCAACCTGCACCCGAATCTGATCTTCGATCGGGACGACCCTGAGGCGGCGGCGCTGACCCATCGCGTCCGGGACGAGATCTTCCGGGCGGCCCTCGAGCTGGGCGGCACCGTGACGGCTGAGCACGGCATCGGGGCGGCTCGACGCGAGTGGCTGCCGATTCAGCGCGGAACCGGGGCCGTCGCCGCGATGCGGGCGATCAAGGACGCCCTGGATCCACTCGGAATCCTGAACCCGGGCCGCGTTCTCTAGCCACTCGTCGGGGCTCGCCACCCGGCCCCAAACCCCGGGCATCCCGGCGGGCCTGCCCCCGCCCGACGGCGATTGATCCAATTCACGCCGGGCCTCGCATGGACCCATGCATCCGGTCAGTGGGGAGTCGCGACACCGCCGATCGGTCTTCAGCCCCGGCCATTCAGACGAAAAGGAAATGGAACCCCGACATGCGCACCATGAAGAAACTCGCCACCCTGGGGGCCGCCATCACGGTCCTCTCGATCGGCACGGTTCCGCTGCTCACCAGCGCGGCCGACCATCTCGACGCCCCCGCCCTTGGCGGTACGGTCGTTGCCGGTGAGATCGCCCCGCACTCCGAGCACGGCGATCGCGACCTCAACGATCTCTACGTCTTCGAGGCTCCGAGCAATCCGGGCCGTACCGCGATCGCATTGACGGTCAATCCGGCCATCAACCTGTTCGGCGGCGACTTCGGGACGAACGTTCGCTACGTGATCAACATCGACACGAACGGCGACAACATCCAGGACATGGCCTATGTGGCCACATTCGCTGACGACGGCACGGCCAACCTCAAGTTCAAGCTCTCGAAGTACGACGGCTCGAATTCTCGTTCGCTCACCGGCGGACAGACCATCGCGCAGGGCCATGCCAACGACGGCATGAAGACCATCGGTCAGAGCGATGTCTGGGCCTGGGCGGGCGTCCGCTCCGACCCGTTCTTCTTCGACCTGACGGGCTTCATCGGCACCACCACGTTGCTCACGACGGGCACCGCGGTCGGCGGCGATGCCCTCGGCACCAACCCGACCGACTTCTTCGCGAACCTCAACACCAACGCGATCGTCCTTTCGGTCCCGAACGGCGAGCTGCCGAACCGGATCGGTGTCTGGGCGACCACGAGCTACAAGGACAGCTCCGGCTGGCACAAGGCAGACCAGATCGGTCGGCCGGCCATCAACACCGTGTTCATGCCACGGGCAGACAAGAACGACTTCAATCGAACGAAGCCGTCACAGCAGTTGACCGCCTTCGGCGGCAAGTTCTTCAACAATGTCGTCGGCGGACTCCTCTTCCTGTCCTCGCTGGACACGGAGGGTGCGTATGCCCAGGGCCAGGCCGAGGCGCTTGCCTCCGTCCTGATCCCGGACGTGCTCGTCTACGACCGCAACTCCAGCCTACCGGCACCGCTCAACGGCCGCGCCCTCGCTGACGACGTCATCGACGTCGAGCTGCGGGTCGCTACCGGCGGCGATCCGCTGGGCCTGTTCGCTGACCGCGACGCCGACGGCGCCGTGAACGGCGACGGCGTCGGGCCACACAGCGACTACCTCGCTGCGTTCCCGTACCTCGGCGTCCCGCATTGACCCCCGGAGTGGAGCGCGGCCGTGGGGGATCGCGCTCCACTCCTTCTTCTTCTGACGACCCACCAACGTCGAACCCCTATTCCCAGGAGCAACTCACCACCATGGCCACCCTCCGGACCACCGAGCCTCGCCTGATCCGCCTTCGATCGGTTGCGATCCTGGCAGGGGCGCTGGTGATCACCGTTGCCGGAACCGCCAGCTCCTGGAACCTGCCGGCCTTCGGCTTGACGGGGACCCGTCCCGCCCCGACCTCCGCTTCCACTGCGGCCCCGGTGTCCCCTGAAGCCCAAGTCACCATCCCCGGTGCCGGCGTCGTCCTTCCTGCGCCGGGCTCGGTGGCCCAGCTCGATCACAACATCGCGGCTTGGAGCCGGAATCTGACCGCCAACCCGCAGGACTTCATCTCGGCCACGAACCTGGCGATCCTCTATCACGCCAGGGCCCGTCTGACCGCCGATCTCGCCGATCACGAGCGTGCCCTCGAGGCAGCCCGGCTGGCGATCGCGATTGCACCCGATCAGGGGGCCGCCCGCGCACTCGAGGCAGCCATCCTGTACTCGCTCCACGACTTCAAGGGAGCCTTCGATGCGGCCGATCGCCTCGTAACCGGGGACTCGACCCAATATGGAGCGCTCGCCACCCGCGCGGACGCGTCCCTGGAACTCGGTCATCTCGACGCCGCGCGGGCGGATCTGGCCACGCTCGTCGCGATGGCTCCGAGCTCTGCGGTCGACGTCCGGCGAGCCAGGCTGGCGGAGGTGACCGGCGATCTCGCGGGCGCCGTGACGCTGGCGCGTGCGGCCCGTGACGCGGTTGCCGCCGACGGCGGCGACACGGGATTCTACGAATACGCCCTCGCCGAGTACGAGCGCAACGCGGGCCTCGCGGCCGACGCGGGACTCGGGTTTGCGACGGCCGTCAAGGTCCGAGGCTCGGACATCGGGGCGCTCCTCGGCCTCGCCCGGATCCAGGCATTCGAGGGCGATCTCGACACGGCGATTGCAACCCTCGGGTCGGCCACGGCGATCGCCCCGACGCCCGAGGCGGAAGCCCTGCTCGGCGACCTGCTGACTCTCCGCGACGCGCCCGGGGATGCGGCGGCCGCACGCGGCGCCTATGGAACGGTCCGCCTGACGCGCACCCTGTCCGCGCTCGCCGGCTCCGTCTATGACCGCACCCTCCTCCGTTTCGAGCTGGATCACCGTGGTGCGAACGCGGCTATCGTCGACCAGGCTAGGAAGGCCCTCGTGGATCGGTCGGACTTCGGCGCCCACGATCTCCTCGCCTGGGCCTTGTACCGGACCGGCGTCATCGATGAGGCATGGACCCAGATCAGCGCCGCGATGGCAACGGGTGCTGCGGACGCTCGCACGCTGTTCCACGCCGGCGCCATTGCCGCCGCGAAGGGTGACGCGACCCAGGCAGCCACCCTCCTCGGCCGGGCACTCGACCTGGGTCCGGGACTGGACCCGCTCGAGCGGGCCGAGGCGTCGAGCCTCGCCGAGGGCCTTCGCCGGTAGGGACCGAACGCGCGGCCGGTGTGGAGCGGCCGCGCAACCGGGGCACGGCCATCAGCCGCCGGTGCGTGTCTGGTGATCGGCAGAAAACCGGGAATTGAGGCACAATGATCGGCCCCGCCACTGTGCGGCCCCCTCCGTGCCCAGGAGTTCCCAGTGAACGGACGCCCACTGTCCCTGACCCGCCCCTCGCTTCGAAACGGCGAGCCCGAGCCGCTTCGGCACGTGATCGAAACGTACGTTCACAAGGACCAGGTCATCACGTGCGTGTGTGGCTGGCACGGCAGCTGCGCGGCAACCGCGACCGGCGGCTCCGACTGGACCGTTCACCTCAACCAGTTCCGCACCAAGCGCAAGTAGTCACGAAGCGCAGGTAGTCGCGCCCGGCTGGCCCGTGGCCGGCCTGCGAGCGGAGGCTCCCTCAGCCGCCGGCGGCGCCCTGGAGCGCGCCGCCCATCCCGGGTCCTGAAAGGCTCTGTCCCCGCACCCATGAGGCGCGAACCATGTCCGGGTGCGGACGGAAGATGAGGCGGCTCGCGATATCCGCTGGATCGACGTCGATCGGTTCGTGGGCGGGCGCACCGAGGTCCACGTGGCGCACGGGCGCCGTGAGACCCGCATCGATCGCGATGATGTCGGCCTCCTTGCCGGTCTCGATTGACCCGATCCGGTCATCCAGGCCAAGGGCCCTCGCGCCGGCAAGCGTGCCCATCCGGATCCAGTCGAGCGGACCGAGCGACGGGGTCGTCTCCCCGAGCAGGGTCCGGCGTGCGTTCTGGGCGTACGCACCGACACGCATCACCGAGAACATCGAGGGGTCCGGCCCCCCGGCCACGTCCGATCCGAGCCCGACGCCCAGGCCCGCCTCGAGATAGCGCGCGAGCGGCATGATCCCTGAGGCGAGGAACAGGTTCGAGGCTGGGCAGTGCGCCACCCGGGTGTCCGACGCCACGAGCCGACCCAGTTCCCGGTCGTTCAGGTGGACCGCGTGGGCCAGGACCGTTCGCTCGCCGAGGCCCCCGGCGCGGTCGTACACGTCCACGTAGTCGAGCGCGTCTGGAAAGAGGCGAGCGACCTCCGCGATCTCCCCGGGGTCCTCGGACACGTGGGTCTGCCACCACGCTCCGGTCCGCGCGGCGAGGTCGGCCGAGGCCCGCAACATCTCGGCCGTGCACGATACGGCGAACCGGGGCGTGACAGCGTATCCAAGACGGCCGTCCGCGGCGCCGTGCCATCGGGTGCACAGCTCTTCCGATTCGCGCAGCGATTGTTCGAGGATCGTGTTTGGATCGATCTTCTCGTCGTAGGTGATCCGATCCATCATCACCTTGCCGAGAATGGCGCGAATGCCGTGCGTCTCGGCCGCGCGGAACGCCTCGTGCATCGACGCTGCATAGACCGCGCCATAGGCGAGGACCGTGGTCGTGCCGACCGACGCGAAGGCCCGGAACGCCGCCGGTGCCAGCGCCGCCGCGTCGCCCTCGTTCGCGAAGTGCTGCTCCAGCGGGAAGATGTACCGCCGCAGCCAGGCGAGGAGGTCGAGGCCGGCACCGAGCCCGGCATTGGGCAACTGTGGCAGGTGCGCATGAAGGTCGACCATGCCCGGCATCACCACGAGCGGCCGGATATCGGAGATCGGTGGCCCGTTCGGTGCTGGCGAGGTCGGGGGGCCTCCGGACACGGAACGTCGCGCCGCCGCGGCCTCGAAATCGGCAGTCGATCCGACCCAGGCGATCCGCCCGGATGCATCCACAACCACGATCCCGTCCCGATGGAAGGTGGTGCCGCCGGCGTCGGTCGGGGTCAGAATCCGGGCGCGCAGGGTGAACGGCGGCCGGGTGGGGAGCGCCGGGTGCGGCACGGGTTCCGGGGACGCGGTCACGGTGGGCGATGCTAGCACGCGGCCCGACGCGCGCGAGCGTCATCGCCGGCCGAATGCGGCGCCGCGCATCGGCCCGGGATCGCTCGCCGCGACCTGCGAAGATGGGCGCAATGGAAGCCGTCGATGTGCTCATCGCGGGCGGGACGATCGTGGACGGGACCGGGGCACCGGGGTATCCCGGCGACGTCGGGATCCGCGACGGGCGCCTCCAGATCATGCGCGGAGATCCAGCCGACCAGGGACCTCACGCCGAGCTCGCTCGGGCCGGCCGGACCATCGATGCCACCGGACGGATCGTCGCGCCCGGGTTCATCGATCTGCACAGCCATTCCGGCCTGACCATCCTGTCCGAGCCGCTCCATGAGCCCAAGGTGCGCCAGGGCGTCACGACCGAGGTCATCGGCGTGGACGGCAACGCGTATGCCCCATTTGCGGACCCGGACGATCTCGCTGCCTTCATCGAGCTGAACGCTGGCCTCGACGGCCACCCCCCAGCGGGCGGCGCGACCTGGAACACCGTTACCAGCTATCTCGCCCGGTTCGATGGGCAGGCGAGCGTCAATATCGCGTTCCTCGTCGGAAATGCGCCGCTCCGGATCGCGGCGGTCGGCTGGGACGACGGCGCCGCCGACGACGCGGCGGTCGCCCGGATGCGCTCGATGCTCCGTGAGGGCATGGAGGAGGGGGCCTACGGGATCTCGTCAGGGCTCGATTACCCGCCCGGTTCGTACGCCTCGACGGAAGAGCTGACGGGACTCGCCGCGGAAGCAGGCCGCCTCGGTGGCATCTACCACACGCACGTTCGCTATCCCCTCGGGGATCGCTTCCTCGACCCGTTTCGCGAGGCGATCGAGATCGGTCGTCGCGGTGAAGTGCCGGCTCACATCACGCACTTCTACCACCAGGCCACGTTCCCCGGAACTCCGGACCAGATGCTGGCCCTGGTCGACGATGCCCGGGCCGAAGGGCTCGACGTGACCTTCGATGCGTATCCCTACGAGTGGGCATCGACGCGGCTCCTGATCACGATCCCGCCATGGGTCCAGGCCGGCGGGCCCGGGCCCACGAAGGAGCGCCTGGCCGACCCGGCCGTGCGTGCCCGGATCCGGGGCGAGCTCGAGGCAAGGGGTGTGCTCTACGCCGGCGCCGGGGGTATCGCCGACATCCGGCTCGGGTACTTCGGGCGGCCCGACCATGCCCGCTGGGAGGGGTGGACCCTCGGCGACGTCGGGCGGGAAACCGGCGAGGACCTGGTCGAGCTGCTGTGTGATCTGCTCCTCGCCGAGGATCTCCGGCTGAACCAGGTCACGCCCGGCCCGAACACCGACGGGATCCGGCGCTTCTACCAGCATCCGGTGGCGATGATCGGCACGGATTCGACGTTCGTGGGGGCCAAGCCGAGCCCCAGGACCTACGGCTCATTCCCCAGGATCCTCGGCCAGTTCGTGCGCGACGAGGGGATCCTCGGCCTCGAGGAGGCGGTTGCGAAGATGACCTCGATGCCGGCGGCGCGCCTGGGCCTGCGGGATCGCGGACGACTCGTCGATGGCTACGTGGCGGACGTCGTGGTCTTCGACCCGAGCCGCGTTCGGTCCCTGGCCACGTACGACGAGCCGCGTCAGTTCCCGGTCGGGATCGACCACGTGCTCGTGGCCGGCGTGCCGGTCGTGTCCGATGGCGCGCACACCGGGGCGACACCCGGCCGCGCCCTCCGGCGTGGTCGCGATTGAGCGCCAGGCGATGATCGGCATGGGATCGCTGCGCACCCGGATCGTCGTGATTCTGGTGGCTGTGGTCCTGCTGAACGTGATCGGCATGGTTCGCTATCCGGGCGGTCCGCTCCGCCCCGGGGTGAGTGACGACCCGCTCTGGCTCGACCTGACCCCGTCCGGCGAACGATGGAGCGTCGGGACGCAGCCGTCGGAATGGTCCGCCGTCGGCAGGACCATCTACATCGGCGCCGATCCGCTGACCAACCCGTGGCCGTGGGCGGCAACCGTGGAGGGGATCACGCCGATGGACATCACCGGCGGGCTGGTGGTCGACCGCATTCTCCTGGGAGTGCCGGGGTCCGCTTTGGCCGGTGTCATCGGCATCGGGATCGAGCCGGTCCTGCCGAATGGCGGCGTCATCAGCGATCTGTACACGGCCTTGCCGGCGACGATCGAACGCCACACCCTCGACGAGGCCATCCCGATCCTGCTGGTGGTCCACGGCGATCGGGCCGGGCCGGCCGGGTTCACCGGCCTCGCCATCGACTATCGCGTCGGTCCGTTCACGTTCCGCGTCGTCCAGCACATGGGCCTGACGCTGTGCCTCGGGCCATTGCCCGCCGCCCAGGAGTGTCCATCGCCCTGAGGGTCGCGGAACCAGCCGATTCGGGGGTTGCGACGCGCGATCCAACCATGTCCACGAGGCGTGCCCAACCGCTCCTGACCGAGGCCGACCGGCCGGTCCGCGGTGATACGCTCTCGCGTCAGAGGGAGCAGTTCATTGCCGGAGGACCCCATCGTTCGATGACGACCCGTACGATGCCGCGCCCAGCCGTATCGCCGGATCGGTCCGCCCCCGATGCGCTCGTCCTGGAGCGAGGCACGACCACTGCCGGCCGCGCCGTCGGCTTCCCCCGTCGCCGCGAGGGCCCGGGCAAGCTCACGGGTGCCGCGAAATACACCGATGACCTCGTATTTCCCGGCGCCTGGTACGGGGCGACGATCCGATCAACGGAGCCCCGTGCCCGCCTGCTCGCGATCGAGCTGGACCCGGACGTGGACTGGTCGAAGGTCGTGGTCGTGACCGCCGCCGACATCCCCGGCGAGAACCTCGTCAGCGCGATGGAGGAGGATCAGCCGGTTCTGGTTCCGGTGGGAGGCGAGATCCGCCACCACGCGGAGCCCGTCGCTCTCCTGGCGGCTGCCGATCGCGAGACGATCCGCCAGCTCAAGCCCCACATCCGGCTGGTCACCGAGCCGCTGCCGCCCGTCTTCGATCCGGAGGCCTCGGACCACCTCTTCGCCAGCTATGAGATCGCCGACGGCGACCTCGACGCCGGCTTCGACGCCGCGGACGTCATCCTCGAAGGGGAGTATCGGGTCGGGCACCAGGAGCAGCTGTACATCGAGAACAACGCGATGATCGCCGTCCCGGGCGAGGGCGGCGAGATGGCGGTCTACGGGTCGCTCCAGTGCCCCTATTACGTGCACAAGGCGATGAAGAAGGCGCTGGGCCTCACGGCATCGCAGGCCCGGGTGATCCAGGCCGAGACGGGCGGCGGGTTCGGGGGCAAGGAGGAATACCCCTCGATCATCGCGCTCCACGCCGCGCTGCTGGCCATGAAGGCGGGCCGGCCGGTCCGGATGATCTACGACCGCCACGAGGACCTCGCGGCGACCACCAAGCGCCACCCGGCCATCGTCCGCCATCGGACCGGAGTCAAGGCCGACGGCACCCTCGTGGCCCAGGACATCGAGGTGATCATGGATGGCGGGGCGTACTGCACGCTCACGCCGGTCGTCCTGTCCCGCGGCGCCCTGCATTCCGGCGGCCCGTACCGTTGCCCGAACGTTCGGATCCGGGCTCGAGCCGCGCGAACCAACACCCCGCCCAACGGAGCATTCCGCGGGTTCGGAGCACCGCAGGTCGAGTTCGCGATGGAGACGCACGTCAACCGGCTCGCCGAGCGCCTCGGCATGAGCCCGGCCGAGTTCCGGCGCCGCAACGCCTACGAGCTGAACGACACGACGCCGACTGGCCAGATCCTCCGGGAAAGCGTCGCGGCCCAGGAGGTCCTCCGCCTGGCCGTCGAGGCGAGCGACTTCGAGCGCATGCGCCAGGCGACGGCTGCTGCTGCCGCGGTCCGTGGCGGCTCCGGGATGCTGCCGCCCAGCCGTCTGCGATCGAGCTCGGCGTCGAGCGCCTCCGGGATCGGCATCGCGCTCGCCTGGCACGGGGCCGGGTTTACGGGCTCGGGCGAGGTCCATCTCCGATCCGTCGCCTCGGTCGAGCTCGGTGCGGATGGGCACGTCCGCGTCCTGCTCGGTTCGACCGAGATGGGCCAGGGGACCAACACGATCTTCCCACTCATGGTGTCGGGCGAGCTCGGGATCGGCGCCGATTCGGTCGAGATGGCCGCGGTGGACACGGCCTTCGTGCCCGACAGCGGGCCAACGGTCGCCAGTCGGACCGCGATGGTCGTCGGCGGCTTGTGCATCGACGCGGCGCGGCGCCTGCGCTCCGAAGTCGAGGCGCGCAACGACGGAAGGCCGTTCGCCGAGGTGTACCTCGCGGATGCTGCGGCCCACGGCGCAACGCGCGTGAACCAGGCCTTCGAACCCTACCCGGGCATCAACTTCGACGATGCGACCTATCGTGGCGATGCCTATCCGGCATTCGGCTGGGCGGCCTGCGTCGCATTGGTGGACGTGGATCTCGACACCGGCGAGGTAGCCGTTCGGGATGTCGTCGCCGTCGATGACGTGGGTAAGGTGCTCCATCCGATCCTGTGCGAGGGCCAGGTCGAGGGCGGGACGCTCCAGGCGATCGGCTACGCCACGATCGAGGAGATCAAGCTGGACAACGGGCGCTATCTCAACGACCGCCTGGCGACGTACCTGATCCCCACGGCGCTCGATGCGCCGAACATGACCACGATCCTCGTCGAGGCCCCGTTCAGCGGGGTGCCCCACGGCGCCAAGGGGGTCGGCGAGCTGCCGATGGACGTGGCGGCGCCGGCGATCATCGCCGCGATCCACGATGCCGTCGGGGTCTGGGTAACGGAGCTTCCGGCCACGCCCGAGCGGATCCTCGTGGCCATGGACGCGGCGGGCACGCGCTCGGTGGGTGCCGCGTGAAGGCGATCCGGTTCCTGGTCAACGGTGCCCCGGCTGAGGTGGACGTGCCCGGCTCGCGGCGGCTCCTCGACGTCCTGCGCGAGGACCTCGGCCTGACGGGGACGAAGGAGGGCTGTGGGGAGGGGGAGTGCGGCGCGTGCTCGGTCCTGATGGACGGAGCGGTCGTCGATGCCTGTCTCGTGCCGATGTCCCAGGTTGACGGGCGGATCATCCGCACCGTCGAGGGCCTGTCACTCGCGGCTCGTGAGCGCGGCGCCCTCGATACGCTCCAGGAGGCGTTCCTCACGTTCGGGGCGGCTCAGTGCGGGATCTGTACGCCGGGCATGCTGATGGCCGCTCGGGCGTATCTGGACAACGGCGGCGGACCCGATCACGACGCGATCCGCGAGGCGATCGCCGGCAACCTGTGCCGCTGTACCGGCTACCAGAAGATCGTCGAGGCGATCGCCTCGGTCGCCGCGGGGGATGCGCCATGACGAAATCGAGGAAATCCGCGAGCAGGGCCGAGGCCGCGAGTGCCGCCGCGCCGACCGCCGACGTCGCCGTGCCGCGACGGCGGCCGAGGCCCGGGCCCGAGAACGCCGCGCCACAGCCGAAAGCCGCCGGCGAGTCGCAGCCGACGGCCCCGCAACCGAAAGCGGCCCCGCAGCCGACGGCCCCGCAGCCGACGGCCCCGCAACCGAAAGCGGCCCCGCAGCCGACGGCCCCGAACGACGATCGCACAGCCGACCGACCGGGCCGCGAGCCCGGCGACCTCGTGGTCGCCATGTCGCCGCGCCAGATCATCGGCGGGTTCGCCGTGCTGGCCGGGCTGATCCTGATGCTCCGACGTCGCCGGCGGGACAGGGACTGACGTGCCCTTCGAGCCGCCGATCGACGTCCCGAAGAACCTGCCCGAGGCGTACGGGATGCTCGCCCGTGGCCGCCGAACGCCGATCGCGGGTGGCACGGACCTGATGGTCCGGATCACCGGCGAGATCGGCGAGCCTCCCGAGTACCTGCTCGATGTCTCGCGCCTGCCGGCACTCGAGGGCATCACGTTGGAACCGCGTGTCCTCGTGCTCGGGGCCCGAACGACGTATACCGAGATCCGGCGTGACGTTCTCTGCCGGGCCCATCTCCCGGCGCTGGTGGACGCGGCGGCGACCATCGGGGCCGCCCAGATCCAGAATCGCGGGACGCTCGGTGGGAACATCGCCAATGCCTCGCCGGCCGGGGACATGCTGCCGATCCTGCTGGCGAGTGACGCCGAGATCATCGTCGGGAGCGCTCGCGAGGAACGCTCGATCGCTGCGGCCTCGTTCTTCACGGCGTATCGCCGGACGGCCCTCGCCGATGACGAGCTGATCCTGCGCATCCGCATTCCCTTGCCGCCCGGCCGCCAGGTCCGCTTTCGCAAAGTCGGGACCCGCCGGGCGCAGGCGATCTCCAAGGTTGTGATGAGCGTCGCGTGGCGCGCTCACGGCCCGACGAGCGGCTGGTCCGATGTCCGGGTTGCACTCGGCTCCGTCGCCGCGACGCCTATCCGGGCCGCCGCGACCGAGGCCGCCCTCGAGGGCCAGCGACCGACGCCCGAGGTCGCCGACCAGGCCGCCGAGGCGCTCGCGGCCGAGCTCCAGCCGATCGATGACGTTCGGTCCACGGCCGACTATCGGAGGACGGTGGCGGCCAGGATCCTCCATCGCATCCTCCGCGATGCCGGCGGGTGGTGACCACCGAGCTCGAGATCGGCAGGGTCAACGCCGCCGATCCGGCAGCATTTCGGGCGATGGTCGCGCCGCTGTTCGAAGGGGCGCCCCGGTTCCTGGATCGACTCGCGGTAGCGCGTCCGTTCGCGGACTGGGCGTCGATGTTCAGCGCGGCCCGCGTGATCGGCCACGCGATGCCCGAGGTCGAGCAGATCGAGCTCATCGACGCGCACCCGCGTCTGGGTGCGCCGCCCGCAACTGTTTCCGAGATGTCGTTCCGCGAGCAGGGCTACGACCGGGACGCGGCCGCCGAACCGGCCGAGATCGAGCGTGCCCGCGTGGCCGCCGCCGATCCGCCGCGCCCCGGCGCTGCGGGCGCCGTGACGCCTTCTGCGGAGCCGCCCGAGATGGAGCGCGATCGGGTGGCCGCCCAGCTCGAGCGGCTGAACGCCGCGTACGAGGCACGGTTCGGGTTCCGGTACTGTGTCCGGGTGGGCGGCCGTCCGCGCGCCGCGCTGTTGCCGGACATGGAGGCATCGCTCCGGGCAGACCCGGAAACGGAGCGTCACCGGGCGCTCCACGCGGTCGTGGACATCGCGCTGGACCGGCTCAGCGCGATGCTCGGACCAAACACGTGAATCAGGAGGATCCGGTGTACGAACTGGGAGCCAATCGGTACGGCAAGTCGCGGATTCGCCTGGTCACGGTCGATCGCGCCACCGATCGGCACGAGCTGCGGGACCTGACGGTCGACGTCTCCCTCGAAGGCGACTTCACGGCGGCCCATGTCGACGGCGACAACGCCAACATCGTGGCGACGGACACGATGAAGAACACGGTCTATGCCTTCGCCCGCGAGCACCCGACCGGTCCGCCCGAAGTCCTCGGCCTCACCCTCGCCCGGCACTTCGCAGCCTACCCGCAGGTCGACAAGGCCGTGATCACGCTCCGGCAGCACGGCTGGGCGCGTATTCCGCTCGCGTCCGGCGTTTCGCCCGACGCGTTCACCCGATCCGGCGACCTCGCCCGGGTGGCCGTCGTCGCTGCGTCGGCCGGCGGGGCAACCGTCGAGGCCGGGATCGAGGACCTGACCGTCATGAAGACCGCGAGGTCGGCGTTCACGGGCTTCGAGCGCGATGCCTGGACGACCCTGCCCGAGGCGGACGATCGGATCATGTCCACAAAGATCTCGGCGATCTGGGGCTACGGCGAAACGGCCGCCGAGCCCGGCTTTGACTTCGATGCGGCCTTCGATGGCGCCCGATCCACGCTGCTCACCGTCCTTGCCGAGCACTTCAGCCCGTCGGTCCAGACGTCAGTCTGGATCATGGCCACGGCGATGCTCGAGGCCGATCCCGCGATGGATTGGGTGCGGATGGTCCTTCCGAACCTCCACCACTGGACCGTGAACCTCGAGCCGTTCGGGCTCGACAACCAGGACACGGTGTACGTCTCCACCACCGAGCCGCACGGCCTGATCGACGCCACGGTCCGCCGGAGCGCGTGAGCGGATCGGCCGGCATGCGTAACAGGATCCCGGGATGAGCCCCACCGTCGAGGTCGTCGGTGTCGACGTGGCGGGGATCGATGACGTCCTGGCCCCGGCCGCTCTGGCGTTCCTCGGCGAGCTCGAACGGACGTTCCGCGATCGTCGGGTCGGGATCCTCGCGGCGCGTGTCGAGCGCGCGGCGCAGCTCGGAGCCGGCGCCGAGCTGGGGTTCCTCCCGGAAACCGCGTCCATCCGGGCCGACGAGTCGTGGCGGGTCGCGGCCACGCCGCCCGACCTGCTGGACCGGCGCGTCGAGATCACGGGCCCGGCCGAGCCCAAGATGATGATCAACGCCCTGAACTCTGGGGCTCGCTGCTTCATGGCCGACCTCGAGGATTCGCTCTCGCCGACCTGGGCGAACGTGATCGGCGGGCAGGCGGCCCTGCACGAGGCCGTTCGCGAGAGACTCACGTTCACCTCGCCCGAGGGCAAGGACTACGCGATTGGCCCGGATCCGGCGGTCCTGCTCGTCCGGCCCCGGGGCTGGCACCTCAACGAGCGCCACGTGCTGGTGGACGGCGCCCCCATGTCGGCGAGCCTGTTCGATGCCGGCCTGTACCTGTTCCACAATGCCGCCGAGCGAGTCGACCGCGAGACCGGCCCGTACTTCTATCTCGCCAAGCTGGAATCCCACCTCGAGGCGCGGCTCTGGAATGACGTGTTCCGCTGGGTCCAGGACGCGCTCGGGATCCCGCAGGGCAGCGTCCGCGCGACCGTGCTGATCGAGACGATCCACGCCGCGTTCCAGATGGACGAGATCCTGTGGGAGCTGCGCGAGCACGCCTCGGGGCTCAATGCCGGGCGCTGGGACTACCTGTTCAGCTGCATCAAGACCTTCGGAACGCGCCCGGATCGCGTCCTGCCGGATCGCGGGCAGCTGACCATGACCGTCCCGTTCATGCGCGCCTACACGGAATTGCTGGTTCGGACGTGCCATCGCCGGGATGCCCACGCAATGGGTGGCATGGCTGCGTTCATCCCGTCGCGCCGGGACGCGGCCGCGAACGCGACGGCCATGGCCCGAGTCCGCGAGGACAAGGAACGCGAGTCCCGCGACGGGTTCGACGGGACGTGGGTCGCGCATCCGGACCTCGTGCCGCTCGCGACGGAAGTCTTCGATGCGGTCCTCGGCGGGGCTCCGAACCAGCGGGGCCGGCTTCGGGACGACGTCGCGGTGACCGCGACGCAACTCGCCGACATCGGGGTCGAGGGCGGCACCGTGACCGAGGCCGGGGTGCGCCTGAACATCTCGGTCGCGCTCCAGTACCTCGACGCGTGGCTGACCGGCAACGGCGCGGCGGCAATCAACAACCTGATGGAGGACGCCGCCACGGCCGAGATCTCGCGCTCGCAGCTCTGGCAGTGGCGGGCGACCGACACCCGCCTGGACGACGGCGAGATCTTCGACGCGGTGCGATACGGCGAACTCCGGGACGCCGAGTTCACCAACATGACCCGGCGACCGGGCGATCGGCTCGATGACGCCGTCGCGCTCCTTGATTCGCTGGTCCTAGCCGAGGAGATCGCCCCGTTCCTGACGTCGGGCGCGTACGGGCTCCTCGCGTGACGAATCCGCGGGAGGTCCGCCATGCCGGGTGA
>JAYTWS010000231.1:0-7821 GCA_043743315.1 Chloroflexota bacterium | reverse complement strand
GAGCTGGTCGACCGGACCAACGCCGACCCGCGCCGCGGCATCGGCCACGAGAAGGTCCTGACCAAGATCAAGCTCGACGATGCCGCAGAAGAGCTCGTTCGAGACCAGAATCTCACGCTCGACGCGGTGCCGCCGGCTGGAACCCGGGTGAAGCTCGCCCTGACCGGCAACATGTCCACGGGCGGGACCTCGATCGACCGGACCATGGAGGCGCACCCAGACAACGTCGAGATCGCGGAGATGGCGGCGCGGGTGGTGGGCCTCGATGTGGCCGGGATCGACTTCATCTGCCCGGACATCACCGTTCCGGTTCGCGAGACGGGCGGGGCCATCGTGGAGGTCAACGCCGCGCCGGGCTTCCGGATGCACACCCACCCGACCGAGGGCGAGCCGCAGTATGTCGCCCGGCCCGTCATCGACCTGCTCTTCCCGGCGGGCGCTCCGTCCCGGATCCCGATCATCGGCGTGACCGGTACGAACGGCAAGACGACGACCGTGCGGATGATCGCCCACATCCTGAAGCTGATGGGCCGGCGGGTCGGCATGACCTCGACGGACGGCATCGTGGTCGACGGCCGGATGATCAAGCGTGGCGACATGTCCGGTCCGAAGTCGGCCCGGATGATCCTCCAGAACCCGACGGTTGACACGGCCGTCTTCGAGGTGGCTCGCGGCGGGATCCTGCGCGAGGGCCTCGGCTACGACCGGAATGACGTCGCGGTCGTGACCAATGTCACCGGCGATCACCTGGGCATCGGCGGGATCGACACGGTTCGTCAACTGGCGGATGTCAAGGCCGTCCTCGTCGAATCCGTGCCTCGCTCCGGGACGGCCGTCCTCAACGCCGATGACGTCAACGTGGCGCGAATGGGCCAGCAGTGCGACGGGACCGTCATTTACTTCTCGATGGAGATCGTTAAGGGCGAGCCGGGCTTCGATCGCGTCGATGGGCACTGCGGACGTGGCGGAGCCGCGTTTGTCGTCCGTCCCACGCCCGAAGGCGACCAGATCGTCCTGCGCCACGGACCGCGGGTCATGCCGGTGCTCTACACCCACCTGATCCCGGCAACGTTCGGGGGCAAGGCGCGGATGAACGTGGCCAATGCCCTCGCGGCGGCGGCGGCGGCATGGGCCGCGGGCGCCCACCTGCACGACATTCGCCAGGGCCTGCGCACGTTCACCACGTCGTTCTTTCAGGCGCCTGGCCGCCTGAACCTGGTCGAGGTCGGCGGCGTTCGCGTCGTCATCGACTATTGCCACAACGTGGACGGGATGCGCAACCTGTCCGACTTCGTGAACCGGATGATGATCGAGAACGGCGTCCGGACGGGGCGGGCGATCGGCGTCATCGGCGTTCCCGGGGACCGTCGCGATGAGGACATGCGCGACTACGGCGCGCTTGCCGCGACCGCATTCGACGAGATCATCATCCGTGAGGATCGCAACCTGCGGGGGCGCGCTCCGGCCGAAACCGCCGCCCAGGTGCTGGCGGGAGTCGAGGCCGCCCGAAGGGCGGGGGGCGTGACGGAAACCGCCGAGGAGATCCTCGACGAGCTGACCGCCGTGCGAGAGGCGCTCGCGCGGGCCAATCCGGGCGATCTGCTGGTGATGTGCGTGGACGACGCCCTCAGCGTCTATCGGGAGACGATGGCGGCCGCGGGCCGTGGCCTCGGCACCACAGCGTTTGCCGACCCGGGCGAATTCGAAGCCCCGGAGGGCTGATCGCCGGCCGGGCATCGTCGCCGGCCGGGCATCGTCGCACGCCGGGCATCGTCGCACGCCGGGCCGCGCTCTTCAGCGGAGCGACGCACGGTCGGGTAAGTCGAGCGGCGCGGCTGTGTGCGCGTCTGGGCGGGCGCCTGGTTTGCCGCCGCTAGCGACCGAGGTCCAGGTTGGCGCTGACGGCTCGAACGATGACCCAGATCTCGATCGCCGAGATCACCACGAGCGCGATACCAATCGCCATCTCCACGGGGCAGCTCCTCCATCCCTTCGACCGCCGGTGGCCCGGCCTGCCGACCATGATGCCGCGCGCGCCGGGACGTCGCAAGGCGAATTCGCGCCGGTCGCCGCAAGGCGAGTTCGCGCCGGTCACCGCAAGGCCGCCGGCCTGTCGCCGCGGCCGCAGGTCTGGTCGGTTGCCCGACGCCCCACGGCGCGTATCAGCGTCGGGGGCGTTCCTCGAGGCTTGGGGCGAGGCTGATCAGATCTGCCGCGGTCTCGACCGGACGGAAATGCAGCTCTCGCAGGAGCGCGAAGACCGCGGCTCGATCCTCGTGGCAGAGCAGCACCACGATGCGCGCGGCATCGTGGCGTGAACCGTCGGCGGCCGCGCCGGCACCGTTCAGCTCGGCGCCGAGCGCGGCGGTCTCGGTCTCGTAGATCGGGATGTCCTGGGTCCAGCCGGCGGCCTTCGCTCCGGCCCGAAGCTCGCCGATCACGGAGTCGCGCGACCGGCCTCGGAGGTACCCGAGGGTCTCCTTGAACGCCAGCCGCTGGGCGCGGGCGGCGGCGATCCGGCCCATGCCACGGAGCGTGTCGTCGGGCCGATCGCCGGCGGTCCCGATGATCACCGTGATCGGGGTGACGCGGCCGCCGGCGCCGCCGGCGATCCCGGAGGCAACGTCGAGGAGGGCCTCGAGCCCAGCCTCGTTGTGGGCGAAGTCCACGATGGCGACCCGCCCGCCCTTCCGGAAGATGTTCATCCGACCCGGCGACGAGTCAGTGCTCGGTGCGAAATCGAGCAAGCCCCGGCGGACCTCGTCGACGCTCAGGCCCATCGCCCGCGCGCCGGCTGCCGCCGCCATCGCGTTGGCCACGTTGTGCCGGGCGAGGCCGGCCAGCGTGATGGGGATCTTGCGAACCGACACGATCGGCGTCCAGTCCGCGCCCTCGGCTTCACCGAGCTCCCCGCGCCGGATGATATAGGCGCGTCCGCCCGCGGCGAGGTGCCGGCGGATCACCGGCGATTCGTCGCCGCGCTGGGAGAAGAACGCGAGGCTGGCGCGGACGGTTCGAGCCACAGCCCGGACGAGCGGGTCGTCGGCGTTGAGGATGACCCAGCCATCGGGGCGAGTGATCCGACAGATCGTCGCCTTGACTTCGGCGAGCTCCGGGAGCGTGTGGATTCCCTGCAGGTCCAGGTGGTCCGAGCTGACGTTGGTCAGGATGCTCACGTTGTTCGATTCGTAGCCGACGCCGCGCAGGACGAGCCCGCCGCGTGCCGTTTCGAGGACCGCAACATCGACGTCCGAGCGGGCGAGGATCTCGTGTGCACCGCCCGGGCCGGTCCAGTCGCCAGGATCAACCATGCGTTCGTCGACGAGGATTCCGTCGGAGGTCGTCGTTCCGACGTGCCGGCCGGCCCGAAGCAGGATCCGGGTCAGGAGGCGAGTCGTCGTCGACTTGCCGTTGGTCCCGGAGATCGAGATCACCGGCATGCGTCGATCGGCGTCACGGATCCACGGTGGCGGTGTCACCGAGGCCCGCTGGATTCGCGCGGTCCAGTGATCGACCAGGCGCTCCTGGGCGCCGGTGAGGCGTGCCCGGCGGGCCGGCGTCGCCGAGCGCTCGGTCAGGCTCACCGCGGCCTCGGCAATCGCCCTCGCACGCTCCGCCCCGATCCATGGCCAGGTGAGGATCCAGTGACCCGGGTCCGAGGAGCGATGCACCTGGATTCCGCCGCGGCCCTCCCCATGGGTCACGCGCAGGCGATGCGCCCACCCCGCGAGCGTCTCGACCTGCTCGGGCCAGTCCCGACGCTGGATCGCGGCGCCGAGCCGAACGAGCGCATGGCGGGCGGGTACGCGCTGGCCGAACCACGTTCGGCGCCGACCGATGGCCAACTCGACTTTGACCACCGGTTCGAGCCGGTAGACGCTGGGGCCCTCGAGCAGGCGGATCTCGATCAGTCGCACGGTTCGGGCAGGATAGCAATGCGGTCCGGACTGGTCCGGGCCGGCGTGTCACGCCCGGCGCGGCGCGCCCACACCTCGGTCGGCCCGTCGGGCCCTACACTTCGGCCGTGGAGACAGCAAGTGCCCCCGGGATTGGCGTTACCCCCGACGAACTCTCGACGCTCGAGGCGACCGTTCGCGAGGGTGAGGCGGCCTTCATGGCCGCCCTGGAGGGGCTGTGCAACATCGACTGCGGCAGCTACTCGCCAACGGGCGTGAACCAGGTCGCCACGTGGGTCGCTGCCGCCTTCGCTGACCTTGGGGGCGAGGTCGAGCGCCGGCCCGACTCGTCCGGGCGATACGGCGACACCGTCATCGGCACGTTCCACGGGCGGCCCGGCGCGGGGCCGAGGGTGCTCCTGATCGGCCATATGGACACGGTCTTCTCCGACGGGACCGTGGCCGAGCGTCCGTTCAGCGTGGACCGGGACATTGCCCGGGGGGCCGGTGTCACGGATATGAAGGGCGGCCTGCTAGCCGGGATCCACGCCCTGGCGGCACTTCGCGCGCTGCATGGCTGGGAAAGCCTGCCGTTCGAGCGGATCACCTACGTCGCCAACCCGGACGAGGAGATCGGCTCGCCGAGCTCGACGCCGCACATCCGCGCCATCGCCGCGGAATCCGATCTGTGCTTCGTTCTCGAGTGCGCCCGCGCCAACGGCGACTTCGTGTCTTCCAGAAAGGGCATCGCAGACCTCCGGCTGACCGTTCGGGGTCGGGCGGCGCATGCCGGCGTCGAACCCGAACAGGGCCGGAATGCGATCCACGCCGGCTCCCGCATGGTTGAGCGGATCCAGGCCCTCAATGGTCGCTGGGCCGGAGTGACCGCCAATGTCGGGGTTTTCCAGGCGGGGACCCGGCCCAACATCGTGCCGGACCTGGCGAATCTCGAGGTCGACGTCCGGGGCGTGACCGGGGTGGAGCTGGAGGAGGCGATCGAGGCCATCCGGTCGATCGCGGCCGAGCCCGGCGTGCCCGATATCAGCGTCGAGATCACCCAGATGGCGGGCTGGCAGCCGATGGAGAAACTCGATCGCTCGGGGCGGCTCGCCGACCATGTCAAGGCGCTTGCAACCCGGCTCGGATTCTCGACGACGGACGTCGGGACGGGCGGGGCATCCGATGCCAATACGACCTCGGGCATGGGCGTGCCTTCGATCGATGGCCTCGGGCCGGTCGGTGGGCGTGACCACTCGCCGGACGAGTACCTCGAGATCAAGTCCATCGTGCCCCGGACGACGCTCGTGGCCGCCGCGCTGCTTGCCGCGGGGCGCGATCCAGAAGTCCGGGCGTGGCGCAGCCGGGCCTGACGTGGTCGTGGCCGCCCTCATTGAGCCCGGCCTGCTCGTAGAGATCGAGGTCGACGCCGTTCGCTCCCAGGTCAGGCGATGCTGGCCGCCCGAGCGACCGCGGCGATGACGGCGGCGGCGACCAGGCCGACCAGGAGCCCGCGACGCATTGCGACGAGCGCGACGCAGACCGCGACCGCCAGCCACTCGATTCCGACCTGGAGCGACGGGTGTCGGTCGGCATCGATGGCGATCAGCGTGTTCACTGCCGCGAGGGCCGCCAGGATGGCCGGTCCGACGAGCCGGACGTACTCCCGGGCGAGGGGCGGCAGGCGGTGAATCCCGGGTGCGAGCAACGGAACGGCGCGCCACGGGTAGGTGACCGCGCCCATCAGCACGGCCAGCCAGAGGAGATCCGTGTTCATGGTCGCCGCCCGCTCGCGCCGGGCGACGCCGTCGGATGCTCCTTGGCGGCAGGGTCGCCGCTGTGCACGTCGGCAGCGCGCAATTCGGTGTCGCCCGTGGCGCTGCCGATCGATGGATCGTCCATCCGTGCCGTGAACACGATCACGGCCTCGTGCGGGCGATCTCCCCTGGCGCGCGGGGTGACCATGCCGACCGCCGGGCCAACGAGCCCTCCCGCGATGATCCCGGCCGCTGGGTCCGATGCCAGGCCGACCCCCACCGCGACGACCGCCCCGACCACGGCCGCGACGAGTTCACGTCGACCCGTGACCAGGCCAACGGCAAGGCCTGCCATGGCCGCCGGGAAGATGACGTCGAGGCCAAACCGCGATGGATCCGGGATCTGACCCCCCACGAGCACGCCGACGATCGTTGCGAGGTTCCACGGGATGAAGACCGTCACGATCGCGGCCCACCAGAATCCGGGCATGTCCGCGCGTCGGATCCTCCGGAAATGGGCGATCGTGAGGGCAAACGCCTCGTCCGTAAGGACGTGGGCCATGAGCGCCCGAACGGCCCTCGGTCGGTCCGTCAGGTAGGGGGCCAGCGCCGCCCCGTACAGGAAGTGGCGGGCGTTCAGGAACGCGGTCAGGACGAGGACCGCGGCCCACGAGAACCCGCCGAGGACGTACCCGATCGCGGCGAACTGTGCCGCGCCGGCAAAGACGAGCACGGACATGCCGCTCGCCTCGATCGGCGAGAACCCGGCGGCCCGGGCAGCGAGGCCGTAAACGAGTCCGAATCCGATCGCCGTGACGATGATCCCGATGCCGTCGACCCGAAGTCGTCGGCGCGAGGCAGCGACCTCCGCCTCGGTTGCCGGGGCCGGAGGTTCGGGCGAGATCGTCAGCGCAGGAACGTCTTCGCGCAGGTGCCGTCGCACACCACGAACAGTGCGTGGAGGTCACGGGCGTAGCCGGCGACGTGGAGGAAACCTGGGCAGCCGGCACTCGGGCACTTCCAGACCCACCACCGATCCTGGATGTCGAGTGGCGTGGTCTCGGCGCCGAGGATGGTGGCAAGACCGTCGCGCGCGTCAACGACTTCGGCCACGGCGGCGGCGCGGGCCGCATTCGTCTCGCTGGAATATGGGTAGCTCTGGCCGACGTTCGAGGTCAACGCTTCCTCCGGGATTGCCGCTCTTCGGGCTCGGGAGTATCGCATATCAGCCCGTGCCGCCGAGCTCACCAGACGGCCGGTAGCCCCGCGCTTCGAGGGTCAGTGGTGGCCGCCAGCGAGCCGCCGTCAGCCGATGGGCCGCCGTCGACCAGCTCGATCGCGTGCTCGTGGCCGAGCCATCCGTCGAACGGCTCGGTCCGATGAATGCGATGGCCCATCCGCTCGAGAGACTCGAGCACCGGAGCCGGGAACCTTGGCTCCGCGCGAACCGCGTCGGGCGGCGCGAAATGCTCGGCCGATTCGACGAACCAGCGCGGGGCGGCGACGGCCGACCGGATGTCCAGGCCGCCATCCACGACCGTGCTCACGAACTGCGCGTGGATCTGGGGCTGGGCATCGCCGCCCATTGACCCGACGACGATCCAGGGATGGCTGGCGTCCCGGAACAGCATGCCCGGCAGCAGCGTGTGCAGGGTGCGCTTGCCCGGCGCCAGAACGTTGGTGTGCCCGGGATCGAGCGAGAAATAGCTGCCGCGGTTCTGGTAGTGGATGCCGCTCACGGGATCGACCACCCCGCTCCCGAAGCCGAGGTAGTTCGACTCGATGAGGCTCACCGCGTTCCCGTCGGCGTCGACGACCGCAAGGTAGATGGTGCCTCCGCCGCGGGGATTGACCGACGGCTGCGGCGCTGACGCCTGGTCGAGCGAGATCTGCGCGGCCAGCTCGGCGGCGTAGCCTTTGTCGAGCAGGCGGGCGACGGGGATGTCCTGCCACGCCGGGTCGGTCAGATGCCGGTCGCGATCGACAATCGCGAGCTTGGCGGCCTCGATCGTCCGATGGATCCAGCGGGGGTCGGTCACCCCGGCCGGGCCGAATGTTCCTGACTCCGGCGGCCCCCCGGCCTCGAGGATGTTGAGGATCTCGAGCGCCACCAGGCCCGAGGCGTTCGGCGGATGCGTGGTGACCCGGACGCCGTGGTAGGTCGTCTCGAT
>JAYTWS010000230.1:0-18399 GCA_043743315.1 Chloroflexota bacterium | reverse complement strand
ATCAGCGATCCGAGCGCCGCTTCGCTGCAGTGCCGCCCGGAATCGACGCTCCCCGCTGCCGCTCCCTGGAAGCTCACCGGCAGACGCGCCTCGAGATCCGGATAGGCTCCCGCGACGCGGCCATCGACGCCGCATGTCGACGTCGGATCGAAGGTCCCGATCGAATCGCCCGCACACCCCGCGAGTAGGGCACCGAGGAGCGCGAACGCGATGGCAGTCGACGCACGCTGTGTGCGCCTGACGAAGATCCTGGGAAGCACGGAACCAGCCTAGCTTCCCTTCGCGAGAACCGCCGGGGGCGCCACTTGACACCGGTACAGAGGTCCCGGAACTGGTGCGCCCGCGCCATCGACCTTCGTGCAGCCCGGCCCGGGACGAGGTAGCCATTGCGACCTCCGCACCCTGAGACGTACGGTCCTGGCACGCCGAAGCGCGACGACCACGGGCACTCTCGAGGCGTCGGCCACGGATCATCGATCGAACGCCAGGCTGGACCGAAGGGTCGAGACCGACCGATCCCGATCGAAGATCACGAGCCGAGTAACCAAGGCTGGCATTCGGCCTCGAGCTCAGGGTCTCGCTCACTCCGGCGGGAATCATTGCGACCGCGTTGCGTCGCCACCTCGCGCCGCCCATCGATCGCCTCCCGCGCCGTGCGTGAGGCGATCGTCCACGTTCAGCGCGACGGAACGGGTCGCTGGCGACGGATGATCCCGCGGAGATCGAGGTCGGCCCGGAGGGCGCGGGCCGACGCGACAAGCTCCGGATCATGCGAGATCGTGCGCGCCAGCCAGTCGATGTAGCTCGGCTCGAAGCCCGCAATCTCTCCGAGCGTATGACCGTGGAACTTGCCGAAGTCGATTGGGTGTGCCCTGGCGAGATCGAGTGCCGGCAGGGGCGCCGGCCGGTACCGGGGATCCCGACCCCGAGCCAGCGGCCCATTCGGTTGAGACGCTCTGGGCGGCTCGCGATCAAGCCGCTCGCCTCGGTACGGCTCCTGGCCCGGCGGTGATCCCGGTGGCCCGGAGCGCTCGTCTCGAGGCCGGAATGTCCCGGACGTATCGAGCCGGCCCGTTACGGGACGGGTCGGGCGTTCGGGCGGCCGACCAGCTCGGCGCGATTCCGCACCTGATCCGGCGGCTCCGTTGTCTCCTCCCGGCCGCCCGGCCTGGAGGTCCTCGTAGGCCCGATTGATCTCGGCCATGCGCCGTGTCGCCACGCGAGCGGCCGCCTGATCCGATCCTGCGACGTCGGGGTGGTGGACTCGCGCCAGCCTGCGCCATGCGGCCTTGATGGTCGCCTGTGACGCGTCGGGCTCGACTCCGAGCACGACGTACGGATCTCGTTTTGCCATCCTTCGAGTGTATCGGGCGGGCGCGCTTGACAGGCACCGGTCGGTGGCGTCCCCTTTAGACGTGACCTCGAAGACGAAGCTCCGGCTGGCGGGCCTGGCAACGGCCGCGGTGGCGGCTCCCATGGCGGCGGCATTGCGGTTTGCCCACGTGTACCGCCGACGGGCCGGGCATCCCCGCCCGCAGCCGCCGACGTCGGATCCATCGGCCTTCGGAATGGCATTCGAGGATCGTCGCGTCCGGACGGCCGATGGGCTCGACCTGCCAGCCTGGTGGATACCCGCCCCGGGTGGCGTGCGTGCACCGGCTGTCGTGCTCGTCCACGGCTGGGAATCGGCTCGTCACCGCACGCTCCCGAACGCCCGGTTCCTGCATGCGATCGGGTATCACGTCCTCACCCTCGATGTACGCGGGCACGGCGCCAATCCGGCCGAGGTGCTCCCGGTCAGCGCGGGCGAATTCGGGGCTGACGCCCTGGCCGGAGTCGAGGCGGCCCTCGCGGATCCTGCGGTGACCGCCGTCGTGGTGCTCGGTCACTCCATGGGTTCCGTTGGAGCGGCACTGGCCGCGGCAGCCGAACCCCGGGTAGCCGCTGCCATCCTCACCGCGACGCCCGCTGATCCCTACCGGATGACACGCGAGACGTTCCGCCTTGCACACATCCGGCTCCCGGACCCGATCGCGGTTCCGCTCGCGTGGCTGACCACGCGCGTCTATCTCCGCCCGCGTGGGCGAAGGCCACGCGAGATCTCGGCATCCGCCGCCATCGCACGGTATGCGGGCCCGGTGCTCGCGATCCATGGCACCGACGATCAGGTCGTGCCGTTCCACCATCTCGAACGCATCGTGGCGGCGGGACGCGCGGCGCGAGCATCCGTCACGGACGCGGCGCCGATCGAGTCACTCGCGATCCCGGGAGGCATGCACAGCTGGCTATACGAGTTTCCCGCGTACCGCGCGGCGATCGGGCGATTCATCGCATCGGCTCTTGGCGGGCCGCTGACTCCGGACGAGGCGGCCAGCATCGCCGAAGCCATCGACGCCCGGCGTCCGGTGGAGCCCGGTCACGGGTTCTCGGCGCTTGCGCCAGTCGAACCGAGCCCGCCGCATCCAGCCGAACCGCCCTCGAACGAGCGGGGAGACGACGCGGATCCGGTTGTGGCCGCGAGAAGTGTCCCGTGACCGGGGAGGTCGCGGCCGCCATTGCGGGCCTGCGCGTCGTCCGTGCCTTTGCCGATCGGCCCCTCCAGACCGCCGACCTCGAGGCGATCCTCGCCGCGGGGCGACGAGCGAGCAGCTCGAAGAACCAGCAGCGATGGGACTTCATCGTCATCACCGAGCCCGATCGACTTCGAGCTCTGAGCGCGGTCGGTCCGTTCGCCGGCCACCTCGCTGGAGCGGCCGCCGCGATCGCGTTGGTCACGCCGGATCCGCGCGCGCCGGGAGCGGCGCTGTCGGTCCTCTGGGACCTCGGGCTCGCCTCCCAGAACATGATTCTCGTCGCGTGGGCCCGGGGTATCGGGAGCTGCCCCGCCACCGTCTACGACCACGCACTGGCCGCCGAACTGCTCATGCTGCCGGACGGGCTGGCCTGCGATTACCTGCTCTCGTTCGGCTACCCGGCCGACCCCACGGATCTCAGCCGGCCGCTTCGGCCCGGCGGTCGGCGGCCGCTCGACGAGATCGTGCATCGCGAGCGCTGGTAGGCGGATCGAGCGACCAGGTTCCGGTCGCGCGCGCCGGTCAGCCGATGCCCGCCCCGGGCGAATCCCGGATCGCCGTCGCAACCAATGGTTCGTTCCCGGCGGCGATCCGTCAGCGCCGCTTGCGCAGGTAGGCCGTCAGGGCAGCGTCATAGCCGAGGGATTCGTACAGCCGCCGGGCATCGGGCCGGTGGTGGCCGGCCGTGACTTCGACGAACGCGGCCCTCCGCTCGGTTGCCACGCGCTCGACCTCGACGATCAGCCGCCGCCCAACGCCGCGAGCCCGGGCCCCCGCGTCGACCACGAGCGCAAGGATCCGGATGGCCTCGTCGTCGTGCTCGAACCGCGGGATGACGTGATAGGCGATGAACCCGATGACGGTGCCCTCGTCGTCGGCGACGATCACCCTGGAACCGTCGTCAGCGAAGCGCCCAAGTCGCGCAGAGATGACCGATGGCGTCACCGGGTAGCCCTCGTCCGTGAACAGCGCGGCGATCCGTGTGGCGTCGGCGGGGGTGGCCGGTCGGAGGGTCGTGCCCGGGGTATCGGTCATGTCCGGATGGTATCGCCGACGCGGCTCGGTCGGGCGGCCCTGACGAGCCGATCCGTGGCGCGGACGACCCGATCCGTGGCCCTGACGAGCCGATCCGCCGACGGGCGGGGTCAGCGAAGGAGCAGATCCGCGATCGGCTCACCGACTGGCTCGAAACCCAACCGTCGGTAGAGGCGCTCGGTCCTGACGATTCCCGCCTCCGCCAGGAGGTGGATGAGTCCGACGCCCTGAGCAAGTGCCCCGGTGATCGCGATGGCCGTCAGGAGGGTGGCATATCCACGCGCGCGAGCTGCCGGGATCGTACCGATCGAGGACAGGTAGCTCGCCCCCGCCCAGGTGACGCGTCGGGCCGCCGCAACGGGTCGGTCGTCCTCGAGCAGGAGCAGGACAGCCCCGCCGTCACGGCGCGAGGCCGCGAGCGTTTCGGCGGCAAGCGCCGGGACACGGTCGGTCTCGACATCGAACGCCTCCACGAGTACGCGAGCGACGTCCATGGCCGACGATGCCGAACCGGTACCGACCAGCTCGACGCGCAGGTTGGCTCGCTGGCCGATTGTCCGCGCGACGGCGATGGCCGGGCCGGTGTCACCCAGGGCCATCGCGCGGTCCCGCCCGACGATCCGGAAGCCTGCCCGGATCAGCCTCGTCTCGAGGTCTGCGGGCTCTCCTCCTAGCGGCATCGTCCGGATGTGCGGCAATCGGCCGAGCGTCGCGAACAGCGTCACGAGGTTATCGATCCGCGCCTGGAACCGGCCCGCGTCGGACGGCCAGCGTGGCGCGACGAGCCGATTCCAGAAGGGTTCCGGGTCGGCCGGGTCGTGGAGGAGCCATCCGTCACCGAGATCGCGCAGCTCCCGGCCGCCCCGGGCATGCACCTGCGCCTCGTGGATCAGGAGCCGCTGGCCGAGAGCTGGATCGATGACGAGCGGGGGCAGCACGCGACTGCGGTCAGGCTGTCGGTGGGCGATGCAGCGCGAGGAGGGTGGCTCCCGATGGGAGTTCGATGACCGTCGGGTCGGGCGTTTCAGCGGCCCTGAACCAGCCCAGATAGCCGTTGATGTCGTACAGGCCGGCGCCAGAGAAGACCTCATCGAGGTGGACCCCGGCGATCAATTCACCGTGAATCGAGTGAAGCTCAGTGTCGTCGGTCGGCAGGAGCCAATCGAGGACGAGCAGCCAGCCATCCGGCGCGACCGCCGCCCATGCACCGCGAAGCGATGCCGCTGGATCCGCGAGCGTATGCAGGGCGTACTGGAAGTAGATCGTATCGAAGGGCCCGGCGATGTCGTGGATCGACACCGAGTCGATGTGGATTCGCTCGGCCAGGCCGGCATCCTCGATCAGCCGGCCGGCCCGAGCCCTGGAGTCGGGCTCGTCCTCGATGCCGATCAGGCTGAGGTTCGGGAATCGCTGGGCCATCGCGACGAGCCAGCGGCCACCGCCGCAATGCACGTCGAGCACCCGCCCGCCACGGGACAACCCGGCAACGAGGTCTGGCAGCGCGGCCAGGGCCTCCGCAAAGAAGACCGCGACGTCCTGGCGGGTCACTCGTTCGATGGCCGCCCGATACCGATCGGGCCGACTCCGGATGGGTACGCCAGTCCGGAAGAAGTCCAGCATCCCGTCCCAGTCGAGCGTCGAGACCACTGCATGGACGACCTGACCGCCGAGATACGCTGTGCGCTGCTCATCGGTGAGGACGGCCGCCAGTGCATCGTCGACGCGCAGTCGATCCGTCGACGTCAGCAGCCCATGCGCATCGGCTGCCCACGCCCAGGTGGTGACCGCCTTCGGGTGCGTCCCGGTTCGAGTCGCGAGTTCGTCGGTGGTCAATCCGGCGGCGCCAGCCGCACGGAGGACATGGAAGAACCTGAGCTCGATTCCCAGGTAGGCGATCCATGTCCGGTAGAACCCGCCGAGGGCGGCGATCACGTCGTCGTGCTGCTCGTCGAGATACATCGTGCGTGGATTGTCGCACGCCGACGCGGCCCAATAACCGGCTACGCCGTGGTAGCATGTGGGGACCCCGGATCGTTGGGGCGCCCGGGACCTTATCGGAGCGCACGATGCCTGTACTCGCCCGCCGAATCGGCCTCGGGCTGGCAGCCCGAGGTGAACCAGAGCAAGTTCTCGACTGGGCGCGCCAGGCCCGAGACGCCGGCCTCGAATCGATCTGGATTCACGACTCCTACTTTGAACGGGACGCCGTCACGTTCGCGACCGTCGTCGCGGACGGCCTGGCCCGGGACCGCGACGGGAGTTCCTTCCGGGTCGCCCTCGGGGCCGTCAATCCGAACACCCGCCATCCTGTCGTCCTCGCCATGACCGGGTCGGCGCTGGACGAAATCCTCCCCGGACGGATCGTGATGGGCCTCGGAACGGGCCTTCCCCTGCGACTCAAGCAGATGGGCATCCCGTACGCTCCGGATACGGCGATTGCCGGCGTGTCCGAGGCGATGGACAAGATGCGCGCCCTCTGGGCGGGCGAGCGCCTGCCGTCAGCAACCCCCGGGCTCCCTCCTATCCAGCCGATGTTCGCGCCGACCCACCGGATCCCACTCGTGATCGCCGCGTATCGGAAGGAATTCGTTGCCCTGGCCGGCCAGAAGGCGGACGGCTATCTGGCGCGACCTGCCGAATCGATCCCGTCGCTGCGCGGCATCCTCGAGCGCCTTCGGACCGCGGCATCCGAGGCCGGACGAGACCCCGGCTCGGTCGAGTCATCGGGCTATCTCCTGTCGCTCGTCGACAAGACCAGGCGCGAGGCCCTGAACCGGGCGAAGCGTGAGCCGTTCGTGATCTACATGATGTCGGTCCTCTCGGACATCTCGCTCGGCCGGGCGGGATTTGAGCCCGCGTTGCGTGACTCGATTTCGGCCGCGTGGCGAGCCGAGGACTTCACGACTGCCGGCAATCTGATCCCGGACGACCTGCTGGACGCGTTTATGTTGTGCGGCACGCGAGAGGATGTCGCCGCGAAGGCGATGGCGTTCCAGGTTGGCACGGGTCTGGACCTGCCGCTCCTCCAGCCGGTACTCCAGGAAGAACGCCAGATTCAGGAGCTGCTCGCCGCCGCCACGCTGTTCGCCGGGATGCCGGCTTCGGTCCTGGCCACCGGTGGCGCAAGCACCCCGGCACCGGGCGGCGGTGACGTCGCCGCGAGGGTAAACGGGCATGCATCTGATCCCGGTCACGTGCCACCCGCGGTGCTCCGCCATGGCCAGGGGCTCGCCGACGATCGGCGGCTCGGACCCGTCGAGGCCGCCCGTCGACGGATCGCGGCCACCTGGGAAATCCTCCGCCCGTTCGCCTACACGGCGTCGGTGATTCCCGTTGCCGCCGGCGCGGCTCTGGCTTCCGTTGATGGGCGGTTCCAGTGGCTTCCGTTCCTGGCGGCACTCATCGGCGGGGTCTTGCTCCATTCCGGAACCAACATCATCAATGAGATCTACGACGTCCGGCAGGGCGTGGACACGATCGTCTCGCCGCGCGCCAGCCATGCCATCGTCAAGGGTCGAATCTCTGAGCGCGCCGCGTTCGGGGTCGCGATCGGGGCATTCGTCCTGGCGGTGGTTGTGGGTGGTTACCTGATCTGGCTCCGAGGCCCCGCGATCGCCGTACTCGGGATCGTCGGCCTGGTCGGCGGGTGGGGCTATACCGCCCCGCCCCTTCAGTACAAGTACCGCGCGCTCGGTGTCCCGCTGGTGTTCGTGCTGATGGGCCCGCTGATGGTGGTTGGGAGCTACTTCGCCATCACCGGATCGTGGAGCCTTAGCGCCGCCATCCTGTCCGTGCCGGTCGGGATGCTCGTCGCAGCCATCCTGCATGGCAATGAGTGGCGCGATATCAGCGAGGACACGCGAGCCGGAATCGTCACGCTCTCGGCACGGCTGGGCAAGGAGTGGGCCCACTACAGCTACGTCGCCCTGGTCCTCGGCGCCTATATGACGCTCGGGTTGTCGGTGGCGGCCGGCTGGCTCCCACCGGCGACGCTCGTCGCGATCCTGTCGCTCCCGTTCCTGGCAAAGGTCATGCGATCGGCCGAGCTCGGAGCCACCGGGCAGGCACGAGCGATCGCGATGATCGACCTTCAGACCGCCCGCCTGCACATGGCGTTCGGAGGACTACTGGTCCTGGGCGTGCTGCTCTCGGGCCTCGCGCGTGGCTGATCCCTGGGATGACGACCGCGGGCCGGGCTCGCTGGCCCTGGCGTTGGGACTGGCCGCGGCGGCAACGGCCTTCACGGCAACGTTCCGCGGGCCCCGACAGCGCTTCTGGGACCGGATGACCCTGACCGGGGTCTCGCTCGGGCTCCTCGCCCTGACGACTTCCCGGACGGCGCGCGGCGCGCGGATCCGGCTCTGGCACATTCCGGTCGGTCTCGCCTCCGCGGGCATCCTGTACGTGACCTTCCAGGTCGGCGATCGATTCGCGCGGAGGTTCGTCCCGAGTGGCGACGCCCAGATCCGCGAGATCTACGGCCTCCGAAGCCTGCGACCGCGGGGCGAGATCGCGACGAGGCTCGCTGGGGTGATCGGCCCCGCGGAAGAGCTGTTCTGGCGCGGGCTCGTCCAGGCCGCGCTGATGCGTCGATTCGGCCGTTGGAAAGGTGCTGGCCTGGCCGCCGGCGCGTACGGCGGCGTCCATGTCACATCGGGTAACTTCACGCTCATGGGCGCGGCCGCGGTTGCCGGCGCGCATTGGTGCGCCCTCTACGCCGCCGGCGCCCCACTCGGCGTCCTCATCGTGAGCCACGTCGCCTGGGACATCTGGATCTTCCTGGTCCAGCCAACCGGCGAGATCGAGGTCCTGGCAGCCGGAGATCTGGCGGCCGCCTGACCTGGCATCCGGGCGGCCGGTCGGACACACTGCAACCCATCCGGCCGGGACCGTGTTCTGGAGATCGATGGACACCGATACCGCCCTCGCAGCTCGGCTCGCAACCAACCTGGACCTCGCGTTTCCGGCCCTCGTGGACGCCCACGCCGCTCGCCTCTACACGATCGCGGATCGGTATCTCGGTGCGCCGGGCGACGCGGAGGAAGTCGCGCAGGACGCCCTCGTGCGTGCCTACGAGGCCTTGACCGGCTATGACGCGACGCGAATTCGTGCGCTGCGCCTTCGGCCCTGGCTCGCGACGATCACGATCAACCTCGCGCGGAATCGCCGGCGCCGGATTGCCGACCGGAACCCGCCGGTTCGCCTGGAACCGCTCGTCGACGTCGGCCGGGAGCCATCGGTGCCCGGGCACCGCTCGCCATCGGCAATCGCCGAGCGCCGCGAACAGCGCGGTGAGCTGGCCGCCGCACTGCGGACGTTACCGGGTCCGATGCGTGAGTCGATCGTCCTCCGCCACGTTGACGGGCTCTCCGTCGCCGAGACGGCGACAGCCCTCGGCCGGCCCGAGGGGACCGTCAAGGCCCAGGTCCACCGCGGGCTGGCCATGCTTCGAAACCATCTCGCACCACAGTTCGATCGTCAGGCCGACCAGGCCGACCAGGCCGGGGAGAAGACCGCATGACGCCCACGCCCACCGGGACACCGATGAACCAGCCCGACATCCTGGCCAGGGCCCTGTCCGAGCTCGCCTCACCTGCTCCCGCCCGGCTGGCCCACGCCGTCCTCACGAGGGTCGGGCTCGCCGATGCATGGGCCGAGTTGCCGTCGCCACTCGGGCCGATCGGGGTCGCGTGGAACGGGCGCGGCGTTTCGTGGATCGATCGTGCCGACGATCCGGATCTCCTCGCCGAGCGTTTCGCAGCGCAGATCGGGAGGCCCCTCATCCGGGTCGACCGGGTTCCGGGGCACCTTGCCCTGGCCGTCGAGTCACGAATAGCGGGTGATCGACGGGTCCGGATCCCCCTGGACCTGCGCGGGCACACGGAATTCGAGGTCGCGGTCTGGCGCAAAGCCCTCGAGATCCCGCGAGGCGAAGTGCGTCCGTATGGGTGGATCGCGGCCGAGATCGGCCACCCAAAGGCGGTCCGAGCCGTGGGAACGGCGCTCTCGCACAACCCCGTACCGCTCGTCGTGCCCTGTCATCGCGTGGTCCGGAGCGACGGATCGATTGGCCAATACTCGCTGGGTGGACCCGAGGCGAAGCGGACGGTCCTCAGGGCCGAGGGCATCGACCTGATCGAAATGGAGGCCGCCGCCAAGGCCGGGCTTCGCTACGTTGGCTCGGCCACGACCCACGTGGTGTGCCTCCCGACCTGCCACCACGTGCGGCGGATCACGGTCCGGCATCGGCGCCCGTTCCGATCCCTCGGCGCGGCCCTCCAGGACGGCTTCCGCGCCTGCCGATCCTGCCGCCCGGGCTCAGGGGCTGCGCTCGCAGCCTGACCGGGGCGGGCGGGCCGCGCCTGGAATTGGTGGCTGGCGTCCGGGGCGGCGCGGCGCTACACTCCGCTATCTTGGACCAGTTGACTATGCCAAAACGATCCGGCGGCCTCGCACTCTGGGCGGCCATGGCCACGCTCTACGTGGTCTGGGGCTCGACGTACCTCGGGATCGCGATCGCCATCGAGAGCATTCCCCCATTCCTGATGCTCGCGATCCGATTCGCGATTGCGGGCTCGTTGCTTCTGGTTCTCGAGATCCTTCGCGGCGATCTCATTCGCGTCCGGCCGACGCGTCGCCAGGTTCGGGATGCCTCGATCGTCGGCGCGCTCCTGCTGGGCATCGGCAACGGCTTCGTTGCGTTCGGGCAGTTGACCGTCGCGTCCGGGGTCGCCGCGCTCCTGATCGCCCTCATGCCGGTCTGGCTGGCGGTGCTGGGCTGGATCTACTTTCGCGATCGCCTGCCTCGGATTGTCCTCGCCGGGATTGCCCTGGGCCTTGCGGGCGTGACCCTCCTGGTGTGGCCCGAGCGTGGCGTTGCGTTCGAACTCCTGGGGATCACCGCCCTCCTGCTGAGCCCGATCGGCTGGGCCCACGGATCGCTGTTCTCGGCTCGGAGGGCAGATCTGCCGCAGCGGCCACTCACCTCGACGGCCGTGCAGATGCTGGCGGGCTCGGTGGCGCTCTGCCTGGAAGGGGTGGTGACCGGCGAGCTGGGCCGATTCCATCCCGAGGCCATCACCGCCTCGTCGCTCTGGGCGATGGCCTACCTGATCTTCATCGGCAGTCTGCTCGCATTCAATGCCTATGCCTGGCTGCTCCGGAATGCTCCCCTGTCGTTGATCGGAACGTACGCCTATGTGAATCCGGTCGTGGCCTTCGGGCTTGGCGCGGCCTTCCTGCACGAGCCGATCACGCCGAGGACGATCCTCGCCTCCACGATCATCGTCGTGGCGGTGGCCATGATCGTGACCGCTCGGGGTCGATCGGCGCGCGCGCTGCGATCGTCGGCGGCCGTCGATCCCGAGGTGGCGGTCGCGTCCGGTCCGCCAGAGGTCGGGCCGATCAGCCTGGAGCCCGACCCTCGGCCAGCACGGTCCGACTGACCCGGCGGGCCATCGACATGACCGCGAGCATCGGGTTCACCCCGACGGCGGTCGGAAACGTCGACGTGTCGCTGACGTAGAGGCCGGCGATCACCCGACCGTCCGCCCCGAGCACGCGGCCCCGCGGATCCGCGGCGTGATCACGCGAATCGGCCCCCATCCGGATCGTGCCCATCTGATGCGCCGAGAAGACGGTGCCGCGGTTCGCGCCGAAGTCCATCGCAGCCACGCGGGCGATGAAGGCCTCGAACCGGGCGGCTTCGTCGGTGCCACCCGACTCTTCGACCACGTGCCGCAGGATCGGGGTCGCGGCAGCGAGGATCTCCACGGCCCCGGCTGCCCGGATCAGGCGAGCCATCGACACGGCGGCATGGCGCAGGGTCCGGACCCCGGAGCGATCGAGCTGGTAGTCGATCCGGACCCGACCGGCCCGGGTGAGCGTCGTCCGGCCCTCGCCTCCATCCCGCGTCACGGCCACAAGCGGCGCCAGGTACCGGCTGCGCATGAGCCAACCCGCGTGCTCGTTGGCGCCATCCCAGGGCACGGCTAGCGCGAGCAGCCCGGGGTGACCCGGGGCTGATTCGACGACATAGCCCTGGCGGCCATCCTCAGCGTTCAGGAACTGGACCGAACGAACCGCCTGCATGGTGCCCCGCCACATCTCGACCGGTTCGGACATACGCCCGGCGACGACGGGAACCGGGTGGATCCGCAGGTGACGTCCAACGGCGCGGTGATGGGTGCCGGGGGCCTGGAGGATGGCCGGACTCCGGAGTGCACCGGCGGCCAGGACCACCTGCGGTGCGCGGGCCACGAGCCGCCGCGCCCTGGCCGAGCTCGGATCACCCGGCTTCGCGAGGATCGGCATGCCCGTGGCGGGATCCTCGATGAGGACGTTCCCCTCCACGCCGACCACGCGCCCGCCTTCGACGATCAGTCGCGTGACGCGGACGCGGTCCACGACCCGTGCTCCGTCCCGGGTCGCCTGCTCCAGGTGGGCCCGCACGCCGCCGAGCTTCGCGCCGCGTGGGCACCCGAACGGGCAGGAGCCGCAGTCCGTGCAGTCCCGCGCGTTGCGCCGGATCCTCCCGGCCTCCCAGCCGAGCACCGACGCGCCCCGGAGAATGGCCGCGTCCTTGGGTGGCACGTACGGCGCCTCGGTCACGCCGATCTCGAGTTCGATCCTCGTTCGGTCAGCGTCCCATTCCGGCCCGTCGAGTCCGTCGAGGCCGTGATCCCGCGCCCACTCCGTCCGCACCGGATCCGGGATATCGATGCAGGTCATCCAGTTGATGAGCGTCCCGCCGCCGACACCCGAACCGGCGAGCAAGCTCACCGAACCATCCCAGGTCGACAGCAGCCCGTGGTTGAGATAGAGCCGGGAGAACGCATCCAGCTCCGTGCGCGGCATGGTCGCTTCGCTGACCCATGGGCCCGCCTCGAGCACCAGCACGGACCGGCCTGCAGCGGCCAGCTCGGCCGCCATCACGCCGCCGCCAGCACCGGATCCGACCACGATGACGTCCGCGTCCAGGAGGATCGGGTCGGAGCCGGGCTCGCGATCGATCGTCGTCGGTCGCACGGAGGTTGGTTCGGACGCGACCGGCGGGTCGTCCGTGGCGTAGCCGATCCGGTCCAACAGGGCGTTCCGTCCGTCGGCATCGCGCGCGGCGTACGCCAGGAATGACAGCAGCTTGCGAAGTGCCTGGAATCCCGACCGTTTCAGGGCCAGCGGCGAGTGCGCCCAGCGGAGGAGCAGGCGTTCCCGGTCCGGGATCGTCATCGCCGTGAGACCCGACGCCCGTCCGGCGGTGAGGAGGTTCACGACGGGCTGCTCCAGGACTCGGAGCACGAGTCTGAGCTGCGTGACCTGCTCCGGGTCCGCGGCTCGGACCAATGCCTGCGCCGCCAGGTCGGCGATACGCGCTCCGTCAACACCCGGAACGAACGTCTCGGCGAGCGCGGCAAGCGTGCGAACCTCGCCCGAGGTGAATCGGCCGGCCTCGGTCTCCACGCTCGTCACCGGGATCCTGGAGATCAGGCCCGACCGGCGCCCGCGGCGACCGACGCGGGGAGCGGCTCGAACCTCTCGGCGGGGAGCGGCTCGCACCGGATCGGCCGATCCTCCCGGTAGCCCAACGCGTAGTCGGCCTGGATCAGGGTATGGAGCTGGCTCGTGCCCTCGTAGATCACCGCGGCCTTCGAATTCCGCAGGTACCGCTCGACCGGAAATTCGTTCGAGTAGCCGTTCGCGCCGTGGATCTGGATGGCATCAAGGGCACTCGCGACGGCATGGTCCGTGGCGAACCACTTTGCCAGCGACGTCTCGCGAGTATTCCGGACGCCGTGGTTCTTGAGAAACGCGGCGCGCCACACCAGGAGCCGGCCCGCCTCGATGCCGGCGAGCATCTTGGCGAGCATCTGCTTCACGAGCTGATGTCGCCCGATCTCTTCGCCGAACGTCTGGCGCTCGTGGGCGTAGCGGAGCGAGGCGTCGAGGCAGGCCTGGGCGAGACCGACGTTGCCGGCTGCGACCGTGAACCGGCCCTGGTCAATGGCCGACATCGCGATCGTGAAGCCCTCGCCCTCCTCGCCGATCCGGTGCTCGGCCGGGACGCGCACGTTCTCCATATTGATGAGGCCCGTGTTCCCGGCCCGGATCCCGAGCTTGCCGTGGAGTGTTCCGGTCGTCAGGCCGGCCATCCCTCGCTCCAGCAGGAATGCGGTAACACCCTTGTGCCGCTTTGCGCGATCCACCGAGGCGAAGACCAGGAAGTGGTCCGCGACATCGGCCAGGCTGATCCAGATCTTCTCGCCGTTCAGGACGTATGAGTCGCCGTCTTTGCGCGCCGTCGTGGCCAGGTTCGCGGCATCCGTGCCGACGCCGGGCTCGGTGAGGCCGAAGGTCGCGAGCTTTTCGCCGCGCGCCTGGGGCACGAGCCAGCGCTGGCGCTGCTCTTCGGTCGCCCACTGCATCAGCGTCAGCGAGTTCAACCCGACGTGCACGCTCTGGACGACACGGAATGCCGTATCCGCCCGCTCGAGTTCCTCGCAGATGATCGCGAAACTGAGGTAGTCCATCCCGGAACCGCCCCACGCCTCATGGATCGGCGCGCCGAGCAGCCCGAGCTCGCCCATCCGCGCGAACACCTCGCGGTGCACTTCGCCCTTTTCGTCCCACTCACGGATGTGGGGCAGGATCTCGTTCTCGGCAAAGTCGCGGACAGTCTGCTGGACGAGCTTGTTCTCGTCGGTCAGGCGGAAGTCGATGGCCACGGGTACCTCGGTCGGCGGAAGGACGAGCGCCCTCGAATGATGCCACCGCGAGCGTCCGAGGTTGCCGCCTATACTCACCACCCATGAATGACACACCCGACTCCCTCGATCTTGCCGTGCTCGCCGACGGCCATCTGACCCCGGTCATCGGGCGATACTTCGAGCGCTCGTGGAGCCACGGGATCGGTCACCGGCTGTATGACACGGCAGGCAAGGCCTATCTCGACTTCGCGAACGGCATTGCCGTCACGGCCCTTGGCCACGCCCATCCAGCGGTCACAGCCGCGATCCATGCCCAGGTGGACAGGCTGATCGGGCCGACTGGGGCGATCGGGTATTCCGAACCGGTGGTTCGGCTGGTCGACCGACTCGCGGCAACGTTGCCGGACTCGATCGACTCCATCTTCCTGCTCAATTCCGGGTCGGAGGCGATTGACGGGGCCATGAAGCTGGCCCGTCGGGTGTCGGGGCGGCCGGCGATCATCGCCTTTGCGGGCGCATTCCACGGGCGAACCTACGGGGCGACTTCGATGACCAGCTCATCGCCGAACTACCGGCGGGGCTATGACCCGATGGTGCCGTCCATCTACTTCGCTCCGTTCCCGCAGGTCTGGCGCGATTTCGACGGTGACGAGGATCGAGCCTCCGAGGTCGCGCTGGGTCATCTCCGATTGATGCTCACGAGCATTGCTCCTGCTTCGAGCGTCGCCGCGATTTTCATCGAGCCGGTCCTCGGCGAAGGCGGCTACCTTCCCGGCCCGGCCGCCTTCCTGCGCGGACTGCGCGAGATCTGCGATGAGCACGGAATCCTGCTCGTCGCCGACGAGGTCCAGACGGGCTATGGGCGGACGGGGCGCATGTGGGCCTTCGAACACGCCGGGATCGTTCCGGATGTCGTGTGCATTGCCAAGGCGATCGCGAACGGCCTGCCGCTGTCAGCGATCGCGACGTCCCGTGCTCTCCAGGAGCAGTGGGGGCGAGGCGCCCACGGATCAACATACGGCGGGAATCCCGTGGCCTGCGCTGCGGCGCTCGCCGTGCTCGAGACCATCGAGGCCGAGGGACTCGTGGCCAATGCCGCCGCTCGAGGGGCTGAGTTGACTGCCGGGCTCAATCGGCTCAAGGCCGAGGACGAGCGCATCGGCGATGTCAGGGGGCCGGGGCTGATGATCGGCGTCGAATTCGTCGCTGACCGCGTCACCAGGGTCCCGGACGGAGCCCTCGTCGATCGCCTTGTGGCCAAGGCCGCGGATCTGGGCCTGCTGGTGCTGTCCTGCGGTGCCGAGCATCAGGTGGTCCGCTGGATCCCGCCTATCGACGCCACACGCGCCGAAATCGCCGAGGGTCTTGAGATCTTCGGCGAGGCGCTGCGGACGGTCTGACCACCGTTCGCGTAGTCCTTTCCTGGGCCACTGCCCGCCGTCCGGCGGCTATCGATTCTGGTGCAGGAAACGCAGGACGTCCTGGAGCCGGAAACGACGATCGCCGCGCTTGCAGACCCGGTAGAACGGGAGCTCGCCGCGATCGCCCAGTCGCTTCACCGTGTTGACGTGGAGATGGAGCATCTCCGCGACTTCCGTGGCGGTGAGCATGGGTCCAAGTTCGTTGACTGCCATCGAGGCCATTGCCATGGTCGCCTTTCGATCACTCTGATGCTGGCCGCTCGGGTTGCGTCCGGTGGGACCGGGTGCGGTCCGGCTCGTTGGTGACATGAACGTAGGGGTCCGCAGGGGTTGAGGGAAGCCGTACTTCGGTTCCAGGGGGATCAGTACCCATGGACCACGCGCTCGCTCCGGACCGTGCACAAGGGGTTCGAGGGCTCGCCGGTTGACGGGCCGCCCGCCGGGACTGGCCGGCCGAGGCTCAGGCTGGCGGGATCGCGGAAGCTGGTTCAGACTTGGCGCATTGACCGACGAATCGGGCGACTTCTCCCGTCCCGGCGCCGGCCACAAGGAGACGACATGGCCAAGTTCATGTTCCATGGGTCGTATACGGCTGCGGGCGCTGCGGGCGTGCTGAAGGACGGTGGTTCGGGCCGCCTCACCGCGATCGAGGCGCTCGCGGCCAGCGTGGGTGGCACGGTCGAGTCCTGCTATTGGGCGATGGGAGCCGAGGACTTCTTCATCACGGTGGAGCTGCCCGACAACAAGGCCGCGGCCGCGCTCAGCCTGACCGTCGCGGCAAGTGGTGCCGTGAGGATCGCGACGGCGCAGCTGCTCTCGGCCGCCGACGTGGACGAGATCTCGAAGCGCCGCGTGACCTATCGGGCGCCCGGCGCCTGACCCGGTTGCGCCTCTGAGCGGAAGGTGGCGCCCCCGGCAGGTGTCGGGCGCGCGTTAGCAACCTACGAGATCCCGATCGAGGGCCGGGATGAGTGGTTGGCCGCAGCGAGGCGATTGGCGTGAAAGGCCGCCGCCTCATCGCACGCGCCACGGACCGAGAGGTCGTCGTGGTCGCAGCTGTCCTCGCGGCCGGCTCGGAGAAGGCGGCCGCCCACCGCCTGGGCCTGGCGCACTCGACCGTCAAGCACCACTTAGCAAAGGCGCGCTCGAAGGTGGGTGCGACGACCACGGCTCAGCTCGTGTGGATCCTCGGTCCGCGTCTGCCGGAGCCAGGGCCCGTCGCTGAGGTCGACGAATAGCCCCTAGAAGGCCTCGATCGCTGCGGCGCGTTTGGTCGCGTGCTCCTCCGGCGTAATCAACCCTGCCTCGCGGGCCGCGTCGAGGTCCGCAAGCCGGGAGGAAAGGCGCTCGGCGGACCTGCCCGTCGAATGAGTCCGACGGGCATCGATGTACCGCCACGTCGAGTAGATCGCCAGCGGGTACAGCACACCCGTGAAGACGGCGACGATCCAGTAGATCACCAGATGCCGTCCTCGGGGTGCCTTGGCCTGAGCCACGAACGCATCGCGCTTGCGGCCGAGGCCGCCCGGGTTCCGGATGGACCAGAGCGCCGTGACCACGACGATGGCGAAGGCGAGGGCAATGACGCCGTTGATGAGTTGCGCCGTAGAGACCGCGCCGTAGAGGTCGCTGTACGTACGAAACGGAGCCGGGTGGGCGAAGCTAACGAGCCGGTTGCCGACTGCCAACACGGCAGCGATGAGCGAGCCTACGACGTCCGCGACAAGGAACAGGCCGATGTAGGCCGCGGCCCAGACGAACTTCATGACAGATCCTCAGTACACATGCGTTGACCTCCCGATCAACCGCCACTCTAACCAGGTCAGCAAGGGCCCGGAAGTCCCGGGGCGAACGGTACCCGGAGATGAGGACCTAGCGGCTTACCCGCGTGGCTGGTCCCGCGCCAGCGAGGATCGATCCGCCCCGGGACCTCGGCTGTGGCTCGTCATGCGCCGCCCGACGACATGGTCCAATCGATCGAATAGATTCCGCGGCCCACGACCTGCACCCTTGGGGACATGACGGCGCGCTGGTCTGATCCACACCGACTCCCGGCTCCCCCACCCGGGTCGGAGAAGGCCGCCGCCCACCGCCTCGGCCTGTCGCACGCCGCGGTGAAGCACCACCTGGCGAACGCCCGGTCCAAGGTGGGCGCAGAGACGACGGCGCAGCTCGTATGGATCCTCGGCTCGCGGCTGCCGGGGTCCGATGCCAGCGACGGCGAACCCGCTCCTTCGGGTGGCAAGGACCCTGTCGGCGCTCGCGGAGCTCTGCCTCTCGGGCCGCAAGGCCGCTAGGCCTTCGGCGGGCGACTCGCAGTTATGGGTCCCAGGATCTCCTCGAACACACGCACCGAGCCGGGCGAGCAGTCGGCGCACCAGGCGTGGTTCGTGCGAACGTGATTGCCGTGCCCAGGGGTCCCGTGGAGCGAATCGCCCCGGAGGTCTAGGTTGTGCGGCGGGTTGATGGCATTCCAGCACCCGCACGTCCCGCGGACTTCACCACCCGCACGGCCTTCTGACCCGTCAAAGTCGTCGGAAGACAACGGCTCGTTCGACATGGTCCCCGTCTCCATCGCACCTGGCGGAAGCACCGTTGCCGGGTCGAGGCGAACCGACGGGTTGCTGCGTGGTCGACGGGCCAGGACCCTCGCACGCTCTTGATGGG
>JAYTWS010000229.1:0-4611 GCA_043743315.1 Chloroflexota bacterium | reverse complement strand
ATCGAACTGTTGTCCGACGGCTGCCGATCGTTCCGCGAGTTCTGCGTAGAGGGCCTCGAGGCCGACATCGTCCGGATCGGGTCCAACGTCAACAGTTCGCTGATGCTCGTCACGGCGCTGGCCCCGTCGATCGGCTACGACAAAGCCGCCGAGATTGCGAAGAAGGCCCATCACGAGGGGACCACGCTCCGCGAAGCGGCCCTGGCCCTCGGCTATCTCAGTGCCGAGGCGTTCGACGCGGCCATCGACCCGGCCGCCATGACTCGTCCCGGCTCGGACTGAGTCCCGGTCACGTGTACGGGCTGCGCGTCCTCGCTCGAGTCACGCTGGGCCTCGGCCTGCTGCTGCTCGCTGTCGGCGTCGTGCTGACCGGAGGCTCGGCGATCGTGGCGGGGGATTGGTGGCTCGCTCGCCAGCCCTGGATCGGGCTGGGGCTCACATCGCTCGTCCTGGGTCTGGCGGTGATCGGCGTGGTCGGCCTGCTGCTGAACGTCATTGAGCCGATCGGACGGGTCCGGATCCTGGCGATCCCACCGGCATTGCTGGTTGTTGTCGTCTGGCTCCTGACCTACATGGCGCCGCTCAGCGGCGCCTGTTGCGACCAGCCCGAGCGCGATATCGCGACGCTCCTGTACTCCATCCCCCAGGCCCTGGCGCTCCTGATCGTCGGCACCCTGGCGATCCTGCTGCCCCTCGCGATCGCCCGGCGCCGGCTCGCCGATCGCCGGAAGTAGCGCCTCGCCGTGGCTCGAGCGCCGACCGACGCCGGCTCGCCGTGGCTCGAGCGCCCCGGACCGCCCCGCCGTGGCTCGAGCGCCGGCCGGATCGCCCACCCGCTGGCTCGAGCTGCGGCCGGACCGCCCCGGACTACTTCTTTTTCGGCGGCATCGAGCGGGTGAAGCCAAGGGCCTTGTCGAGCCACAGGTCCACGCCGGCACCGTCCGCCGCGATGTCCGACGGGAGGACCACGTAGCGCCCCATCGACCGGCCGGGCATCGGCTCGAACGGATGCGCCCCCTGGAGTTCGAGGAGGTCGTCGCGATCCGGCTCCGACACACGGACCCACCACTCGTCAGCGAACAAGCCAGTCGCCATATTGCCGTTGATCCAGGCGCACCGGTACCCGAACATCGGCTTGATCAACACGTCGGGAGCCGCGTGCCGTTCGAGCACCGCGTTGAACCGCTCGATCATCTCGGGCGACGTTTTCGTGAACTTCGGCATCTCAGGCACGGCGGGCGCTCCAGATCAGTGGCAGGTCCCGGTGGTCGTGTCGCTGAAGGTCCGGCCGGGGACCGGCAGGAACCTGCTCTCCCACGAGCCATTCGACAACGTCAATTGCAGCACCCCGAACGTGTTGTCATTGTGGACAACGGAATTCGCGATCGGCTTGCCGACCGCCCGGAGGCCCCGGCCGCCCGTCCCGACGACGATCTCGGCGATGCCGTTCGGATCGGCCTTTCCCGTCGGCGACTGGGGGTCGAAGCGCTCGTAGTCATGGTCGTGGCCGTTGATCACGAGCTCGGCGCCGGCGTCGTAGAGCGCCTGCCAGATGGGCGTCATTGATACGAAGTTTCCGTGCTCGCCGGAGCTGAAGCGCGGGTGGTGCCAGATGGCGAGCGCGCAGGCGGTCGGGTTGGCCGCGAGGTCCTTGCGGAGCCATTGTTCCTGTGCTGATCCCGCTCCACATCCACCGACGCTGTTGCAATTGCTATTGAGGACATACACGCGCCACGTCCCGACCTGCCGGGCGTACCAGCCCTCGGACGGATCACCCGCTGCGGCGCCGAAGTACCCGAAGTAGCCGGCGGCGTCGGCGGTGAGGTAGTCGTGGTTGCCGGTCGCCGGCAGCGTCCGATCGAGAAACTGCCCCCAGGTCGGTGCATAGCAATCACGGAAGCGCGCCGCCGTCCCGTCCTCATACGCGTTATCACCGGCCGTGAACACGGTCCCATCGATCCCGGCGATCAAGGCGGCTGTCGCCGAGTCGTCCGTTCCACCACAGGTCGCGATGTCGCCGGCACCGACCAGGACCGGCGGCCCGGGCGTGGGCGATGGAACGAACGGGGTGCTCGAGGGCGGGGCCGATTCGGTCGGGTCTGGAGTCGCCGTCGGCGATGCGTCGGGCACGATGGACGCGATGGGCTGCGTCGCGCAGCCGGCCGCCAACATCGCGGCTGCGACGGCGACAAGGATGCGCGAGGAGCGGATTGCCCTTGCCTGTCGCGACCTCACACGGGAAGGCTACGGCATGGAGCAGTTTCGGGTCATCGCCATTCAGTCGAGGGTGTGGCGCTCCGGGCGGCGTGATGGGACACTGTGCAGACCCAGTTCCACGGAGCAGTACCTGACGTGACCATCGAAGCAGATCCAACCGACCCCACCCCGGGCCCGATTCCGCCCGCGGTCCAGCGCGCCCGGTGGGAATCGACGATCCAGGCCGGACCAACCACGCTGGCCGATGGCGCCATGGGCACGATGCTGTTCGCCTCGGGGCTCACGTTCGGCGACCCCCCGGAGTTCTGGAACCTGACCCAGCCTGACGTCATCCGGCGCATCCACCGCGGCTATCTCGATGCCGGGTCGCGGATCCTGCTGACCAACACGTTCGGCGGTAACCGCTTGCGGATGAGCCTGCACGGCAACGAGCACCGGGTCGCGGAGTTCAACCAGATGGCCGCCGTTCTGCTCCGGGCCGAGGTGGAATCCGCCGGATCCGATGCGCTCGTCGCGGGCGACATCGGCCCGTCGGGCTCGATCATGATGCCAATCGGGACGCTCGATTTCGACGAGGCGGTCGACATCTTCGCAGAGCAGGCCTCGGCGCTTGTCGCCGGTGGTGTCGATCTTGTCTGGATCGAGACGATGTCCGATCTCGAGGAGATCCGGGCGGCGATCGTCGGGGTCCGCCAGGTCGCCCCGTCAATCCCGATCATCGCGACCATGACCTTCGACACTCGCGGCCACACGATGATGGGCGTCAAGCCCGAGACCGCCGTCCATTCGCTGGCCGAGTGGGGCGCCGACGCGATCGGCGGCAATTGCGGCAACGGCCCCGACGAGATCATTCCGGTCATCGCGAAGATGCGGGCCGCCGAGCCCGATGTGATCCTGGTCGGGAAGTCCAACGCGGGCATGCCCGAGCTCGTGGACATGCAGGCCGTCTATCGGGCCGAGCCGTCGATGATGGCCGACCACGCACTCCAGATCCGCGACGCGGGCGCATCGATCATCGGGGCCTGCTGCGGGTCGACGCCGGCCCATCTAGCGGCGATGGCCGAGGCGCTCCGAACGCGCTGACGGCCGGGGGCCTGGGTCATGGTGCGGCGCGAAGGGTCAGGCCGACGCCGCCCGTGGTGAGGGTCAGTTGATCGGCCACGATGGAGTACTCCATCGTGCCGCCGGCGACGGTCGTCACGGCGCGTTCAAGCGCGGCGAGTCCCTGACCACACGCCTTCTTCGTCAGGCTCAGGGTTCCGAGGGTGATCGACGAACCCAGGATCGTGGTGCTGGCGGATCCGGTGTTGCAACCGGTGTCGAGATCGAGGCGAACATCCTCGACCCCGCCGTGGCCGTCGGTGAACGTGAATGAAGCACCCGCACCCCCGCCCAGTGGCGCACTCGAGACCGTCCCGCCATCGATGAGGCCATCCACGACCCAGCGGGTGCCCAGCAGCGGCCGGTCCGGGTCCGCGACGACGCGATCGAGGAACGTCACGCGGATCCCGCTCAGGGCGAGGGTGAGAGTGTTCCCCTCGAGCGCGATGGTCGCGCCACCGAGGAGCCCTGCGATCCACTGGTCCTGGGCCATCAGATCAGGCGCGCAGCCAATCTCGGTGGTGACGATCTGCCCGACGACGAGGTTGTTGCCGTCGACCCGGTACGGACCACCGAAGCTGTTGCATCCGGCATTGACGGAGACGGTGCCATCCTTGAAGGTCATTCGGATGACCGTGCCGGCGACGAGGGCCGGCCCGTCGACCTTGGTCGAGAGGAACGTGCGGCCTCCGAGGGTCTGAGCCGTAGGCCCCGGGGTGGCGGAGCCCCCGCCGCAGGCGGCTGCGAAGCTGGCAATGGCGAGGGTGGTCGTGATCAGCGTTCGGTACTTCATGCCCGCTAGACGACGGTGAGGCGCTCCGGTTCCCACGATCACATCGCACGCCGGCGTCCGGGTTGCCCGGACCATGGAGCGCGACGATACGCGGCCGGTTGGATCGCCGCGACCACGGAAGTGCCCACCGGCAACGCTCGGAAGGTCGGGCGGAGCAGGCAGGGCGATCGAACGGCGGGGCACCCGGTCATTCTCGGCGTCATCGCACCGTAACGCGTGGCGAGGATGCTCGTCCCGATGCTGCTCGTCCTCGTGTTCGCCTTCGTCGCCGGGGTCCTGACGATCCTGGCACCGTGCGCACTGCCGGTGATCCCACTCGCGCTGGGAGCCGGCTCAACCGGCGGCCGCCGGCGCGTCACCGGGCTGGTCCTCGGTTTCGGCGTCACGTTCGTCGGCGCAACGGTGCTCCTTGCCGCCGCGCTCGCGGCGCTCGGGCTCACCACCGACGGTCTGCGGATCGTGTCGGTGGTCGTGCTCGTCGGCGCCGGATTGAGCCTCGC
>JAYTWS010000228.1:0-6021 GCA_043743315.1 Chloroflexota bacterium | reverse complement strand
GCGACCGCGATCAGCCAGGCGCGTGCTGGAGCGGACATCGTGGCACCGAGCGCGATGATGGACGGCCAGGTCGCGGCCATCCGCGCTGCCCTCGATACGGCCGGTTTTGCGGAGACGGCGATCATGGCCTACGCCTCGAAACATGCCTCGGCCTTCTACGGTCCGTTCCGCGAGGCAGCCGACAGCGCCCCGGCCTTCGGCGATCGACGCGCCTACCAGATGGACGCGGCCAACGGCCGCGAGGCGCTGCGAGAGATGGCGCTCGACCTCGACGAGGGAGCCGACATCCTTCTTGTCAAGCCCGCGCTGTCGGGGCTCGACCTCATCGCCGCCGCCCGGGCGCGGTTCGACCTGCCGATTGCCGCGTACCAGGTCTCCGGGGAGTTCGCGATGATCGCTGCCGCCGCCGAGCGCGGCTGGCTCGACGGGCGTCGGGCGATGCTCGAAGCGGTGACCTCCATGGCCAGGGCCGGCGCCGGGATCATCCTCACTTATGCGGCCAGCGACATCGCCACATGGCTTAGGGACGAGCGATGAGCACCGAGACCCAGACGTACATCCAGGCACTCGCTCTCGGGCTCGACCCGGCCTGGCGGCGCCTGCCGGACGATGAGCGGCGTAACGATGCCGAGCGCCTCCTCGTGGCCTTGGCGGCGGGTGCGACGGACGGCGCCCGAGCCATCCCTTACTCCTCGGTCGGCCTGGAACCGGGCGTCGATGTGCTGCTCTGGCGCATGGCGCCGAGCGTCGACGTGCTCGAGTCGACAGCGGCCCGGATGCTCCGGTCCGGGCTTGGGCGATGGCTCACGGTTCGCCACTCCTTCATCGGACGGATCGGACCATCCCAGTACGTGCGCAAGCCGACAGAGCAGGAGCAATCGGTGTTCGCGGGCGAACGTTCCCGCTACCTCATCGTCTACCCGTTCACCAAGAGCACCGATTGGTACCTGCTGCCCCGCGAGGCCCGCCAGGGTGTCATGAACGAGCACATCCGGGTCGGCCACGACTATCCGACGATCCGGCAGGCGCTCGCCTACTCGTTCGGGCTCGACAGCCAGGAGTTCGTGGTGGCCTACGAGACGGACGACCTCGTCGCCTTCGGCGACCTGGTGCGCGCGCTGCGGAGCACGGAGAGCCGACGCTCGACGGTGAGCGATACCCCGATCCTGCTTGGCATCCAGCGGTCATTCGAGGAGATCCTGTCGCTCCTCGGCGCCCCATGACGTCAGGGCCCGGGTTACACGCGCCCATGGACGCGCTCATCGCGCGCGCCGAGGAACTGTTCCCCGGTGGCGTGAACAGCCCGGTGCGGGCCGGCGCGCTCTCGGGACACCCACTTTCGATGGCCGCAGGGATTGCCACGTTGGAGACCCTGACCTCGGACCGGTACCTCGCCCTCGAAGCGGCTTCGGAGGAACTCGCCGAGGGCCTCCGGTCGGCAGCCTCCGGTGGCGGTCGAGAAGCGTCCGTGAGCCAGGTCGGAGCGCTTTTCACGATCTTCTTCAGGTCCGACATCCCAGATGATGCCGGCGAGGCGCTCCAATCGGATCGGGGGGCGTTTGCAAGCTTCTTCGGCGGGATGGTCGACCGAGGACTCCTGCTGCCGCCGTCCCAGTTCGAGGCCTGGTTCGTTTCGATTGCCCACGGGCCGGTCGAGGTCGAGGAAACAATCGCTGCCGCTCGTGAGGTCTTGAGCTCATGAACGACCGGCTCCTGCGTGCCTGCGGAAGAGAGGTTGTCGACGCCACGCCGGTCTGGTTCATGCGGCAGGCAGGGCGAAGCCTGCCCGAGTACCGGGCGATCCGCGAACGGGCGAGCCTGGTTGATATCACCCGCGACTCGGCGCTCTGTGCCGAGGTCACGCTCCAGCCGGTCCGAAGGCTTGGCGTGGATGCCGCGATCCTGTTCGCCGACATCACGACACCGCTACCGGGGATCGGGGTCGATGTCGAGATCGTCGACGGCGTCGGGCCAGTGATCGAGCGGCCAATCAGGATACCCGCCGATATCTCGCGGCTTCGGGCATTCGACCCCGAGGCCGCCGTTGGACCGTTGCTTGATGCGGTTCGGCTCATTCGCCGGGACGCGCCTGTCCCGCTGATCGGGTTTGCGGGAGCGCCCTTCACCCTGGCCTCGTACCTCGTCGAGGGGCGTGCGTCGCGCGAAGCTATCCGGCTCAAGACGCTCATGCGGGCCGATCCAGCCACCTTCGATGGGCTCATGCGAGCTCTGGTCGACATGACGGTTGCCTATCTGCGTGCGCAGGTGGCTGCTGGTGTCCAGGTGGTCCAATTGTTCGACTCCTGGATCGGGACCCTCAGCCCCTTCGAGTACGTGCGGGCCGTCGCGCCGCACATGCGTCGCCTCTTCTCGGGACTCGCCGACCTCGACGTCCCGACCATCCACTTCGGGACCGACTCGGCCGGCCTGCTGTCCGAGATGGCTAGCGCCGGAGGCGACGTTATCGGCCTCGACTGGCGGGTCAGCCTGGCCGATGGCTGGGAGCGGGTCCCTGATCGAGCCATCCAGGGCAACCTCGATCCGACGCTCCTCCTGGGACCCTTCGAGGACGCCGCCGACCAGGCCCGCTGGATCCTCGAGCAGGCTGGTGGGCGGCCCGGGCATATCTTCAACCTCGGGCACGGCGTGCTGCCAGGGACGAACCCGGACGACCTGCAGCGCCTGGTCGAGCTGGTCCATGAGACGAGTGCCCATCCGGTCCCTGAGTTCGTCGCACACGCCCAATGAGCAGCGAGATCGCAGCTGCTCCGAATCCAGTGCTCACCATGACCGGCGAAGAGCGACTGCTGCGGGCCGCTCGCCTCAAGCCAGTGGATGCCACGCCGGTCTGGTTCATGCGCCAGGCTGGTGGTTCGCTGCCCCGCTATCTCGCGCTCCGCGAGCGGTACTCCGTTGAGGAGATCGCCCGAACGCCGGACTTATGTGCGGCAGTGAGCCTGATGCCGGTCGAGACGTACGGCGTCGATGGAGCGGTGATGTACGCCGACATCATGCTGGCGGTGGCGGCGATGGGTGTGGAGCTCCATCTCGAGAGCACCGGGCCGGTCATCGCGTCGCCCTTCAGCTCGGCCGGGGACGTGGACCGGCTCCAGCCCCTGGACCCCGCGACCGATCTCGCGTTCATGCTCGAAGCGATCGGGATCGTCCGGCGTGAGCTCGCCGGCCGGGCGGCCCTCATCGGGATCGTGGGAGGCCCGTTCACGCTCGCCTGCTACCTGGTTGAGGGTGGGCCGTCCCGCGACCAGTCGCGAGCGAAGGCGCTCATGTACCGCGAGCCGGAAACCTGGGCCGCGCTCATGGACCGCCTCACGACTGGGCTCTGCGCCTACGTCGATGCCCAGGTTCGCGCCGGGGCGCAGGTGATCCAGGTCTTCGACAGCTGGGTCGGGACTTTGGGCCCCGCCGACTACGTACGCTTCGCCCAGCCCTATGCGGCCCGCGTCCTGGCGGCCGCCAACGGTGCTCCAACGATGCATTTCGGCGTCGGAACGGCTGGCATTCTCGAGCCGTTCGCAGCCGCCGGCGGCGACGTCATCGGGATCGATTCACGACAATCGCTTACCGAGGCATGGGAGCGGATCGGTCCCGGCCGGGCCATCCAGGGCAACCTCGACCCAGCCCGACTTCTCTCCGGCTGGACAGCCGTCGAGGAAGGTGCGAGGGCGGTCCTGACGGACGCCGGGGGACGGGTGGGGCACATCTTCAACCTGGGGCATGCAGCGCCTCGCGGAACCGATCCGGGAACGCTGCGCGACGTGGTGGCCCTGGTCCATGACCTGACGAGTCGGGAGACTGCGTGATAAGCCAATCCGGACGCATCGGCGTCGTGCTCATGACGTACGGGTCACCCTCGTCGCTCGAGGACGTGCCCCGCTACCTCACCGCTGTCCGGGGTGGGCGGACTCCCGACGCCGAGTTGGTCACCGAGTTCACCCGTCGGTACGAGGCGATTGGTGGGTCACCGCTCGTTGGCCGAACCGAGGCGCAGGCGCAGGCGCTCGAGTCCTGGATGAGCGGCGAGGCGGTCGTGCGAGCGGGGATGCGGTTCTCGGAGCCGACCATCGAAACGGCCCTTCGCGATCTCACCGAGTGCGGCGTCGATCGGGTCGTCGCGATCATCCTGTCGCCCCAATACTCGGCGCTCATCATGGGCGGCTACCATCGCGCGATCGAGGCGGCCCATGCGGCGATCGGTACCCACGCTCCCGTCGTTGAGGTCGCGGGTGCCTGGCACTTCGAGCCGGCTTTCGTCGACGCGCTGGCACAACGCATCGTCGAGGCGCTCGATCGCGTCTCACCCGACCAGCGGGACAGCATCCCGGTATTGCTGACCGCGCACAGCCTGCCTCTCCGCGTGGCTGAAAAGGAACCCGAGTATCTGGCCCAGCTTCAGGAGACAGCCGAGACCGTTGCGGATCGGGCCGGGTTGACAGCGGGTCGATGGCAGTTCTGCTGGCAGAGTGCCGGTCATGAACCCGGGGAGTGGATGAAGCCTGATTTTGCCGACCTCATGCCAGAACTTCGGGGGGCCGGGCACGACTCAGTGCTGGTCGCCCCCGTTCAGTTCCTGTCCGACCATCTCGAGATCCTGTACGACATCGACATCGGTGCCCGCGAGCAGGCGGAGGAGGCGGGCCTGACGTTCTTGAGGATCGAGTCGCTGAACGTATCGTCCCCGTTCATCGAGGCTCTCGCGGCCGTGGCGCGCAGATGACCACGCGAGCGTTCGGTAGCCGTTCCGATCGCTTGTTGGCCCGGTGACCCTGGCGCGGTTCGGGTAGTCTCAAGCCTTCCACTCGAACGCCCATGCTGTTTGCGTGGAGGTCGCGGCACGCCCACCGCGCTTCCGAGCAGAATGTCGCGGGTTCGAATTCCGTCTCCCGCTCACACCGCCGCGGTGACGCTGATGAAACGGTCGGCCTTGTCGTACGCGCTCGAGGTGGCGGAGCCGGGGCCATCGTAGGTGGTCGTCTGGCTGCCATAGGCGTCATAGGCGGCGTTCCTGGCGCCGCCGTCGTTGATCGTCTGGACGGCGAGCTCGTCGTCGCGATCGAGGGCGTTCCGTACGACTCGATCGCGGGGATCCGATTGCCCGAGCAGGGCGTAGATAGGATGGCGGGAGTTGGCCGACGACCGGACGGACCGTGCATCGCCGAGAACCACGTCCGCGCAGGAGCACGACCATGGATCGCAAGCATCGTTCACTCGTGGCACGCATCGCAGCCCTGGTCATCGCCTTCGCCGTCGTCCTCGCGGCGTGCAGCGGGACGCCGGCTGGCCCGTATGGGGGCGCTGGCACGCCGAACCCGACCAAGGAAGGAACGGGCAGCACGGTCTACGAGGTCAAGGTCGCGAATAACACGACCATCGGTGCGTTTCTGGCCGGCGAGGGCGGCAAGACGCTCTACGTCCTGACCAAAGACGCACCCGGCCTGAGCACCTGCTCCGGAAACTGCGCGACGGCCTGGCCCCCGTTCGTGCTCGACACCGGCGAATCGGTCAAGGGTGGAGTCGATGTCACGGGTTCGTTCGGGACGATCACCCGCGACGACGGGACGATCCAGGTGACCTACAAGGACGCGCCGCTCTACTACTTCGCCGGGGACGCGGCCGCGGGCGAGGTCAACGGACAGGGCGTCAATGGCGTTTGGTTCGTGGCATCGCCGGATGGCGGGCCGAACGCGGGTTCCGGTTCGCCGTCTGCATCGACCAAGCCCCGGTACTGAGCCCGGGTACCGATCTGGGGTCGCGCGGTGGCGAGCAGGTTGCACGGCGGGCCCGCGCCAGGGTCCGCACCCGCGCAGCGAGCCGGGGTAGCGCCGCCCGGCCCGCGTTCCGGCCCGGGTACTGAGCCCGCGCCTGGCGCGCGCGGCCGCGCCTCCGCTTCGGTCAGGCGTCGGCTTCGGCCATCTCCGGGCCTTCGCCCTCGATCGTGATTACGGGCAACCAGCGCAGGAATCGAGGCAGCCACCAGTTCCAGTCGCCGAGCAGCTGCATCGA
>JAYTWS010000227.1:0-9386 GCA_043743315.1 Chloroflexota bacterium | reverse complement strand
TGATCCCACGTCCACAGGGTGTCGAAGCCGAGCTTGTCGGCCCGGACGCCGGCTTGGAGGAGGTTCGGCCAGTCCGTGTATTGATTCCAGCACAAGGCGCCGATCTTGATTTCGCTCATGCACCCAGTCTAGATGGGGTCGGCGCATCGATGGGCGGGGCGCCGAATGGCAGTCGCCAGTGCGTGCGCCACATGCCCGACAAGCCCTCGACGATGACTGTCAGCTCACGAACCGACACCGAGAACGGCACGGCCCGCGACGCGGAGACCCACGCCTCACCGCGGGCATGGGCGTCAGCCGTTTCCACCAGGGTCAGGTGGGCGATCAGCTCGTCGTGAACCCCTTCGTACGGCAGGTACTCGGGCCACAAGGCGGTGACGGACGCTGTCAGGCGAAGGAATGGCTTCTGATCGGTGGGCACCAACCACACCGTCTGCTCGGGACGGTCGACGCGGGCGAAGCTCGTCACGAACGGCCGTTCCTGCTGAGCCAGTCGAGCGAGCGCCGACTGAACCACAGAAGTCAGGGCGTCGACGGCCATGAACGGGAATAGGACGGTAACGTGCGGAGGGACGCCGCGAGCTGCCATCTGGTCACTGGCATCTCGCAGGACTGCGAGGCCCGAGGGAAGCTCGATCTCGATGATCACAGCAGACCTGAGCGGCAAGCCAGCGTCCTCTCGTTGCGCTCGAAGGGTGGCGCCCAGCGGGCGGCTGCGACTCGGTTGTCAGTGGTCCCAGGTGCACAGGGTGTCGAAGCCAAGCTCTTCGGCGCGGACGCCGGCGTCCAGCATCGATGGTCACGTCGTGTACTGGTACTAGCAGCGTGCACCGAGGCGGATCGATGACATCCGGGTAGGCCCCCGGCTGACACGGATCATTAGAAACGAACGAGCCCGAAGGGCGGTTCCGCGTCCTCCGGGCTCTCCCCGGCACGTCTCTGGCTGGAGGCGAACCAAGTCGCCATACGGTAACAGCACGTTCAATCCAGCGGGAAGTCACGGATTGGCGTGCGCGGTTCGGGCTGTCGAAATGGGGAGCGACTTGTGACCCGCACCACCACCCGTTGTGACCCGCACCACCACCCGTATCGCCGGCCCCCGGCAGCTGGAGGCTCGCCGACGTTGGGAGTCGTCCGCTTCATCCCCAGATACGAACACGGATCGTGATAAGTGCCAATTGCCAGCTGGGGCGCGTCTTTGCGGGCCGCCGCTGGTCGGGATCGTGCTCACAGCGGGCACGCCAAGCCTACCCAGATGTCGCAGGACGGCTGAACGCGCACCGAGTACGAACCCCAGTCGTATGTGGGGGCGAATTGCGCGGCCAACGATGATACCACGAAAGGGGATCGTATCTGGCGATGCTGGCCCTCCTTGCCCTCAGCCCGCCGATGCTGGCGGTGCCGGGGAGCGGCGCGGCCCTCAGCCCGGCGGTGCCGGGGAGCTGCTGGCCCGAAGAGCCTCAGTCCTTGCCTCAGCCCGGCGGTGCCGGGGAGCGGCAGGCCCTCAGCCCGGCGGTGCCAGGGAGCTGCGCGGCCCCCGAGCTCTAGCCCGGCCTTGGCACGTTTCGCTCAGAGCGCGAGGCGCGCCACGACCTCGTCGTGCTCCATCTCGCCCGTCGGCACGAAGCCAAGCCCGCGATAGAACGGCTCCGGCCCGCCGTCGGCGGGGACCCAGCTCACGAGCAGCGCATGAGCATTCGGCAGCGTCCGCACGAAGCCGACGATGAGCCCGATGGCCACTCGCCCGTAGCCGCGACCCTGGTAGCGGGCGTCGATCATGAACCGCCACAGGTAGTACTCGGGCGCTTCGCGATCGATCGACAACATCGCGAAGCCCACCGGCGTCCCGTCGGCATAAACCCCGCGATACCACGCCTTCGGCTCGAACAGGGCCTCGGCGAACGAGATCGCATTCGGTGCCACGAACGACATCTGTGTCGGCCCCACGGCCAGCCGGCAGAGCGCGAGGACGTCGTCTTTCGAGACCTCCCGGAGCTCAACCAACGCGCCCTCGGCCACGGATTGCGGGCCGGCCGCGACCGGGGCATGCATCGTCCCGTCCTCAGGCGCCGTCACGGCCTGCCATGCCCGCCCTGATTCGTCGGCCGCTCGCCACGCGTCGTCGAGAACGGCATCGTCAGTCTCGAACGACGAGGTTCACCAGGCGGCCGCCACCCGCGATCACGACCCGGTCCGGCGTCCGGCCGTCGAGGGCCGCCACCACCCGCGGTGCAGCCAGGACCAGCCGCTCGAGTTCGGCGTCGGCGATGCCGGCCGGGACGATGATCCGGTCCCGGACCTTGCCGTTGACCTGGACCGGTACCTCGCGCGTCTCCTCGACCACGGCGGCGGGATCGACCTCCGGCCAGCTCGCGGTATGGATCGAAGACCACTCGGCCCCGGCGGCGGCCAGTCGCCGCGACCACAGTTCTTCGGTCATGTGCGGCGCGGCGGGCGCCAGCATCAGCAGCAGCATCCCGACGGCCTCGTCCCATGCCGCGTCGCCGGCCGCGGGCGTCCCGCGATACCGGTACAGGATGTTCGACAGCTCCATCAGTTTGGCGACCATGGTGTTGAACCGGAAACCCTCGTAGTCGGCCGTGACGTCGCGCAGCGTTCGATGCGCCGCCGTCCGCATCGCGGCATCGGCCGCGGCGTGGTCCTGGCCGGCCGGAAACTTCCCCGCCTCCTGGTCGCCTGGGTCGGTGCCGTGGGGATCGGTCGCGATCGCCCAAGCGCGGTTCAGGAACCGGTGCACGCCCCCGATCCCGCTCTCGCTCCACGGGCCGCCCTGGTCCCACGGGCCCATGAACATCAGGAACAATCGAACCGTGTCCGCGCCGTAGCGCGCCACGAGCTTGTCCGGATCCTGGACGTTGCCCCGCGACTTGCTCATCCGCTCGCCATCCGCGCCCAGGATCTGGCCCTGGTTGAACAGCCGCATGAATGGCTCGTCCTCATGGATCAGCCCGATGTCCCGCATCGCCTTGGTGAAGAAGCGGCTGTACAGGAGGTGCATGACGGCATGCTCGGCGCCGCCGGTGTACTGATCGACCGGGGTCCAGCGGTCGGTCATGGCGCCGTCCACCGGCCCGTTCTCCAGGCTCGGCGCGAGATAGCGATACCAGTACCAGGAAGAGTCGATGAACGTGTCCAGCGTGTCGGTCTCGCGTTTTGCCGGGCCGTCGCAGTTCGGGCAGGCGACGTTGAGGAACGCCTCGTCCTTCGCGAGCGGGTTCTCGCCGCTGCCCTGGTAGTCCACCGTCGCGGGCAGCAGGACCGGCAGCTGATCCTCGGGCACCGGCACCACGCCGCACTGCACGCAGTAGACGATCGGGATCGGGGTGCCCCAATAGCGCTGCCGGCTGATCAGCCAGTCGCGGATGCGATAGGTGATCGCCGGTTTGCCGGCGCCGAGCTCAGCCAGCGAGGCAATGATCGCCCGCCCGCCTTCGTCAGCGGCCAGGCCGGTGTACGGGCCGCTGTTGACCAGTCGCTCGTCGTCGACGTGGCCGATAAACGCCGCGTCGAGCGGCGCGTCCTCGGTCCGGGGCGCGGCCACGACCCGACGGATCGGCAGCCCGAACTGGGTCGCGAAAGCGAAGTCCCGCGCGTCGTGGGCGGGCACGGCCATGATCGCCCCGGTGCCGTAGCCGGCCAGGACATAGTCGGCGATGTAGATCGGGATCCGCTCGTCGTTGATCGGATTGATCGCCTCGGCCCCGATAGCCACGCCCGTCTTCTCGCGGTCTGTCGAGAGCCGCTCGATCTCAGTCGCCTCCCGTGCGCGGGCCACGTACGCGTCAACCTCGGCCCGTCGCTCCGGGGCCGTCAGGGTCGCGACCAGTGGGTGTTCCGGCGCGAGGACCATGAACGTTGCCCCAAACAAGGTGTCCGGCCGCGTCGTGAAGACCCGTAGCTCCTGGCCGCCCGCGCGGTGATCCGACGGCGCGGTCTGGAAGACGATCTCCCCACCCTCGGAGCGACCGATCCAGTTCGTCTGCATCGCCCGGATCGGCTCGGGCCAGGCGATCCCCGAGAAGTCGAGCAGCTCGTCGGCGTACTTCGTGATCCGCATCCGCCACTGCTCGAGGTCCCGTTTCTCGACCTTCGCGCCGCAGCGCCAGCAGCGTCGATCGGTGCCCTCGACCTGCTCGCGGGCCAGCGTCCCGTCGTTCGGGCACCAGTCCACGGGCGCCTTCGCCCGATAAACGAGCCCAGCCTTCAGGAACTCCAGAAACAGCCACTGGTTCCAGCGGTAGTAGCCGGGATCGCACGTGACAACCTCGGAATCCCAGTCGAAGGACGCCCCCATCGTACGCAACTGCTTGCGCATGATCGCGATGTTCGACATCGTCCAGTCGCGCGGGTTGACGCCGTTCTTGATCGCCGCGTTCTCGGCCGGCAGGCCGTACGCATCGAAGCCGACAGGAAAGAACACGTTCTGGCCGAGCATGCGGTGGTAGCGGGCGATCGCATCGGTCGGCGTCTTGACGTACCAGTGGCCGATGTGGAGGTTGCCCGACGGGTAGTCGTACATGGTCAGCAGGTAGTACTTGGGCTTCGACTCGTCGTGGAGGTCAGTCCGGTACAACCCGATTTCGTCCCAGCGGGCCTGCCAGCTCGGTTCGATCGAGCCGGCGTCGTAGCGCTCGGCGCGGGTCCGCTCGATGGGCTCACTCGTCTCGGTCACGCGGTGCGTCCTGCTTCCGATGTCCTGCCGCGCCGATGGGTGGCGCGGAGCCTGGTTACCGAAGACCCCCCGCCGTACCGGCGAGGGGTCGCAGAGGCCGGCGGTTCGGTGTTTTGGTGGAGCTAAGGGGATTCGAACCCCTGACCTTCTGAATGCCATTCAGACGCTCTTCCAGCTGAGCTATAGCCCCGCGCCGGAGCGGGAGTATAGCAGGGGCCGCCGTTCCCCCCGGAGCCTGCGGGAGCCTCGAGGCCGCGCACCGGAACAGTCCGGACCGGGCTGGCTACGGGCTCGCTACGACGTCGTCTGGACGGTCAGGAAGACCACGACGGTCGCAACCGTTCCATTTCGCTCGGCCTGCACGAAGATGCGGACCAGGGGCCCGGCGGCTCGAGGCAGAAACACGGCAGGCCCGGGGATCGGCAGCGAGCGGTCGCCATACCAGCCGCCCAGGTCGCACCCGTTCACGCTCAGCATCTGACCGCTCGAGGCCGGGTCCAGGCGGCCACAGGAACCCCCCCAAGTCCGGATGATCCAGCCCGGCGCCTCGATGCGGAGCGGCGTTTCCGGAGGGACGGATAGCACCGGCAGGCCGTCAGGAACCTCGTTGGCCGCGCAGAACTCGAATCCGCTCGCGCCCGCGGTGAAGACCCAGGTGGCCCCGCACAGGGCCCGGACCGTTGGTGTCGTCGAGCCGTTCGGAGTCACGATCCGGATCGTCGGAACGTCGGCGCCCGCGACGTCCAGGAACCACCGGTTGGTGACCGAGACATCGGCCGAGAATCGGATCGTGGCACCCACGGTCATCCGCCCGGTCGGCAGGTCATGCAGGGGCCATCGGTTCTGGGCATACAGGAAGGGATCGTTGGAAGCGTTGTCCTGCTGGTCGAACGTCGTGTTGAATCCCGTCTCGACCTGCGCACCGGCGATCGCCCAGCCGAGGGCACAGGCGTCGCCCGCCACGCGAATCTCGAGTGGGTCCCCGATCCGGACCGGCACGGGTGGCGGGACCGTGGCGCCGAGCGCCCCCTCGACCGGGCCGCCGACGGCACCTACGAGGACGAGCGTGGGAGTCCCGCCACCGCGCGGAAGAGGACCGCAAGCCACCGCGGGCGATGTAACCAGCGCTGGGATGGGGCCCGCGGACTCCGATGTGACAACGCGGAAGAAGCGCTCGATGACTGACCCATCCTCCTGGCCGGCCTGTCCCGTCGAGAAGTACGCCACGATCCGAACAGTCCAATCGCCCGGGGGCAACGGCCCGAGCGGCACGATCGACCGCGGTGGGCTGACGTTGAGCGTTCGGAAGGGGATCGGAAACGCGATCGGGCTGGTGGCGCCGCCCGGCACGGACGGGGCGTACTCGGCCAGGACGTAGCGCATGCAGCCGTCGTCAACCGAGGACAGGTCGAGCGAGCTCTGGAAGGCGCGGAGGTCCCCGAGGGCGCGGAGGGCCCCCCCGAGGGGCAGGGTCGGCCACGGCGGGGCATCCGGGCCGGTGCTAGCCGACGGCGCGGGCGCCGCGACCCCGACGATGATCATGCTTTCTGGGTTTGCCGTCAGGCGAATTTCGGGCGGCTTCCCGAATCGCACGGGGGCACATTCGAGCACGCTGCTCCTCGTGGGAGGCGGAAGGACGTCCCCGGGCGTCGCCGTTGCGGCATGGCTGGCCAGGATCGCGGCCGAACCGGACGTCCCAGGCGATCCGGTCGCCGACGGCAAGACCGTTAGTCCATTTCCGGCCAGCCCGATCCCGGCTCCGACCACGATGACGGCCGCCGCCCCGACGAGCGCGATCCGCACCCGATCCCGCGACCGCCGCGGGGTACCGAGCACGGGTCCGATGCGCGCCTCAACACCGTCCGGCTTCATCGGGCGACCACGCGGGCGTAGTAGGCGACACTGAACTGGTTCCCGCCCGGGTCGACGGCGATCACGCCCATCTGCACGATCGTGTCGCCTCGCGGCAGGACGAACGCCGGCGGATCAGGGAGGGCCCCGCCACCATCCGACGAGCCGCTCCCGAGCCCGCATCCGCCCGGCGATTCGAACTGAGGCAGGTCGGTGCCGATGATCCGCCCGCAGGTCGCGCTCCAGCTGGCCACGGACCAGCCGGTCAGGTCCAGGTGGATCACTCCGTACGCCGCCACGCGCAGCGCGTCGTCGGTTGGCACGTAGCCGACCGAGCCACAATCATCGCCCGACGAGTAGCCATTGGAGAGATTCAGGGACAGGCCGCAGCCGGGCGACGCCGCGAACCGCTTCCCATCCGGACCGACCAGGAACAGCGGCGGTACAACGAACGGGTCGATCGTGAGGCGCCACGAGCGGGTGATTGACAAGCCGCCCGGGAATTCGAGCGTGGCCACGACAACCCCAACGCCAGACCCGGAGATCGACCACCGATTCTGGGCAGCGTAGGTCGGATCGTCGGCGGGATCCTGGAACTCCTCGACAGTCGTGATGTCACCGGTCACCTGGTCAGTCATCTCGACCCGCCAGCGGGTAGCGCAGACCTCCCCGTTCGTGACCAGCAGGATCGGATCGCCAAGGCGCGTGTGGACATTCGGAGGCGCCGCGGAGCTGCCCGCCGATCCCTCGACCGCGGACCCGTCCCCGGCGACCATGGTCACGCCGAGGTCCGACGTCGGCTGCCCGGCTCCGCACGGGACGGCCGGGGTGACCACTGGCGCCCGAAATGCAGGCGATGGCAGCGGATCAGACGCGAACGGTCCCGCACCGGCCAGGACCCGGAAGTAGCTGACCGTCACAACGTCCTCGTTGACGGTACCCAGCATCTCGAAATGCGCGGTCACACGGACCGTCCAGTCGCCATCGGGGAGCCCGTCGAGGCTGACGCGCCCGGTCGAGGGCGTCAGTGGGCTGTCGAAGAGTGGAGCAACGTTGGCCCTGGGCACCGCCGCGGTCGAGGCATAGTCGATGATGAGGTGCCGGAAGCACACGCTCTGAGCCACACGAACGTCGAGCCGATCGCCCTCTGCGGCGACGAGGCCATGATTGGCGCGTGGGACCTGCCACCCAGGCGCCTGCGATTGGTGCCCATAGCCCGAGCCGAAGCCGAACAGGCCGGTCACCTCTTGCCGGCTGCCCTCGATCCCCATGGTCACTTCGGGAAACTGGCCCCGAGGCGGCGGCGTGCAAGCCCCGGCGATCCCCGAACCGCTGGGTTCAGGGGACGACCCCGTCGAGGCGAATGGGGACCCCGTCGCGTCGGGCGACGGTGGCGGGCTCCCGACCACGATGCCGACGATGAGCAGCACGAGGACGCCGGCGACGGCACCGGCGCCGCGCGCTGGACCCAGCGGCCCCCGACCGGAACGTGACCGCGCCGCTCGCGCGTCGCCGCGCGTCGGTTCGACCGCATCGAAGACCGGCAGGTCGTCATCGCGGTCAGGCGGTCGCGTCATCTGGCCCCATCGGTCATCCGCTTGCGTTCATCGACCACATCGTCATCGTTCCACCATCATGCCCGGCTGACGCCGGATCGTCGCCATTCGTTACGGCGTGGCACCATCGATCGCCATGGCCATCCCGGGACCACTCGAGGCGCATCGGCTGCGGCTGTCCGGCGGCGAGCTCACCTACCTGCTCCGGCGATCCGCGCGTTCGAGGTCGCTCCGGGTCACGATCGATCCGGCGCACGGCGTGGTGGTCACGGTCCCGCTCGCCTCGCGACGAGGTTGGGCACATCCGGAACGCGAAGTCGAGCGATTCCTGTCGGCTCGGGAACCCTGGCTCCGACGCCACCTGGCGACATTCGAACGCCAGCGATCGGTCATCGAGGCTCGGGGCGGGATCGTCGATGGCGGGGCATTCCGGTATCTCGGCGAGATGCACCGGCTGCGGATCGTCCCGGCCGCCGTCGGTGCCCGGCGATCGAGCGTTTCGCGCCTCGGCACGGACGACGGCGATGAGATCCACCTGTCGCTCGTCCCGCGCGACCTCCGTGCGACGGTCGATCGCCGCAGGCCGGCTGCGGTGCTCAAGGTGTGGTTGCTGGCGCGCGCGGCCACCGCGGTCGATCGGGCGGTGGCTGCGCATGCGCCGGCACTCGGTGTGACGCCCGGCCGGATCACCTTGCGCGACACCCGATCGCGCTGGGGGAGCGCCTCGAAGAAGGGCAGCATCTCCCTGTCGTGGCGGCTGATACTGGCGCCGCCCGAGGCGCTCGAGACGGTGGTCATTCACGAGCTCGCGCACCTCCGTGCGTTCGGCCACGGCCCCGGGTTCTGGGCGCTCGTCGCGTCTCGGCGCCCGGATCACCAGGCCTCGCGACGCTGGTTGCGAACGCATTCGATGGAACTGCACGCTGCACTCGACCTGCCATCGGGCGGGGCCTCGGGGTTCCCGGTCGATGGCATCGAGGCGGAATGACCGTCAAGCCGCTGGGTCACAACCGGAATTTGGTGGGCCGGGGCGGAATCGAACCGCCACAGTCGAAGACGAGGGTTTTACAGACCCTTGGGCTCACCACCTGCCCGACCGACCCACGAGGGTGACCATGCCGACGCCGAACGGGGAACCCGGCGGCTCGGAGCGGCCGCTATCTTGCCAGACTCGGACGGGCCGCGCCCGTCCACGGGTCCCCTGGGTCCGCGGCCGCCTATCATCTGATTCTCATCTCGGATATCGATCATGGACGCTCGCGCGTCCGCGGCGGCGCCGTTGAGAG
>JAYTWS010000226.1:0-24436 GCA_043743315.1 Chloroflexota bacterium | reverse complement strand
GTGCCACCGCATATGGCTCGGCGACCACCTCGATCAGGTCGAGCTCCAGCCGCTGGGCGACCGTCTGGAGCGCCCCGAGGTGGACCAGCGGCGCGAACGCGTTGAAGATCGCGATTTTGACGTTCCGGCCCTTGAACCCAACGGGATTGCTGACCGCATACCCGTCGATCCACGCACCGACGACCGCGGCGTGCACCAGGCGGACCTCGACGTTGGCAAGGCCGGTCTCCCAGGTCACGGACCGCTCGGCCTCGCGCAGGGCCTCCCTCTGGACGCCTTCCATCAGCTTCTGGAGCTCGGCTTCGGTGATCGGCGCCTCGGGCCTGGCGCGCTCCTGCGTGTGGGCGGTCGTGAAGCCTTTGACCAGCTCGCCGGCGATGCCCACCACCACCCGGGTCGGCCGGAAGCCGGCCATCTCCTCGGCTTCCTGCAGGGCCACGGAGCAGTTGTCGACGACCGCGGAGATGTCGGCAACGGTGCCCGACTGCATGTGGGACAGGCCCTGCCGCTTCCGCCCGACGCCGCGGACGACGCCTCGGCCGTCCTCGTCGATGTCGAACACGAGCGCTTTGGCGAATTCGGTCCCGATGTCGAGCGCCGTGCAGGCCGTCAGGTCCTCGATGCCATCGTCGCGCTGCCAGAACCGCCGGAGGAAGGCCATCGTGGTCAGGCGGTCCACTTCGAGCTGACCAGCTCGCCCGAGACGAGCCGACGCGCGAGAATCGGGATCGTGGTCATTCGCCCCGGCCGGCCCTGGCCCGAATAGACGCCTCGATCGTTGCGATGGCCGTCGCGACGCCGCCCATGTTGGTGCCGCGACCCTGGGCCATCTCGGGCTTGCCGCCACCCTTGCCGTCGATCGACGGCATCGCCTCGCGAACGAGGTCTCCGGCACCGAAACCGCGCGCTACGAGATCGTCCGACACGCTCACGAAGACCTGCGGTTCCTCGGCCTCGAGCGCGAGCGCGATGACGCCGCTGGGCAGGAGGCCTCGGAGGTCCTTCGCCACGGCCTTCATGGCGTCCAGGGACTCCCACGGCCCCGACGCAACGACGGCGGCCACGCCGGACCCGACGTTCACCGCTCGCGCCAGGAGGTCCGCCGCACGCGCGGCGCCGCCGCCCACACTCCCGGCGGCTTTCATCCGTCGCCTCGTGTCCTTGAGCTCACCCTGGAGTCCGGCGATCCTGGTGGCCACCGCCTCCGCGGTCTGTGCCCCGACCGCTGTCATCGCAGCCTCGAGGGCCTCGGATCGCACGCGCAGGTGCGCGTCGGCACCGGCGCCGGTCAGCGCCTCGATCCTGCGCATCCCAGAGCCGATGCTCCGATCCGAGGTGATCACGAAACCGCCGATCTGGCCGGATGCGCGACAGTGCGTCCCGCCGCACAGTTCGAAGCTGTAGTCCTGCACCCGGATGGTCCGCACGGTCTCGCCATATTTCTCGTCGAAGAAGGCGTCGGCGCCGGCATCGATCGCCTCCTGCATGCCCATGAACGCGATGGTGACGGGCCGATCCTCGCGGATGATCCGCCGGACCTCGTCCTCGATGGCGCGGCGCTCGTCGTCCGTCAGGGCCTGGTCGGCCGGATAGTCGAAGCGCAGGTAGTCCGGTGTCACGAGCGAGCCAGCCTGGCGCGCTCGATCCCCGACGACATTGCGGAGGGCGCGATGAACGAGATGGGTGCCCGTGTGATTCCGCATCGTGTGGGCCCGGCGTTCCGGGTCGACCTCGGCGACCACGACCTCGCCGACGGCGATGCGGCCACGCAGCGAGCCCCGATGGACGACCAATCCGCCGACCGGCTTCTGCGCGTCCTTGACCTCGAACAGGACCGTTCCGTCGGCGGCTCGGAGGACGCCCTCATCGCCGACCTGGCCCCCGCCTTCGGCATAGAACGGGGTCTGGTCCAGGATGATTGCGGCGCTGGCCGATGCCTCGGTCCGCAGCTCCTCATCGCCCTTCGCCTGCAGAGTCTCGTACTCGATCCCGTCCCGGAGGATCCCGACGACGCGGGCCGTCGCGTGGCGCGTCGTCTCGTACCCGAGGAATGTCGTGTCACCGGTCCGAGCCTGGATCGACTGGTAGAGCGACGCCAGCTCGGCGTGCCGCGCGAGTTCGGCCTTCTTTCCGGAGCGGGATCGGTCGCGTTGCTCGGCCAGCGCGGCATCGAAGCCGGCGCGATCAACGCCGACACCGTACTCGGCCGCCAGCTCGATGGTCAGGTCGATCGGGAACCCGAACGTGTCGTGGAGCTTGAACGCCATGTCCCCGGGGACCTGCGGGGCATCCGCGGGCAGATCTTCCACACGCAGCCCGACGGTCCGAGCGTTCGAGGTCAACGGGATCAGGGCATCCTCGAGGATGGCCGTCCCGGACTCGAGCGTCCGGATGAACTGGTTCTCCTCGCGGATGATCGAGCCGAGGATCTCGTCCCGATGCTCGGCCAGATGCGGATAGGCCTCGGCCATCGTCTCGATGACGACCTGTGCGGTTTCGGCCATGAAGGGATCCGTGCGGCCGAGCAGCCGGCCATGGCGGATGGCTCGGCGCAGGATTCGGCGAAGCACATAGCCACGACCCTCGTTCGACGGCAGGACACCATCCGCGATCAGGAACGTAGCGGCGCGCGAGTGATCGGCGATCACCTGGTAGCTGAAGCGCTCCGCCTCGAACCCGTCGGGTTCGTGGCCGAGCAGGTCGCGCATGCGCGCATGGATGGGCGCGAACAGGTCTGTGTCGTAGTTCGATGGAACCTGTTGCACGACGCTCGCGAGGCGCTCCAGACCCAGGCCGGTGTCGACCCCTGGAGCCGGGAGCGGGGTCAGGCTCCGGTCGGGATGGAGCTCGTATTGCATGAACACGAGGTTCCAGATCTCGAGCCAGCGCGGGCAGTGTTCGGAGTGATCCGGCGTACAGAAGTCGCCCTCGCTGAACTCGATCCCGCGATCGAAGTGGATCTCGGAACACGGGCCGCTCGGGCCGATGTCGGCCATCCGCCACCAGTTCTTCTCGTCGCCGTTCGGAAAATCGCCCCAGCGCGCGATCCGCTCAGCCGGGAGGCCGATCTCGTCGTGCCAGATCCGGTAGGCGTCGTCGTCGGTCGTGTAGACGGTGGCCGCGAGGCGGTCGCCCGGGATACCGAGGTCGCGGGTCAGGAACTCCCACGCCCAGCGGATCGCCTCGGGCTTGAAGTAGTCCCCGAAGCTGAAGTTGCCCAGCATCTCGAACAGGGTGTGATGACGAGGTGTCCGTCCGACCTCCTCGAAGTCGTTGTGCTTGCCGGCGACCCGCAGACAGCGCTGGTAGTCGACGGCCCGGTTGTAGCTTCGTGTCTCGGCCCCCGATAGCGCGTCCTTGAACTGGACCATGCCCGAGTTCGTGAAGAGCAGGGTCTGATCCCCAGCCGGCACCAGGCTCGCGCTGGGCACGGGCGTGTGACCGCGCTCGGCGAAGAACTCGACAAATCGGCGTCGAATCTCGGCCGCAGGCAGCGACGCGATCCTGGGATCACGCTTCGGGGCGGGGGTCTCCATCGGGCGCAATGGTAGCGGAGGCGGACCCACCGGCGGCCACTCGGGCCGGGCGTCGATGGCCCGGCACGGACGACTTGCGCTCAGGTGGCATCCGTATCTCGATCGCGCGCTCCGTCGGGCGTCCGGTCGCTGCGCTGGCGCAGGCGATCCCAGATCGCCGATCCGGCGATCGCCGCACCGACGAGCGCACCGAGGGTGAGTCCGCGTGCGAACCGTCCCCACGCGGGCGGTGCCTCTCGATGGGCGTCTTCGTCGGCCGCCCAAGGGATCGGGTTGTTCTCGTGGCGATGGCTGGTCACCCTGGATCCTCCAGTGCGTCGTCGGGATGGCCGGTCTGCCCACCGAGCGGGGCATCGAGCGGAGTCCCCGCATTGGCGTCGGGGGCGTGGTCCGGATGGGCACGTACCCGCCGGGAGCGCTCACTCGACACGCCGATGGTGCGCATCGTTGGCTCCGGGGCGTCCGAGGTCGGCTGCGGCGCGAGAATGGCCACGATCGCGACGCCCACGATGCCGACCCACGCCACCACCGACGCCACGATCAGGTGAAAGTCGCCGATCAGGATGTAGCCGATCTCGAGCCTCGCGCCGAGCGCATCGCCGGCCCAGGCCCCGAGGAACGCCGCGAGGACGAGCCACGGCAGGCGCTGTCCGGCCGTCCCTCGAATGAGCACGTAGAGCGACACATGGAGCAGTCCGAGCAGCAGCGCCAGGATCGGCGCCGGACCCAGGCTCATGACGTCGCGCTTGCCACCAGCGTCGAGGCCATTTCCGACCGCTCCGGATCTGGCCGCTGCCCGGGGGCCGCCACGCGGGCGATCCGTCCCCCACCGAGGCACTCCTCCCCGTCGTACAGGACCGCCGCCTGGCGCGGGGCGATGGCCCAGACGGGGGCGTCGGTGTGGACTGTCCAGCGTCGATCGCCAATGGGCTCGATCCAGGCCGGCATGGGCGTCGCGCGATGGCGAATGCGGACCGCCGCCCGGAGCGGGCGCTCGGGAGCCGTCTCGGCGACGAACCGGACATCCTCGATCTCGAACGACGTCGTCTCGAGGTCCTCTCGCCGACCGAGGGTGATCGTGTTGGTGACAGGGTCCACCCTCGAGACGTAGCGCGGGCTGCCGAGCGCAACGCCGAGGCCCTGGCGCTGGCCGGGTGTGTAGCCGGCAGCCCCGGTGTGCTCCCCCACCGTGGTGCCGTCGGCATCGAGCACCGGGCCGACCTCGGGCTCCCAGCCGGCTCGCGTCCGCAATGCGGCTCGGACATCGCCATCCGGGATGAAGCAGATCCCCTGACTCTCCGGCTTGTCGGCAGTGGCGAGGCCCAGCCGGCGAGCGACGGAGCGGACTTCGGTCTTGGTCAACGCTCCCAGCGGGAAGCGCGCGTCGCGAAGCTGGTCCTGCCGAAGGCCGTACAGGAAGTAGGTCTGGTCCTTGTCCTCGTCGCGAGCCCGGAGCATCCGGGCCTGGCCGTCCGGCCCGACCGCACGGCGCGCGTAGTGGCCTGTCGCGACCGCCTCGCAGTCGTACAGGTACCGCGCCTGCCCGAGGAGGGCTCCGAACTTCACCGTCGTGTTGCAGTCCACGCACGGGCTCGGGGTCGTGCCGTCGAGGTACGCGCCGAGGAACGGCGAGAGCACGCCCTCATCGAACTCACGCTCGAGATTGAGGACGTAGAACGGGATGTCGAGCTGGGCGGCGACGCGTCGCGCATCCTCGGCCGCATCGAGCGAGCAGCAGCTCTTCTTGAACTCGGAAATCGCGTCGGCGACGTCATGGAGGCGCATCCAGACGCCGATCACCTCGTGCCCCTCATCCCGGAGCAGCGCAGCGGCGACCGATGAATCGACGCCCCCGGACATCGCAACGAGGATCCGGCTCACCCGGGCACCGCCGTCTCAGCCTCGGTTCGCGGACGGGCTGCCAACGCCTGCCGTGCCCCTTCGCGGGCCGCGAGGACGGTACGCGGCACAACCTCGAGGGCCACTTCGACGTCGGCGGCGGACGTGTCGCGGCCAAGCGACAGGCGCATTGATCCTCGGGCCTCCTCCTCGGGATAGCCCATCGCCCGAAGGACATGCGAGGGCTCGGCCGACCCGGTCGTGCAGGCGGACCCGACCGATGCAGCCACTTCGAGCAGGTCCAGCTTCAGGACGACCGACGCGCCCTCGACATCTCGGGCCACGATCGACACGAGGCCCGGCAACCGATCAACCGGATGGCCCGTCATCTCGACGCCGTCGATCGCGGTCAGCGCCGCAATGAGCCGGTCGCGTCCCGCGGCAAGGCGCTCCGCCACGCCATTGCGCTCCTCGACCGCCAGGCTCAGCGCCACGCCCATCCCGACCGCGGCGGCGACATCCTCTGTGCCGGCTCGCCGGAATCGTTCCTGCGAACCGCCCTGCTGCTGGCTCAGGAGATGGGTGCCAGCGCGCAGGAACAGGGCACCCGCGCCCTTCGGTCCGTCGAACTTGTGGGCCGCAATGGCCAGCAGGTCACAGTCGAGCGCCCCGACATCGATGGCCAGGTATGGCGCCGATGCCACGGCGTCGATCGCGACGAGACATCCGCGAGGGCCATCGCGGCGGATACGCGCGATCAGGTCGGCGACATCCTGGATCGTGCCGACCTCGTTGTTGGCGTGGCCGATGGCGACGAGAATCGTCCGCTCGCTGAGCGCCGCCGAAAGCGCGTCCGGATCCAGCCGCCCGTATCGATCGACGGCGAGCTGCACGACCTCGAACCCGAACTTCTCGAGCTGCTGGAGCGGGTGCAGAACGGCGTGATGCTCGATCGCGGTGGTGATGATTCGTGAGCCACGCGCCTTCCCGGCCCAGGCCGCGCCCTTGAGCGCAAGGTTGAGGGCCTCCGTGCCGCCACTCGTGACGATCACTTCGCGTGGCCCGGCCCCGAGGGCCGCGGCGACTCGCTCGTGCGCCTCATCGAGCCCGGCGCGCGCCCGTCGACCGTAGGCGTGCGGCGAGCTCGGGTTGCCGAACTGCTCACCGAGAAACGGGAGCATTGCATCGAGCGCCTCGCGGCGCAGCGGTGTCGTGGCGGCGTGATCCAGGTAGACGGGCATTCCGCGAATTGTAGGCCGCTCGGGATGGACTGCCGGGAACCGACCGGCCGGCAGAACGTGGCCCTTCCGATTCGCGGTCCTCGTGGATCGAGGTGATAGGCTCCCGCCGTGGATCGGACCGCGTTCGGGGCGTCAGCCGCAGTCCCTCGGCCGCGCATGACGCGGCGCGTTGTCGGCCGCCTGCTCATGGCGGCAATCCTCGCGGCGGGTTGCGGGCGCACCATTGTTGCACCGTCCTTCGCGCTCGCGATCCAGAACGGCTCCGATCTCACGCTCCGGGTGAACGTCGTCGTGGCCCCGGGCCAGAAGCCGTCGAACAGCCTCGAGATCCCGGCCGGGAGCGGCGTCCTGGAAACTGCCGAGATGCCGATGGGCTGGACCGGAACGGAAGCGGTACCGGTCGTCGTGGAGATCTATACCGAAACGTGCGGGATCCTGGACTCAGTCACGGTGGGTCGCGGGACGACCCTGGTCCACGTCCTTGCCGATCGGTCGGTGGTCACGTCCGCGACCACGCTGTCCGGCGGATCCGGAGCGGTCGCGCCGGAACGCAAACCGCCCTGCTGAGACAACCAGACGAAGGCCGGACGAGGGCCGGACGACCGCTGGACGAGGGTGGCCCTGGAACTCGCGCTATGCCTCGGTCGAACTCTCGACGAGGCTCCGGTCGTACTCGCGACCGCGTTCACGCTCCCGCAGATGCTTGGCCAGCAGTCGCTTGCGGAGCCGGATCGACAGGGGGGTCACCTCGACGAGCTCGTCCACGGCGATGAACTCGAGCGCTGATTCCAGGGTCAGCGGGCGCGGCGGCGTCAGGCGCAGGGACTCGTCGTGGGAGTGCGTCCGGATGTTGGTGAGCTTCTTCTCCTTCGTGGCGTTGACGTCGAGGTCGCCGGATCGGGCGTTCTCGCCCACGATCATCCCCTCATAGACCTCGACCCCAGCGCCGATCAGGAGTGCCGACCGCTCCTGGAGGTTGAACAGCCCGTACGCATTCGAGGTCCCACTCCGATCACTCACCAGCACGCCGGCGGTCCGATGCGTGACCTCGCCGGCCCACGGTCCATAGCCCTCGCCGAGCTGGTGCAGCAGCGCGGTGCCGCGCGTGTCGGTCAGGAGCTGTCCTCGATAGCCGATGAGCCCGCGGGTCGGGAGGACGTATTCCATTCGGACACGGCTGTCGGTATCGGTCGTCATCTGCTCGAGGCGTCCCTTGCGCGCTGCGAGCGCGGTCTGGACCTCGCCGATGAACTCGGGCGGGATGTCGATGGTGACGCGCTCGTACGGCTCCTGGATCTCGCCGGCGACCTCGCGCAGGATCACCTCGGGCCGGGATGCGGTCAGTTCGTAGCCTTCACGCCGCATCTGCTCGATGAGCACCGCGAGCTGGAGTTCACCCCGGCCCCGAACCTCGAACGTGTCGCCCGATTCGGTCGGATAGACCTCGATCGAGACGTTGCCGAGGGTCTCCTTGTCGAGTCGGCCCTTGATCTGGCGAGAGGTGACGAACTTGCCCTCGCGCCCGGCCATCGGGGAGGTGTTGACGCCGAACGTCATGCGCAGGGTGGGAGCGTCGACATCGAGACGCGGGAGCGGCCGCGGGTCGGCCGGATCTGTGATCGTGTCACCGATCGTGACGTCGGGAAGGCCCGCAACGGACACGATCTCCCCGGGCCCGGCTTCGGGAATGTCGACACGATCGATTCCGTGCGCGGTCTGCAGGCTGGTGACTGAACCTGACATCGTGACCGTACGACCCGGTTCGACGGTGCCGGCGGTGTCTCCCGCCTCTTCGCGGACGACCGTGATCCGCTGGCCGACCCGGATCGTCCCGTTGCGAATCCTGCCGACGGCCATCCGGCCCACGTATTCGTTCGCGCTCAGGTTGGTCACGAGGAGCTGAAGCGGGTGGCCCGGAACGTGGCGCGGTGGAGGCGTCACGCGCACCAGCAGATCCAGGAGCGGCCGCAGATCCGTGCCCGGCACCGCCAGGTCGAGGGTCGCCGTCCCGAGCTTGGCATTCGTGTAGACGACCGGGAAGTCGATCTGGTCGTCATCCGCTCCGAGATTGATGAACAACTCGTAGACCGCATCGAGGACCTCGGCGGGCCGCGCGTCGGATCGATCGATCTTATTGAGCGCCACGACGACCGGGAGCCGACGAGCCATGGCCTTCTGGAGCACGTAGCGCGTCTGCGGCAGGGGTCCCTCGGCCGCATCGACCAGCAGTAGCACGCTGTCGACCATCAGCAGCGATCGTTCGACCTCGCCTCCGAAGTCGGCATGGCCCGGGGTATCGACGATGTTGAGTCGAACGCCGTCGTGATCGACGGTCGTCTGCTTGGCCAGGATCGTGATGCCCTTCTCGCGTTCGAGGTCGCCCGAATCGAGGACGCGGTCCACCAACGCCTCGTTCGCCCGGAACGTTCCGGTCTGACGGAGCATCGCGTCGACCAGCGTGGTCTTGCCGTGATCGACATGGGCCACGATGGCCACGTCGCGCAGGTCGTCACGCGAGATCGAATGATCGGGCGTCGGAATCGACGAATCATCGTCGACGGCCCGGGGCAGCGTGGAGCGGATCGGATCGGTCATGGGCCGGCGGATTGTCGCACACCCTCGTCGAACGGCGGTCCGAGCCGATCGTTCCAGGTCTCGGTCACTGGTAGGATCACCGTCCCATGACCGTCGCCGCCGTCATTCTCGCGCTGACCCCGGACGTCGCCCTCGCCGACGCAGAAGGGGTGCCGCGCGTCCGTCGCATTGTCGACGCGGCCTGGTCCGGTGGGGCCATGCCGATCATCGTGATCGCCGATGACCCCGTCGGGGCGATGGCCACGGCGCTCGCCGGCGCGCCCGTGACCCTCGCGGCGCCGGCACCCATGGAGTCCGGCCGCGTCGCCCAACTCCTCCGTGGGATCGAAGTCGCCGAGGCCGAGGTCCACGGAACGACCGGCGCCCTGATCTGGCCGGCCCGAATGTCCTGGGTCGGGCCCGAGACCATCACCTCGCTCGTCGAGGCGCACGGGCCGGACGTGAATGCCCTGATCCGGCCGACGTTTCGCGGCGAGGTCGGCTGGCCCGCGCTCGTGCCCCTGACAGCACTCGGCACCCTGCGCGGGCTACCGACAACCGCGATGCCCGATCAACTGATCGAAATGCTCGCCGCCTCCGCGCAGGTTCCGGTCCAGAGCATCGACCTGGGCGACCCCGGGACCACCATCGATGGCGAGACCGCCCTCGCCGATCTTCCGCCCTACGAGGGCCCGGCCGAACCGTCGGGCGCCCACGAATGGGGCGCTGCCACGGCGGAGATGACCGATGACGCCCCCCTCGAGGGACCCGCCCGTGTCGAGGTCCGCGGACCCAGCGGCGCCTGATCCAACCAATGATCCGGCGAGTCGCCACCGGGGTCATCGCGCTGGCCGCGATCATCATCATTGGTGGCCTGGGCTACTTCTCCATCCCCCAGCCCCTCCTTCCCGAAGCCCGCGCTGTTCTCGCCTCGACGACGGAGGTGGCCGCCAGCCGCGAGGGCGACCGCTACGTCTTCGAGCCGCTCCTGACCACCGCAACCACCGGCCTGATCCTCTACCCGGGCGGCAAGGTCGATCCGGTCGCCTATGCGCCGACCGCGCGCCGCCTCGCCGAGTTCGGATATCTCGTGGAGATCGTCCCGATGCCGGCGAATCTGGCAGTCCTCGGGATCGACCGGGCGGGCGACGTCATCGCCGCGCACCCTGAGATCGAGCGGTGGGCGCTCGGCGGGCACTCGCTCGGCGGATCGATGGCCGCCCAGTACCTGGCCTCCCATCCGGGCGCCGCGCACGGCCTTGTGCTCTGGGCCTCGTACAGCGCGACCGCGCTGAGCGGCGGCGCGGGTACGGCGTCCCGGTCCCTGGTCGTCTACGGATCGCTGGACGCTGGGGCGGCCGGCTACGTGAACCCGGAGCACATGGCCAATCTCTTGGCGCCACCGGTCGTCGTGGTCATCGCGGGCGGTAACCATGAGCAGATGGGCTGGTACACGGGCCAGCCGAACGACCCTCCCGCGACGATCTCACGCGGCGAACAACAGCGGCAATTAGTCGCAGCAACCGCTTCGTTTCTCGACTCCCTGGCACCGTAGCGCCGAGCCTCAGCCCACCGGCGCCCGCGCCCCACGGGCTCGGTCGCGAATCCGACCCACCGGAATCGTGGCGAGCGCAATCCCGCCGACGATCAGGAGGACCCCGCCGGCCTGGAAGAGCGATGGAATCTCCTCGAGCAGCACCCGCGCCAGGAGCACGGTCGCGACCGGCTGCGCGAGCAGGATGATCGAGACGATGGCCGCAGGCAGGCGTGGCAGGGACATCGAGATGAGCAGGTAGCCGATCGACTGCGAGGTGAGGCCCACGAGGATCAGCCAGAAATGGCTCGGCCACGACGGGACCAGGTTCAAGTCGCCGACGATGGCCCCTTCGATGAGGGCGACCACCATCGTCGACGCGGTCGCGATGGCGACCGGTCCGGCCGGCCGCCGCACGTCGTTGGTGCCGTGGCGGATCACGAGCAGATAGCCGGCGTAGAACAGCGCCGTGGCCGTCCCGATCGCGACACCGAGCGGCGGGTTCGCACCGTAGGCGCCCCTGCCGATGACGCCCGAGATGAGGATCGCGCCCAGCAGCACGATCGGCGTGGCGGCGATCACCGGCTTGGGCGGCCGCTCGCCGAGGACCGCCCACGCGACGAAGCCGACGACCAGCACCTGCATGTTGCCGAGCACGGTCGCGAGCCCCGCCCCGACGTAGTCCACCGCGTGGTGCCACGTCAGGAGGTCCCCGGCGAAGAAGACGCCGGCGATGATCGCGAGGTAGATGGTCCGCCGCTCCATCGGGCCGTGCCGCCGTCGCTCGAGCATCCCGACCAGGATCAGGATCGGGAGCCCGTACAAGCACCGGAAGACCGTGACCGTCGACGGCGACACGTCCGAGTACTTGTAGAAGATCCCCGAGAACGCGATGCAGAACGCCCCCAGGAGCGCGGCGAGTCGCGGCCGCGCCGCAATCGCGTCGTACAGGGCGCTCACTTGACTGGAGCTTGAATGTCCGCCGCCTCGCCGAAACGAGTGAACCCATAGACTGCCGAGCCCACGAACCCGGGCGTCCCATCCGCGATGCTGCGCTCAATGACAAAGGTGAACGTGGCGCTGATCGGAACTCCTGCGTCACTTACGATCAAGTCCAGACGGACCGTCGTCGGTAATAGGGTGAGGCCGGATATGCCGAGCATTCGGTTTGCGTTCGGTGCGTACTTGGCCGTCGTCACCAACAAGTGCTCCACCGTCGGGCCATCGTCAATTCGATGGTCATACGCAAGCTCTTGCTTGCCTTCCATGCCCGCGAAAGGCGTCATCTGGATATCAGGGCTGGTGAGACGGCTGACGATCCAATCCTTGCCGGGGAGTCGGATGTACATGACCCCGTCAAGGCGAACCACCATCGCGCGGCCCACCGCGCCAATGGAATCAATCGTGCCGACATAGTTGTCGCCCACGATGTCGAGGGACATGACGACGGAACGATTGAAACTTTCGGCGTTACTCGACGCCGTCGCCTCCATGTGATATGCCAAATTCTTGGTTCGCACGAACGACCAGTAGCTCTCAAGCACCCTGATGGAATCCGGTACGCGGGCCGTGACGCCGGGCTGTCCACGGACCGCCGCCTGAGACGGGCCGGGCCGGGTGCCCGGCTGCGACAAGAGCGCAATGCCTGACCCAACGACCACAAGAATGACGGCCACGGCGATCAGGGCAACCAGCGCGACCCGGCCCCCTCGAGGCGGTCGAGGCGGAGGCGGCTTGGGCGTCTCCCACTGCGTCCCGCGGAAACGCTCGACGATGGAACCGTAGGGCTTCGGCTCAGTCATCGGCGTCGATCAGGGTCGGGAGGTCACGACGGTTTGCCGGGAATACCCACGAACTTGAGCCCGAGATCCGCGTATTGCGTCGGGTCCGGCTCGGACGGGGCTTCGAGCATCGGATCGTTGCCGGACTGCGTCTTGGGGAAGGCCATGACCTCGCGGATGTTGGTCTGGTACGCGAGGAGGGCCGCCCAGCGATCGATCCCGAGGGCGATTCCGCCGTGCGGTGGCGCCCCGTATTCGAACGCATCGAGGATGGCGCCGAACATGTTCCGCATCCGGGCTTCGCTGTAGCCCTGGAGCGCAAAGCTGCGCTCGAGGAGGTCTCGCCGCCAGATCCGCACGGATCCGCCGCCCAGCTCCCAGCCGTTGAGCGCGATGTCGTACTGCATTGCTCGAGCGCGGCCGGCGGGATCCGCCTCGGACGGCCGCGCAGCATCCCCGGATACCGTCGTCAGCAGCGCCTCATCCTCGGGCACGACGCCGGAGAACGGGTTGTGGGTCGCGTCCCACCGGGCGCCCTCGGCATCCCATTTGTACATCGGGAAGCGGTGGACCCAGCAGTACGCCAGCACGTTGGGGTCGGCGAGGCCGAGGCGGACCCCGAGGTCGGCACGCAACCGTCCGAGCACGTCGTTTGTGACCTCGGTGGTGTCGGCAACGATCAGTACGAGGTCGCCCGGGTTCGCGGCGGCGCGGGCGATCAGCCGCTTCGCCAGATCGTCCCCGAGGAACTTCAGGATTGGGCTCTTGATGGAGCCTTCGGCATCGACCGCCAGGTAGGCGAGGCCCTTGGCCCCGAACCGGCGCGCGGTCTCGGTCAGCTCGTCGATCCGGCTCCGTGGCGCATCGGCGAGGCCCGGAACCGCAATCGCCTTGACCCGGTTTCCAGCGGCAATCGTGTCATCGAAGACGCGGAAGCCCGAGGTCGGCGCCCCGTCGCCAGCGCGAAGATCCGGGGCCAGATCGACGAGCTCCATCGCGAACCGCAGGTCCGGCTTGTCCGAACCGTAGCGTTCGATCGCCTCGTCGTACGTGAATCGCGGAAACGGCACGGCCTGGATCGGGCGCTCGGGCACGACCGCGCGGGTGACGTCGATCGTCATCGCCTCGACGAAGTCCATGACCGCGGCCTCGTCGACGAAGCTCATCTCGAGATCCAGCTGGGTGAACTCCGGCTGGCGATCCCCGCGCAGGTCCTCGTCCCGGAAGCATCGAGCGATCTGGAAGTAGCGGTCGACGCCGGCGACCATCAGCAGCTGCTTGAGCTGTTGCGGGCTCTGGGGCAACGCATAGACGCTGCCCGGCTGGAGACGCGACGGGACGATGAAGTCGCGCGCACCCTCCGGCGTCGATTTGATCAGGTTCGGTGTCTCGACCTCGACGAACCCATTGGCGTGATGGACTTCGCGAATGGACTGCACCAGCCGACTGCGGAGGAGCAGCCGCTGCTGCATCGGTTCGCGTCGGATATCGAGATACCGGTATTTCAGGCGCAAGGACTCATCCACCGGGGCATCGGGATCATTGATGTAGAACGGCGGGGTCTTCGCTTCGTTCAGGATCGTGAACTCGGTGACCTGGACCTCGATGGCGCCGGTCAGCAGCTTGGCGTTCTCGGTTCCCGGGACGCGCGCCGCAACCGTGCCGCGGGCCATCACCACGTACTCCGATCGTGCTGCCGACGCGATTCTGTGCGCGTCCGGCGCATCGGCGGCGTCGATGACCACCTGGGTGATCCCGTGGCGATCGCGGAGGTCGAGAAAGATCAGTTGGCCGTGGTCCCGCCGGCGATGAACCCAACCGGCGAGGCGGACGTGGGCGCCCACGTCGGATGCGCGAAGGGCGCCACAGGTATGGCTTCGATAGGCAGTCGCGAGGCTCGGGGGAGGTTGGGTCATGGCCGACTCATGGTATCGGGCGCCGTGGAACACGGCGCGGGCTCAGCCGGCGCCACCGTGATGGTGCTGTTTGACGGCTCGCCCGACTTCGCGCCCGAGGTCGGCAAGCGTGACCAATCGCTGCGTCCCGGCCTTCAGGTCGCGGAGCTGGACCTGCCCATCGGCCAGCTCGACGCCAAGGATCACCGCGAAGTGGGCTCCGTCACGGGCCGCGGCCTCCATCTGGCGTCCGAGTTTCCGAGGCCCGAGGTCGGCCCGGGCCACGAGACCGCTCGCGCGGAGCTGCGTGGCCACCTGCAGGCGTCCGACGGTGTCGGCCGGATCCGCGGACACCACGACCGCATCCGGTCCTCGGGCTCCGTCGGCTCCCGAGGGTCCGGCTGCGGTGGCACCCGAGCGCTGCTCTTCGAGGACGAGGGCGACCCGATCGAGGCCCAGGCCGAAACCGATCCCCGGCGTCGGTTGGCCACCCAGCAGCTCGATGAGGCCGTCGTAGCGGCCACCGCCCCCCAGCGCCTGCTGCTGACCCGACCGGCCGGCGACGTGGAACTCGAAGGCCGTCCGGGTGTAGTAATCGAGGCCCCGGACCAGGCCCGGGTCCACGCGATGCGGGACCTCCAGCGCCTCGAGATGGGCGCGCACGGCGGCGAAGTGCGCCGCGCAGGCATCGCACAGGTGATCGGTGATCCGCGGCGCCGCGGCGTTGATCGGCCCCATCGCCGGGTCCTTCGAATCGAGGAGCCGGAGTGGGTTCCGCGTCAGCCGCTCCCGCTCCCCGCTCGGCAGGGCATCGCCGACTCCAACGTAATACCGCCCAAGCGCCTCGAGGTAGGTCGGGCGGCAGGCCTGGTCGCCGATGGAGTTGACGAGCACCTCGACGCCCTCGACGCCCACCGCGCCGTAGAACCGGTTGCCCAGCTCGATGATCTCGGCGTCGATCGCCGGTCCCGCGTCGCCGATCGCCTCGACATCGAATTGCCAGAACTGGCGATACCGGCCGGCTTGCGGGCGGTCGTAACGGAACATCGGCCCGATCGTGGTGAGGCGCACCGGCTGAGGCCATGTCTTGAGGCCATGCTGCACGTACGCCCTGGCGATGCCGGCGGTCGGTTCCGGGCGAAGGGCCCATGCCTCCGCTTCCTCGGACCGTGGCGCCAGGCGGAAGAGCTCCTTCTCGACGACGTCCGTCACCGCCCCGATCCCGCGTTCGAAGACCGCAGCCTGCTCGAAGAGCGGCGTCTCGATGGGCAGATACCCGTAGCGATCGGTCAGGTCCCGCGCCACCCGGGTGAACTCGATGAACCGGGCGGCCTCGTCGGGCAGCAGATCCCGGGTGCCGCGTGGCGCGCGAAAGGTGGGCATGGGACGCAGTCTATCGTCGGCGACCGAGCGAGCGACGAATGGGCGATCCACCCCCCGGCAGCGCCACCCTCAGCTCACGTCGCGCGACACGCTCAGGACGTCCTTGAGCTGTTCGATCCGGCTCATGACGCGTGCGAGCTGGCTCACCGACGCGACCTGCAGCGTCGCCCGGACGATCGCGACATGATCCGGACCCACGGCAACAGACGCCGCCAGGATGTTGACCTTGTTCTCCGCCACGACCTGGGTGATGTCGCTGAGCAGGCCGGTCCGATCGTAGGCCTCGACGCGGACCGCGATCGGGTAAGTCTGGGCCGGCTGGGCCTCCCATTCGACCTCGATGAGCCGGGTGACTTCCCGTTCGTTGATCACGGTCGGGCACGAGCGCAGGTGGACGGTCACGCCCTTGCCGCGGGTGATGAATCCCTGGATCGGGTCGCCCGGGATCGGATGACAGCAGCGGGCGAATCGGACCAGCAGGTCCCCCACCCCCTTGACCCGCACGCCACCGGCCTTGGCCGGGGCAACCGGCGGCGCGACGGACGGTAGCTGGAGCTGCGCATCGTCGACGACGCCAAGCCGCGTGACCACCGACTGCGCGCTGATGGCCCCGTAGCCGATGGCGGCGAGGAAGTCGTCCATCTGGTCGTGGTTCAGCTGCCGCGCGACCTCGATGAGCCGTTCCTGGCCGACGGCCGCGAGCGAGGTTCGAGCAAGGCGCCGCAGCTCGCGCTCGAGCGATTCACGCCCGTGAACGATGTTCTCGTCCCGTTCCTGGCGCTTGAACCACTGCCGGATCTTCTCCCGTGCATGACTGGTCCGGACCAGGTTGAGCCAATCGCGGGATGGCCCGTGCTCGGCCTTGGTGGTCACGATTTCGACGATGTCCCCGTTCTTGAGGCGATAGTCGAGCGGAACCAGCCGGTTGTTGACCTTGGAGCCGATGGTCCGATGGCCGACATCGGTGTGGATGCGATACGCGAAGTCGAGCGGCGTGGCACCTGCAGGCAGGTCCTTGATCTCGCCCTTTGGTGTGAACACGAAGACCTGATCCTGGAAGATGTCGAGCTTGATGCCCTCGACGAACTCGGTCGCATCGGAGACGTCGCGCTGCCAGTCCATGAGCTGGCGCAACCAGGCGAGCTTGGCGTCGTAGTCTCGATCCGACTTCGAGCCTTCCTTGTACCGCCAGTGGGCGGCGATCCCGACCTCGGACACCTGATGCATGGCCTTGGTCCGGATCTGGATCTCGAGCGGCTTGCCATCGAGCGCGATCACCGCGGTATGGAGCGACTGGTAGAGGTTGTTCTTCGGGACGGCGATGTAGTCGTCGAACTGCCCCGGGATCGGGCGCCAGAGGGCGTGGACGATGCCCAGCGCGGCGTAGCAGTCGCGGACATCCTCGACGAGGACCCGGATCGCGTAGACATCGTAGATCTCGCCGAATTCGGCGCTCTTGCGCTGCATCTTCTTCCAGATGCTGTAGATGTGCTTCGGGCGACCCTGGAGATCGGCACTGATCGAGGCGGCCTGGAGTCGCGGCTCGAGCTCGGCGATCGCCCGCTCGATGTAGCCCTCGCGGCCCTTGCGACGCGTGTCGAGGAGCTTCGCCAGCTCCCGGAATCGCTCGGGCTCGAGCACCTTGAAGGCCAGGTCCTCGAGCTCCCACTTGACTTGCCAGATCCCGAGACGTTCTGCCAGGGGCGCGTAGATCTCGAGCGTCTGGCGCGCGATGCGGACCTGTTTCTCGGCCGGGAGCGCGGCCAGAGTGCGCATGTTGTGGAGCCGGTCCGCGAGCTTGATGAGGACGACCCGGATGTCCTCGGCCATCGCGAGGAACATCTTCCGGATGTTCTCGGCCTGCTGCTGCTCGTGACTGAGCGTGCTGAACTTGCCGAGCTTGGTCACGCCGTCAACGAGATGGGCAACCTCCTGGCCGAACCGCTCTTCGATGTCGGCAAGCTCGTACTCCGTGTCCTCGGGAACGTCGTGGAGAACCGCCGCCTCGATGGCCATCGGATCGACACCGAGCTCGGCGAGGATCTCGGCAGCCGCGATGGGATGGGTGACGTAGGGCTCGCCCGATGCCCGTGTCTGGCTGCCGTGGGCCTCGACGGCCATGGCGACCGCGCGCTCGATCCCGGACAGGTCCGCGTGCGGGTTGTGGGCGCGGGTTGCCGCGATGAGGCTCGCGGTCTGGGCCTCGATCGAGGACGAGGCGGCCGCAGCGTTCGCCCTGCTGAGCGCTCGGGCAGTGGTGCGGCGCGTGCGAACCGGCCCGGGATCCTCCGCGGGCGCGTCGGTGGGTGTTCGAGGGGCGGCCATCGTTCGCGAAGTCTACCGCGGGCTCAGGATCGGAAGCCCAGGTCCTCGAGTGCTCGTTCGGCCTCGACCCGTTCGTCCCACGGCAATGCGTGGTCGGCATACTCGATCGTTGACTCGTGGCCTTTCCCGGCCAGGATGACGATGTCTCCGGCGCGGGCCTCGGAGCAAGCCATACGGATTGCGGCGGTACGATCGGGGATCTGCAGGAAGGCCGCCGGCTGCGCGCCGGCAGCGAGCGCGCCGGCGGCGATGTCGTCGAGGATGGCGTCACGATCCTCGCCACGTGGATCCTCGTCCGTGACGATCACGATCCGGCAGCGCTCCGCGGCGATCCTGCCCATCATCGGGCGCTTGTCGCGGTCCCGTTCGCCGGCCGATCCGAACACCGCGATGAGGGTGCCGCCACGAGCAGCCGCCTCAGGCCCGAGCTCGTCGAGGACGAGTGCAAGGGACGCGGGGCTGTGGGCGTAATCGACGATCACGGTAAACGGCTGCCCGCGGTCGATGACCTCCATCCGCCCCGGCACGCCGGAAACGGCCTCGAGTCCCGCGCGAACCGAAGCGGCATCCAGTGCCATGGCCTGCCCGAGCGCGACGACCGCCAGGGCATTGTGGGCGTTGAATTTGCCCCTGAGGCGAAGGTGCAGCCTCCGTCGGCGGCCTTCGACCTCGTGGTCCACGGCAAGGCCGTCGGCAGCCTCGTCGATCCCGATCAGGCGGACGTCGGCCGACGAGTGCGCGCCGTACGTGAGGATTCGCGCGCCCGCCGCGCTCGTCGCGGCCACGAACGCCGGCGCCGATGGATCGTCCGCGTTGAGGATCGCGGTGCGCGGCCAGCCAGCTCCGACCTTGGCAGGATGCGCCGGGCCGATGGCCAGGCGCTCGAACAGGGACAACTTGGCATCCCGGTAGGCCTCGAACGACCCGTGCAGCTCGAGGTGCTCGTGGGTCAGGTTCGTCAGGATCGCGATGTCGTAGTCGATCGCGCCCACCCGGTCCATGGCGAGACCGTGGGACGTCGTCTCGATGATCGCCGCCCGGTCACCGTTCGCCACCATCGCCCGGAGCGCGCGCTGGAGCCAGGGAGCCTCGGGCGTCGTGCCGTGGAGGGCGTTCGACTCGCGGATGCCGCCGATCTGGGTCGCGATCGTCCCGACGAGTCCGGCGGGAACGCCCGCCTCGGCAAGCGCGGCGGCCGCCAGGAGGCTCGTCGTGGTCTTCCCGTCCGTGCCCGTGATCCCGATCACCCCGATCTCGCGTGACGGATCGCCGAACCACCAGGCGGCTGCTTCGGCGAGCGCGGGGCGCGATGCACCGACCACGAGCTGCGGCGCCGCGAGGTCCGGAAGCTCGCGCTCCACGAGAATCGCCGCAGCCCCGGCGCGGAGCGCGGCCGGGATGAAGACATGGCCATCGGAACGGCTGCCTGCGATCGCGACAAACAGGGATCCGCTGGCGACCTCCCGCGAATCCGCGGTCACGGCGCGGATCTCGACCCCGGCCACCGACCCGACGACCTCCACGCCCCCGGCGCCCGTGGCCAGGCGGTCGACCAGCCCCTGAAGATGCCTGTCACCCCGAGGCGAGGCGTCCGCGAGGAGCTCGGGAATGGTGCGACCGCGGGTGTCGGTCATCGCCCGACCAGGCGGACGAGCCGCGTCGCGATGCGTCCGGCGACATAACGGCCGGGGCGAAGCACGCGCTCGTGGGCTCCGGCCAGCTCGAGCCAGGTCGCCCCGAACGCCCGCTTGTGTTCCGCGAGCCCGTACATCGGCTCGCCCGGCTGCGGCTCGCGGCGTGCGCCGGCAACATCGACCCCGCCCAGATCGAGCTCGGCGCAACCCTCGCGGATCGCCAGCTGCAGGGCCCGCCAGCGGAGCAGGTGGAGGGCGCCGGGGTGCGTGGACCGCGTCGTTGCGTCGTCCGCGGAGTGGACCGTGCTCAGCCGACCGCCGTGCCGATACAGGATCAGGCCCGCGATCGGCTCGTCCGTGGCGGTTCGTAGCTCCAGGAGGAGCAGGTGGCCGGCTGAGTGAGCTGCCTTCCACCAGGCCGTGAAGCCCGCCCGGGGCCCGAACCCGAAGTGACGACGCTCGCCGGTCGTGAGCAGCAGGTCGTAGAACCGGTCCAGTGCGACCTCGATCGGCTCCGCCAGGGCGCGGAACCCTTCGCCGGGCCCAGCGCTCGCGGCGTCGCCACCACGGTCGTACCGCACCACCGACATCAGGTCACGCTCGGCGGCCCGAATGCGCTGCCGGGTGGACTTCGCGATGCCCGCGAACCGGGCCGCCTCGTCCGCACCATGCCCGAGCACCAGCGTGTATCGATGGCGGGAGGGCTGAATCTCGTCGATCGGCTGGAACCCGGCGGCTTGCACGAGGGCTGGGTAACCGGACCCGGCCAGAATCTCGGCATCGGAGGCGACAACGTCGACGCCCGCGGCCCCCAGCCAACCCGTGACCGCGTCAAGGCGAGCGACCATGGCCTCGACACTCCCGGCTGGTATCGGGCCGCGGGGCAGGTACGCGCTCCCACCCCCGATCAACGGCCACGGACGCTCGAGCGCGAGGACCGCCGATCCGTCGCCGAGGACGAGGTGATGCGGTCGCCAGCCCGACGCGGCTCGATGACGGGCCCAGGCCATCGACTGGAGGACATGGCCGCCGCCCGGATGCACGGTCAGGTCATCCCACGCCTCGAGTTCGCGAGGACCGGCGGCGCGGACCTCCATCAGGCGTCGGCCGCGCCGTCACCGCCGGTCCCGGGCGCGGTGGCGGCGCCCGCCCCACGGCCGGACCGTCGCCGTGCAACCCAGACCCGGCTCCGCTGGGCAATGCTGAACACGGTTCGCCCGAGACCATCGAGGACCAGGTCCCAGGCGCCGATGTAGCGAACCTCGCGACCGCCGAAACCCGCCTTGAAGTGGGCGATCCCGGGATGTGCGAGACCCCACAGGTCGTAGGTCGACGCGCCGGCCTCTCGGGACGATCGGATGGCCTCCCATTTCAGCAGGTAGTTGGCCCGCGATTCGGCACCCGCCTCGGTCATCCCGCCGTACGGCTCGACCACGCGCCCACTGCTGCGCACGAGAAACAGGCAGGCCACGGGCGTGCCGTCGGCCAGACGGGCGATGAGCAGCCGTGCCAGCCCCAGCGCTGCGTACGCGTTCCAGACATCCCGATAGGCCCCTTCGGTCCGGATCAGGAACCCGGCCCGGCCGGCCGTTTCGCGATAGATCTCGTAGAAGATGCCGAGGCTGGCACCGTCGGCCTCCTCGATGGTGACGCCCGCCGATCGGGCTCGGTTGACGTACTGGCGCCACTTCTTCCGGAGATCGCCCCACAGCGTCGCCTCGTCGGCCCGGAGGTCGATCAGCCGCGTGGAGGCCGGCTGGATCGCCGGGCCCGGTCGCCAGCCGCTCGCGCGGAGCGCGTCGCGCAGGGCTCCATCCCGGTCGAGCGGACCGCCCTCCTCGATCTCCGGATCGATTCGCAGGTGGGACACGCGACCGACTCCCCGTAGGTGCTGCCGAGCGGCCGTCGTGAACGGCGCCACAGCGTCCGGATTCCACGCCGCGGTCACCGGGCCACGCGGCGCATAGGCAAAGGCCCACGGGAGCGGCCCGGGGCGACGGAGCAGGACCTGTGCCGCGATCGGACCGAGCGGTGTCGGCGTCGACACGCGCGTTGCCGTCCAGCCGTTGACCCGCTTGACCTCGGCCCAGCCCGAGAGCTGCAGGTACGAGCCGGGCTCCGACGCCTGGACGAAAGCGTCCCAGGCCGCTGAATCGAAAGCTTCGGGCGCGACGTTCACGACCGGCGTCGGCGCCGGATCTGGTTGGTCACGAGTCCGACGATAGACGGCAGCTCGGGGATCCGCAACACCAGCGCGATGCCGATATACGACGCGCCTCCGCCCACGGTTGCGAGCGCCGTTCCGGCCAGGATCGCGACCTTCCCAGATGCCGGCCCCATGGCGTCGCCGAGCACACCGACGATGCCGAGCGCCACGAACGCGGCCACCACCGCCGCGACGATCGCCTCGGCCAGCACCCGCAGGATCGCCCCTCGCTCGAAGGTCGGAACGTGACGGCCCAGCACGACCAGCAGGAACATGGCTTCGATCCAGGCAGCCGTCGCGATGGCGATCGCGAGACCGGGCAGCCCGAACGGACCGGCAAACGCGATCCCGAGGGCAACGTTGATCACGACGGCCAGGACCGCCGCCAAGACCGGCGTCCGAGTGTCCTGCCGCGCGTAGAACGCCCGGGCCAGCACCGCGATGCTCGCGTGGGCCGGCAATCCGACGAGGAATGCAGCCAGTGTCCCGGCGGTCCGATCGATATCGGCGGCATCGAACTTCCCGTAGCCGAACAACAGCTCGACAATCGGCACGCGGAGGGCGATCCCGAGGGTCGCGATCGGGACCATCGTGAAGACGAGGAGGCGGACCGAGCGGGTCACCAGGCCGACGAACGACTCGACGGCGCCCATCGCGTGCTCCCTCGAGATCGACGGGAAGATCACGACGCCGAGGGGCACACCGATGACCCCGATCGGGATCTGGAGCACCGCGAAGGCGATGGAATAGGCCGACACGGCGCCCTCGCCCTGTGACGATGCGAGGGCGGTCATGACGATGAAGGTGACCTGACTCGCGCCCAGCCCGAGTGCGCGCGGTCCGAGGAGCGTCAGGACTCGCCGGGCCGCCTCGTCGCCCAGGTCGAGCGTGCGGCCGGGTCGGAATCCGAGGCCGACCAGGGCCGGTACCTGGATGGCAATGTGCCCGACCGCGCCGACCACCACGCCGACCGCGAGCCCCGCGACGCCCATCGACGGCCCGAGGACCACGGCCCCGCCGATGATCCCGAGGTTGTAGACGATCGGTGCGAAGGCCGCTGCGGTGAATCGCCCCTCCGCGTTCAGGCTGCTCGTCGCGACCGCGCCAAGCCCGAGCATGACCGGGGCAATCAACATGATTCGGGTCAGGTCGATGGTCCGGCTGAGGCCGGCGTCGTCGAACCCCGGGGCGAGCGCGCGGACGAGGACCGGCGCCGCGATGAACGCCCCGATCGCCAGGATGGAGAGGACGATCAAGAGCAGGTTCATGACGGTCTCGACCACCCGCCACGCACGGGCTCGATCGCCCGAGGCGAACAGGCCCGTCAGAACCGGGATGAGGGCCGAGCCCATCGCACCCGCCGCGACCATCTGGTAGATCAGGTCCGGCAGGCGAAAGGCTGCGAAGAAGGCGTCGAGCTCCGGGCCAGCTCCGAAGGTCGTGCCCAGCACCACCGTCCTGAGGTACCCTAGGACGCGCGACACGAGGAACGCGCCGGACAGGATGAGGCCCGCCCGCACGAGGCCCGAGCGCATTGGAAGGTCTGCTTCGTCGGTCACCGCTGGAGGTCCACCGCGGATGCGCGGGCGGCGCGCGGATGGGCCGCCCGATACGCCGAGCGCAGGCGCGCCGGCGAGACGTGCGTGTAAACCTGGGTCGTCGCGAGGCTCTCATGCCCGAGGAGTTCCTGGACGACCCGGAGGTCGGCGCCTCCATCAAGCAGGTGGGTCGCGAACGAATGCCGAAGGGTATGCGGCGAGACGCCTTCCGGGAGGCCGGCGATCCGGCACAGCCGGTCGATGCGGAGCCGGAGGCCGCGCACCCCGATGGCCTCGCCGCGATGGTTCAGGAAGATCTCGGCCGGATCCGGGCCGATCCTACGGCGCTGCGCCAGAAGCACGCCGCGCCCTTCTTCCAGGTAGGCGGCAAGCGCGCTCCGGGCCGGCCCGCCGAGCAACCCGATGCGCTCCTTTCGGCCCTTGCCGAGCACGCGGACATCCCCGCGCCGAAGGTCGAGCGACCCGAGGTCCGCGGCAGCCAGCTCGCTGATCCGCAGGCCGGCGGCATACGCGGTCTCGATCGCCGCCCGGTCGCGCAGCGCGAGCGCCACGGCGAGGCCGGTGCCGCCATGTTCGGCGTGGACGAGCTCCCCGTCGATGGCCGCCATGAGCCGATCCACCTGGTCGACCTCGAGTACGCGCGGCAGCCGTCGCGGCAGCCGGGGCGTCGCGATCGCCCCCCATGGGTCACCCGGGGCCAGGCCATCGCGCGCTGCGAAACGGTGGAAGGCCCGGATGGCCGCGAGGCGCTGTGCGACCGATGACCGGGCATTGATCGTCGTCAAGCGTGCCAGGTAGGCGCGCAGGTCGGCCCGTACCGGCGCCCGCCAGTCGACCCCGCGATCGTCGAGCCACGCCAGGTAGGCACCGACGGCCGTGCGGTAGGCGCGCTGCGTGTGCTCAGAGGCGTCGCGTGCCGCCAGCGTGCG
>JAYTWS010000225.1:0-2485 GCA_043743315.1 Chloroflexota bacterium | reverse complement strand
GCGCCGGCAGCCGCCGAGCCAATTCCAACGATCCAGTATCTCGATGCGCTCGCCCATGCGGATGACGTCATCGACTTCCCGCCCGGCGAGCGGGTGACGGTCGGGTTCACGCCTCGATCGGGGGACACCTGGGAAGTCGGCGGCGGGACGGCGAGGGCCCTCCCCGCGGGCCGGGTCAGTGGATCAGCACTCCGGGTTGCGGCCCAGGGCGCAGCGTGGGCCGGCGAGCCGGCCCCAACGTGGCAAGCGCCGGACAGCAACTTCGCACCCCGGCCAGTCCCTGCCGACGGTGCGATCGGTCCGACGGTCGCCGGGCGGACGGTCGCCGCCGGCGTACCGGCTCCTGGTGATCTGCTGCCGATCGCGAGCACGGCCGTGGTCAGCGGCAATGGGCTCCGGCGCGAGGTCTTCGGGTTCCTGCCGTACTGGGAGGTTTCCGACGCTTCGACGACGTTCGATTGGACGGTCCTGTCGACGGTCGCCTACTTCAGCGTCGGTGCCGATGCCGGCGGCAACCTGCTCAAGAAAAACGCGGGCGGCAGCGTGACGACCGGCTGGGGTGGCTGGACCAGCTCGAAGATGACCTCGATCATCAATGCCGCCCACCAGCGCGCCACGCGCGTCGTCCTCACGATCTCGTGCTTCGCCTGGACGAGCGGCCAGCAGACGACGCAGGCCACCCTTCTCGGGAGCGCAGCGGCACGGACAAACCTGGCGAAGCAGGTTGCGGCGGCCGTTTCCGAGCGTGGCGCGGACGGAGTGAACCTCGATTTTGAACCGATCGTGTCCGGGTACGCCGACGAATTCACCGCGCTGGTCCGCAGCGTCCGGAGCGAGCTGGACGCCATCGCGCCCGGCTATCAGGTCACGTTTGACACGACCGGGTACATCGGCAACTACCCGCTCGAGGCCGCGACGGCTCCGGGTGGCGCCGATGCGATCTTCATCATGGGCTACGACTACCGCGGGTCCTCGGCCAGCCAGACGGGCTCGATCAGCCCGCTCACCGGCCCGGTCTACGACCTCACCGATACCGTCTCCGCCTACGCCGCCCGCGTGTCGCCCTCCAAGCTGATCCTGGGCGTTCCCTATTACGGGCGGGCGTGGTCGACGGCCTCCGACCAGCTCCACGCGGCCAACATCTCGGGGACGCAGTACGGGAGCTCGGTGACGGCGGTGTACGGCGCGGCCGCGGACCTTGCCGCCAAGTACGGTCGCCGCGATGACCCGGTTGAGCAGGGACCCTGGACCGCCTACCAGAAGCAGACCTGCACCACGACCTACGGGTGCGTCACGGCGTGGCGCCAGCTCTACTATGACGACGCGGCGTCGCTCAAGCTGCGCTACGACCTGATCAACCGGACCGGCCTTCGCGGCGCAGGGATCTGGGCCCTCGGCTACGACGGAACGCGGCCCGAGCTGTACAAGGCCCTGGCCGACAAGTTCCTCCATGACACGACCGCGCCCCTGGTCGGCATCATCGCCCTGTCGATCACCCAGCGCGACGCCGGATTCGAGGTCCGCTGGCGCGGCACGGACGAGAGTTCGATGGGAACGTACGACATCCAGGTCGCGGGTGACGGCGGCCCGTGGTCCGACTGGCGGACGGCCACCGCCGCGACGAACTCGATCTTCCTCGGGCTGGATGGGCACGCCTATGCGTTCCGGGCGCGGGGACGTGACAGCCATGGCAACGAGTCAGCCTGGACGGTGACATCCGCAGCAACCGAGCCGTCGTTGGCCGTCGGCGGTTTCGGGACGGTGCTGACCGATGGCCTGAAGCTGCGTGCCGGCGCGGGCACCTCGGCGCAGATCGTCGGCACCGTCAACACCTACGATGCGGTGGCGATCACCGGCGGGCCCGTGACAGCCGACGGCTACACCTGGTACGAGGTCACAGCACCCGTCCGCGAGTGGTCCCCGGTGGATGCCGTGGATACCGGTGTGTGGGTCGCAACCGGCTCCTCCACGACCAGCTATGTCGCCCCGCGGCGACCGATCAACGCCACCGGGATCACGGCCACGCTGTCCGGCTACGCCGTCGGCGCCGGTAGCGCCCGGATCGTCACACCGAACGGGGATGGGATCACCGAAACGACGCGGCTCGCCTGGACGACAAATACCCCGCTGGACAGCCTCGTGGTCAATGTCTGGCGCGCTGATGGAACGCTGGTCGGGTCCCGCAGCGTCACCGGCACGGATGTCGGGCCGCATAGCTTCGACTGGGACGGGCGCGTCGGCGGCACGATCGTCGCGGACGGCACCTATCTCCTGCAGCTGGTGGGCACCAAGGGATCCGTGACCTCGACGGCGCCCTCGGCCAAGCCGATCTCCACCGAACAACTCGCGCGGTTCGGGGTGACGGTCGATCACCTGCCCGTCACCCGGCTCGGCGGCAAGGACCGCTATGCCACCGCCGTCGCCGTGAGCGCCGCCACGTACAGCCCCGGAGTCCCGGTCGTCTACCTCGCCTCTGGAACCGGCT
>JAYTWS010000224.1:0-15630 GCA_043743315.1 Chloroflexota bacterium | reverse complement strand
CTCCGCGTCAACAAGTGTCTCGTGTGCGTGGATGGCCGTGCCACGCAAGGTGGCACGCTCCGGCTCGACGCTGGGTGTAGGCTGTCATCGAACATCCGTTCGATTTGGAGATCCACCCATGCGGACCTACGCTCCCGCCCCCACCGACGAGGTGCTCCGTCGGCTCCTCGAGGATCCATCGCTGGCGTCGGCCGTGGTGCACCACGAGGTACTGCCCCCCGTGGAGTCGATCACGGCGCCATTTCCCGAGTGGCTCGATCCTCGCATCGGAGCGGGCCTCAAGTCGCGCGGCATCGACGCGCTGTACAGCCACCAGGCCGCTGCGATCGAGGCCGTCCATGCAGGCGAGGATGTCGTCGTGGTGACGCCGACCGCCTCCGGCAAGACCCTCTGCTACATGCTCCCCGTCCTCCAGGCGCTGGCCCAGGATCCGTCGGCGCGTGCCCTGTTCCTGTTTCCGACCAAAGCCCTGGGACAGGACCAGGTCGCCGAACTGGCGGGCCTTGCCGCAGCGAGCGAGCTGACGATCTCGGCCGCCACGTATGACGGGGACACCCCGGCCCCGATCCGATCCGCCATTCGGACCGCCGGACAGGTCGTGGTCACCAATCCGGACATGCTCCACTCCGCGATCCTCCCGCACCACACGAAGTGGTTCCATCTGTTCGAGCAGGTCCAGGTCATCGTGATCGATGAACTGCACACGTACCGTGGCGTGTTCGGGAGCCACGTCGCCAATGTGCTCCGCCGCCTGCTTCGCCTGTGCCGGCATTACGGCTCCAACCCGGTCATCGTGTGCGCCTCGGCGACCATCGGCAATCCGGCCGAGCTGGCAGCGCAGCTCACCGGTCGCTCCCCACGACTGATCGACCAGAACGGGGCCCCGCGCGGCGAGCGTCACCTGCTCCTCGTCAACCCGCCGATCCTCGACCCGGGGACGGGTGCGAGAAGTTCTGCCCTGACCCACGCCCAGCGTTGGGCCCTGCCGTTTCTTCGGGCGGGGCGCCAGACGATCGTCTTCGGGCGTGCCAGGGTCACGGTCGAGATCCTGCTGACGGGCCTGCGCGAAGCCCTCCGCGAGCACCTCGGGCCGCGGTCGCGGATCCGCGGCTATCGCGGGGGGTACCTGCCGAGCGAGCGCCGGGCCATCGAGCGCGGCCTTCGGAATGGCGAGGTGCTCGGGGTGGTGTCAACCAACGCGCTGGAACTCGGGGTCGACATCGGTGCCCTCGACGTGGCGGTCCTGGCCGGCTATCCGGGTTCGGTCGCCGGCACGTGGCAGCAGTTCGGCCGGGCAGGGCGCCGGCTTGAGACGTCGGTCGGCATCCTCGTCGCATCGGCCTCGCCGGTCGACCAGTACGTGATCCACCACCCCGAATTCCTGCTCGAACGAACTCCGGAGGAGGCACGGATCGATCCGGACAACCTCCACATCCTGCTCGCCCACCTGCGCTGCGCGACTTTCGAGCGCCCATTCGAGGCCGGCGAGGTGTTCGGTCCCGGGCCCGTGGACGACCTGCTCGCCTTCCTCGGCGAGGAGGGCCACGTTCGCCAGGCCGCCGACGACCGCTGGTACTGGAGCTCGGAGAACTTCCCCGCCTCGGAGGTCAGCCTGCGCTCGGCCGCGCCGGAGAACGTCGTGATCATCGATACGACCCCGGATCGTCCGCGGGTACTCGGCGAGGTGGATCTCTTTTCGGCCCAGGTGCTCGTGCATGAGCGCGCGATCTACCTCCACGATTCGGTCCAGTACTACGTCGATCGCCTGGAGTGGGGCGAACGCAAGGCCTACGTTCACCGCGTCGACGTCGATCACTACACGTATGCCAATCGAGCCGTCACGCTCAAGCCGCTCGATGTTTTCGCCGAGGCGCCGGCGCCGGGTGGCCGCCGGGTGCATGGCGAGGTCATGGTGGCAAGCCTCGTGACGCTGTTCAAGAAGCTCAAATTCGGCACGGACGAGAACGTCGGGTGGGGCCCTATCGACCTGCCCGAGCTCGAACTCCAGACCACGGCTTACTGGATCACCGGCGAGACGGCGTCCATCGGATGGCGCCGTGACGACCTCGATGTCGCCCTCGTCGGGGCGGGACGTGCCCTTCAGGCCGTCGCGGCGGTCCTCCTGATGGTCGATCCGCACGACCTCGGTCTCGTGTCCCAGGTTCGCTCGCCCCACTCGGATTCGCCGACGATCTACCTGTACGAGGCCGTGCCCGGCGGGATCGGCCTGTCCGAACGACTGTGGGCCCGGCACGATGAACTGGTCCTTGGCGCAGCGCAGCTCGTCGGCGCTTGTCCATGCGACAGCGGATGCCCGGCCTGCACCGGGCCGCGCCTCGATCCCCAGGTCGACGCCAAGGCGCTTGCCCTCCGACTCCTTGCCGATCTCGGGGCGGGACGTATCGTCGGACGGCCGACATCGTCCTCACGGGCGGTGGCCTGACGATGACCGTCGCGCTCGAGCGGCGCCTGGCTAACTTTCGAGCCCAGGCCGCAACCCGGGATCCTCGCTCCGTGCTGGGCTCGGGTCGGGCCGAGCGCGTCGGGGCCGAGCGGCTTGCCGCCGAAGTCGATGGCGAGCTCATTCGGACCGCTGCCGGGTCCTTCGTGCGCGTCGAGCGAGCGTCGAGCGTCATCGAGATCGACCGCGACCGCCTTGCATCGCTACCCGGCCAACCGAAAGCGGACGTCCCGCTGCTGTGCCTCGATACCGAGACGACGGGGCTCGCCACGGCATCGGGAACCCTTGCCTTCCTCGTCGGTCTCGGCTGGTGGGAGCGGGCCCGGTTTCGCCAGGTGCAGCTGCTCCTCCCGGACCACGTCGACGAACCCGCTCTTCTCGAGGAGCTGCGGCGGATGATTCCGGCCGCGGGCTGGCTCGTCACGTACAACGGCAAGGGATTCGACTGGCCGTTGCTCGTGGCCCGGTATCGGATGGCCCGGGATGTCCCTCCCGTCCATGCCGGCCACCTGGACCTGCTGCCACTCGTGCGCCGGGTGTTCCGCCACCGCATGACCGATGCGCGGCTCCAGACGGCCGAGGTCGAACTGCTCGGCATGCGTCGCTACGGCGACGTGCCAGGCTGGGAAATCCCGGCGCGCTATCTCCAGTTCCTGCGCGATGGCGAACCCGCCAGGCTCATCGAGATCGTCCGCCACAACGACGAGGACGTCCGGTCGCTGGGTCGCCTGCTCGCCCTCGTGGAAACACGGTTCGGCGACCCGGCCTCCCGGCGCCAAGCCGATCCAGGTGACCTGGCGGGCCTGGCCCGTTCGTTCAGTGCCGAGCGGCGCTTTCACGAGGCTCTCGATTGCCTCGAGGCCGCCCTCGTGGCCCGACACGCGGAACCCGCCTCGGTCGATCCGCCTCGTGAGCTCCGAAGCGTTCGCGAGGAGGCCGACGATTGGTGGTCGCCCCGACGCCGCCCCGACTTCGGCGGTCGGGTCGGCCGATCGGATGGCGCGGCCCTGTGGCGGACGGCGGCGCCGGACCGGCTCGAAACCCGTTGGACCGCGCCGCGCCTCGTCGCCGATCGGGCTCGACTCCTGCGCCGGGTCGGGCGCTACGCTGACGCCGAGGCCGCCTGGATCCAGATCGCCGACGAGGGCGGCACGCTCGGGGCGCTCGCCTGGGTCGAAGTTGCGAAACTTCGTGAGCATCACCGTCGCGACCTCGAGGGGGCGCTGGCTGCCACGATGGCCGCTCTCCGCCTCGTCGAACGGGCCCGCATCGTCGGTCGCGGGACGGCCCGAGTCGAGCGTGACCTTCTCCGACGATCGTCGCGCCTCCGTCGCCGCATCGGGCGACGGGCTGTCGGACGCATGGTTCGGGCGGTCAGTCGGGCCGAGGACCCTGGCGCGCCGACGGCGGCCGGGCCGTGAGCGAGCGGGCGAGGCGTCGGCCCACCTCGTCGAGCGTCGGCACGCCGGACAGGCCCGGACGTTCGACGACGAGCGAGCCGAGCGCCGAGGCGAGACGCACGTCGCTCCCCGCCCGGCGCGACCCAGCCAGGGGATGGCCGAGAACACCCGCGAGCAGGCCGACGAGGAACGCGTCACCGGCACCCGTGGGATCGACCACCGCATCAGCGCCGATCGCCGGATAGCGCCGCTCCGTCCGGCGCCCATCATGGGCGACCGACAGGACCCGACCTCCGCGCGCACCGTCGGTGATGGCCAGGGTGGCCGGTACCGAGAGCAACGACAGGAGCTCCTCGTCAGCCAGGTCCAGCTCCAGATCTGTCCGGCTCACGCCGAGGAGCCGTGCCCGCTCGAGCAGGCGCGAGGCCCCGGGCGGCTTACGCACCACGGTCGCGCCAGCCGAAAGGGTGCGAAGGAGCCCCTGCCAGCCGAACGCGATGAAGGCCTTGTCGGGTGGCGTGGCTGCCCAGGAATCGTCCAGCTCGTCGGCAACGGGAACGATCAGCCATGACGTGGCCGACGCCCACTCGGGCGGCAACGCGCTCGGCGACAGGCGAACTCCGGGTGTCTCGCAGCGCTGCGTACGCCCCGCGTCGGTCTCGATGTTGGTGAAGACCGGACCTTCCGGCAGGTGGGCGAGGACCACGTCGACGCCCGCGTCGCGCAGCCACCCAAGCTCCGTGGCTTGACTCGCTGCCTCGTCCACGCCGAGAAGCAGGCGCGGCCGCAGTCCGAGCCGCCCCAGCGTCAGTGCGCCGTACGTGGCGGGCCCACCCAGGCGCCAGCCGCGGGGGTCGTCGCCGGCCAGGTCCCGCGACGCCGACCCGACCACGATGGGCCGGATCACGTTCGACGAACCGTATACTGACCAGGTCGGCCGTACCGAACGGCCCCCGGTTGAGGAGCGAGACGATGCATTTCTACGAGCTCCACGAAGGGGAGGACGACATCTTCTTCGATGTCCTGCTCTTCCGCGACGAGGAGATGGATGCCGAGGAATTCTTCGGCATCGTCCAGGCGATCCGTCGCGAGGTCCAGGAGACCTACGAGACCAACACGCTCGTGGAGGCCATCGCCCAGGAGCTCGAGCGGCAGTACGGGTTCGTGTTCATCTCCGACGACCGGCTGACGGCGGCGGTGAACGTGAGCCGGGTCGACAAAGACAACTTCCTCGCTGACCTGGAGAGCGAGGATTCCGACGACGACCCCCCGCCGGTGACCGGTGACGCCGACTATCGGAGCGTCTACGCCGAGTTCGAACCGCCGGACGCTGATCCGAACTGACCCGCGGACCGGGCGCGCGGCCGGTGGCATCACTGGGCGCGCAGCCGGTGGCATGACCGGGGTCGCGTCACCGATCGGTCGCGTCGGCGGCAACGATCGGTCGCGTCAGCGGCTGAACAGGATCTCGATGACATCGCCGTCGCGGACGCGATACGTCCGCCCCTCGGAGCGGAGGCGGCCGGCCTTTCGGGCCTCGGCCATCGACCGGAGTGCGAGCAGATCGTCGTACGACACGGTCTCTGCGCGGATGAAGCCCTTGGCGAGGTCCGTGTGGATGGCGCCCGCCGCGTCCACTGCCAGGCTCCCCTCGGGGATCGGCCACGCCCTGACCTCGTCCGGACCCGCCGTCAGAAACGAGATCAGCCCGAGGAGTTGGTAGGACAGCGCGATGACGCGGCCCAGCCCCGAGCGCTCGATGCCGAGTTCGACCATGAAGACCTCCGCCTCGTCCGGTTCGAGCTCGCCGAGTTCCATCTCGATGCGCGCCGAGAGCGCGTCGACCATCGCCTGCCGGTGGTCGTAGTTCGCGCTGATGGCCGCGACCTGCGCTCCTGCGCTCCCAATCTCGCGCTCGCCGATGTTGAGCAGGACGAGGACCGGTTTCTCGGTCAGGAAGCGGAACCCGCGGATCGCCTTGGTCGCGTCGGCGTCGAGGTCCGCATCCCGGATGGGACGACCGGCCTCGAGTGCGATCTTGAGCCCGCGCAGGACGACCTCCTCGCGTTCGTTGGCCTCGCGCTCCGCCGTGGTTCCGTGCCGCCCGGACGAACTCAGGCGGTCGAGTCGGCGATCGACCATCGCGAGATCGGCGAGGATGAACTCGAGGTCGAGTTGCTCCAGGTCGCGCGCGGGGTCGACGCTGCCGGCCGGATGCGGCACGGACGGATCATCAAACGCCCGGACGATATGGAGCAGGGCATCGGAATCGCGCAGGCGGGCGAGGTGCTCGGCCGGCAGTTCCTCCGTCCCGACATGCCCCTCCGAGGAGGCCGGGGGAGCCGGGAGATCGACATACGTGACGTCCGCCTGGACGACTTTCTTCGGCTTGAAGATCTCGGCGAGTCGATCCAGCCGCTCGTCGGGCACCTTGACCACGCCGACATTCAGGGTGAGCCCCCCGAAGCCGCCCGTCTCGGCGTGCCCACGAGTGAGGGTGTTGAAAACGGTGGTCTTGCCGCTCGCGGCAAGACCCACAATGGCAATCTGCATGATCGGGGGATTGTGTCGCAGCGGGACGGATCCGTCCCGGCAGGCACGAAGTGCGTCGGCTCAGTACCCCGCGCCGGGATCGACGACGTTCCGAAGTGCCTCGCCATCGGAGTAACGCCGCAGATTCTCGCAGAACAGGTCGATGCTCCGGTCAAGCACGCGAGCCGATGACCAGGCGGTGTGCGGAGTGACGATCACGTTGCCGAGGTCGTAGTACGGCGAAGTCGGTGGGAGCGGCTCCTCGCGGAACGCATCGAGTGCTGCTCCGCCGATCCGATGCTCGCGCAGGGCCGAGATCAGCGCCTCGTCATTGATCAGGCGCCCACGAGCAACATTGATGATCCAGGTCTGCTGGCCCATCGCGGCGATCGCCGCGGCATCGATCATGTTCTCGGTCGCCGGGGTCAGTGGCGCTGCGAGCACGACGATGTCCGACGCCGCGAGCAACTCGTGCAGGCCCTCCGGGCCGACGATCCGCGTCGGCGCCGGGACGAACGGGAAGTCGTCGTCGAGGTCACGGGCATCGTCAGCGCGAGATGTCAGCGGACCGGAGGACCCCGTACCGAATGAGCTACCGGCCGCGTCATCGCGCTCGGGATGGCGCCGGAGCGCAATCACCCGGGCCCCGAACGCCCCGGCCAGCGATGCGACGGCCCGCCCGATTGACCCATACCCGACGATGCCGACTGTGAGCTCGCGGAACTCGACGCCCTGGAGCGGCTGCCAGGTGCGCTCGCGCTGAAGTTCGAGGAGCTGCGGCAGGCGCCGGCTGATGGCGAGGATCAACATCAGGACGTGCTCTGCGATGGGCCTCGTGAATACCCCGCGGGCGTTGGTCACCGTGATGGAGCGATCCCGCGCGGCCGGTGTCAGTGCCCGCTCCACGCCCGAGGTCGCGGAATGCACCCATCGAAGGCCCGGTGCCCGGGCGATGAGGCGATCGAACGCCTCGGCGCTCAACCACCCGCGCAGGAGCACCTCGATGTCCTCGATCGGCCCGTCAGCGAGCCCCTCGACCGAAAGATTGACGATTCGACTTCCGGGCGCTGCCGCCCGGATCCGATCGAGGTCCTGGGATCGAACGCGCGCCGACAGGATCGGGCTGACGGCGATGGCGGTGGGAACGCCAGCGGGCCCACTCCCCGGACCGGGTCTCGCGGGTCCGGACGGCCCGATGTTCATGCTGATGCCACCGGAACGCCGTCGAGGACGCGCGCGATCCAGGCTTCGGGCCGACCGATCTCGTCATGGGTTGGAAGCGCGTCAGCCGATGCCCAGATCCGGTCGAGGGCCCGTCGACCGCGTGCCTCGGCGATCGCCCGGACAAACGCCTCGCCTCGCCGGTACTGCTCCATCTTGAGATCCATGCCGGTGAGCCGAAGCACCGCGCGCTCAAAGCCTGTTCGCTGCGCACGTCGTGCGTGGAACCGCGAGGAGATCTGCTCGACGCCCGGCACGAACCCTCGTCCAACCTCATCCATGACGTAGTCGCTGAATCCCTCGAGCAGGCTCATGACCGCCTGGGTCTCGCGAAACAGGCTTCGCTGTTCGTCGGTCATCATCCGTTCCATCCAGTGTTCCCCATCGCCATTTCCGCGCACCGCGCTGGCGATCGCCTTGAGCGCGTCTCGGCCAAGGGTCTCGGTCGATCCACTGAACAGCTTCAGCTGGCGTTCGAGGCGCTGGGCCAGGTACGGTCGGAGCCAGGGATGGGCCTCGAACTCGAAGGCATGCGTCGTCTCGTGGAGCGCAATCCACAGGCGAAACGGCCCGATCGGCACATCCAGATTCCGGGCGGTCGTTCGAATGTTCTCCTCGACGAACAGGAGTCGTCCGTCGTCCGCCTCGGCGCTCAGCAACGCGATGTCGTACTGACCGAGAACACGCTGGCCCATGAAGCCGAGGAGGAAGCCGAGTTGACGACTGGTCACCCAGCGATTCGCGATCACCATGGCGGAGGCCGCGAGTCCCCCACCCGGCCGCACGACCTGTTCGAGGAGCGGGCCCTCGATGGTCGACACCAGCGTCCGGAACGTCCGGACGTTCGCATGGACCCAATCGGCACGGCTGACGACGCTGGCCCGTTCGATCACCCCGGGGAGCGCGGTCCCGAGCGCTTCGGCAAGGCGCGGAACCACGACCGCCATGGCCTCCCGATAGGCCGTGTCAGCAGCCCGAAGTTCGTGGTCTGTGAGGCCCGCTGATCCCGTCCGGACGCGAGCGACCGCGAGGCGCTCGACCTCGTCCCAGTCGATCAGGCCGCGCCGGGCCGAGCGATCGGCTCGCCGGCCCAGGATCGTGGCCGCGATCCCGACAGCCGATCCGACGAGGAAACCGGCCTGCCATCGACGATCGGCGGTCCACGCCCGGGCTCTCTGCCCCGCGACGCGATGACGCGGCGACGCCTCGGCCGCCGTCAGCGCGCCATCGCGTCGTATCACCCCACCAGCTCCGTCGCCCGGCCTGCGCGGAGCTCGATGCCTGCGACATCCGGGAACGCATCGCCGAACATCCGACCGGCAATCGCCCGGAATGCCGCGACATCGCCGGTCGTGAGCTGGACGTGGGTCGCCGCCGCGCTCCGCTCGTCCGGTCGATCGTGCCCGGCCCGGCCTGCATCTGCCGCGGTACCGCGCGTCGTGCCGGGGGCCTCGAGCCCGTTGATCGCCAGCAGGTCGTGCAGCGCGGAGGCCGTTGCGGACGCGGAATCCACGATCGCGATCCGATCACCGGCAATCGCCGCGATCGTCGAGCGGATCAGCGGGTAATGCGTACAGCCCAGCAGCAGTGTGTCGATCCGGGCCGATCCGGGGAGCGGGAAGATGAACTCGCCCGCGCCGTCGCGCTCGCCGAGCAGCGGTGCCAGCGCGTCAGCCACGATGGCCTCGATCTCGTGCCCGTCCAGGTGCCCCGCTTCGACCATCGGGACCAGCGTGGGGGTGGCGTGCTCGTACACCTCGACGGCCGGGTTCTCCTCCTTGATCGCCGCAAAGTAGGCATGCGACCGGATCGTCGCCGGCGTCGCGATGACCCCGACGCGTCGGTTACGGGTCGTCAGAGCGGCGGTCACCGCCCCGGGCCGGATCACGCCGAGGATCGGCAGGTCATGGCGCCGCCGCAGCTCGCCGATCGCGACTGCCGTGGACGTGTTGCAGGCGATCACGATCGCCTTGACGTCCCGCTCGACGAGCGCATCGACCGCCTCGGTGCTGAACGCCAGGACCTCCTCTTCGGACCGGGTGCCATACGGTGCTCGGGCATTGTCCCCGAAGTAGATGGTCGATTCAGCCGGCGACCGTCGCAGCATCTCGCGAAGGACGGTCAGTCCCCCGACGCCTGAATCAAAGACACCGATCGGCCGGGAATCGGACATTCGGCCTTCAGCGCGCTCCAACGGCGACGGCTCTGCCGACGCCCAGGAGCGACGCGGCAACACGGTCGATGTCCTGGCTGACACCGGCGCCAGGGTCCGACAGCACGAACGGCACGCCCTGGTTGTTGGCGGCGACGACGACGGCGCCCTCGGACCGAACCACGTGTTCGGGCACACGCCCGAGCGCATTCTCGAGGGCGGCTGGGTCGATGCCGCCATTCGCGTCGGCACGATTGACGAGGTATTGCACCTTCGACGCGGGATAGCCGATCGCGCGGAACGTATCCGCGAGGGCGATGGTGTTGTGGATGGTCGTCGAGTCGTAGGTGACGATCTCGAGGATCGTCTCGACCCGGTCGAGCAGGAAGAGATTGAGCTCGTCGAGTGCCACCGACATGTCGATGATCACGGCGTCGTACAGGCGCCGGAGCAGCGACAGGACCTTTTCAACATCGCGCGTGGTGACCATCTCGGCCATCTCGATCCGCGGCGGAGCGAGCAGGATGTCGATGCCGGACGGGTCGCGCCAGAGGACGTCGGCCAGGTCGGATTCAACGACCCGGTCGGTGGGCAGGTCAAGGATCGAGGGCGCATCCGCCGGTACGCGCAGGAGCGCCCGGAGATCGGCGAACTGGATACTCCCGTCCACCAGCACGGTTCGATGGCCCTGGCGCGCCGCCGCGACCGACAGGTTGAACGCGATCGTCGTTCGCCCCACGCCGCCCTTCGGCGCAAACACGGCAACGGCATGGGAGCGGACACTTCCCGCCGCGGCCTCCTGGTCCTTCACCACCTGGTTGACCCTGGTGATGATGTCGTAGCCGGAGAACGGCATCGACAGGACGCCGTGGATTCCCCGGTCCGGGTCGGGTTCGACCGGCTGCTGCGGGACCGTCAACATGATGACTGGGATCGTGCCGCCGATCTCACGGATGCGGCTCACGACTTGGTCAGCCTTCACGCGTCCCTGGAGCAGGGCGTCGATGATGATCACATCGGGCCGGATCTCCGGGACCTGGAGGACGGCCTTGCCCCCATCCGAGATCACGTCGATCAGCTTGATCTGGCTCTGCGAGGCCAGCAGCCCTCGGACGTATTGCGCCACCTGCGGCACATCTTCGATGAACAGCAGGCGGATCTGATCGCTGGCAGCCATGGCCGTCAAGGTAGCACGGGTTGATCGGGGCGTCGGGCCACGAGGACGGCCCGTCCATCGCCCGGCCCGATCGGCGCGAGGTCGTAATCGGCGCCCACGACCTCGACTTCGAGGCCTGCATCCTCCGCATACAACCGGAGGTCGGCCGCCGAGACGAGGCGCATGGGGTCTTCGCGAACCCAACGGCTGACCCGACCACCCGGGGCTGCGGCATCGAAGATCGTGGTCAACGTGAGCGCCCGGGTGGCGCTGTCGTACCACGCTGCCGTCGTCTTGACCACCTCGAGGCCCGATTCCGGATCCGTTCGGACCCACTCGAGGCCGATTCGTCCATCGAACCGGGCCAGGTCCTCCGCGAGCGGGAGCCACGCGTCGACGACCACGATGCCCCCGGGCGCGAGGAGTGACGCCAGGATCGCGATGGCCCGTCGCTGCTCGCGCGGCCCGCCGAGGAGCAGGATGGAGTTGAGGGCAAGGATCCCCAATTGGAACGTGCCGGCTCCCGAAATCGTCGCCTGGAATAGATCAGCTGTCAGCAGGGACAGACGGCGTTCCACCGCCCGACCCTCGGCGCGGGCTCGGCGGGTTGCGCGCGCCAGCATCGCCGGGTCGAGGTCAACGCCGGTCACCTGGAAACCTGCGGCTGCCAACGGGACCGCGATCCGGCCGGTTCCGGCACACAACTCCACCACCGGCCCGCCGGCCCGGCCGGCCATCGCCAAATAGAGATCGATGTCACCCGGATCGGCTGCCAGGTCGAGGTCGTACAGGCGAGCGAGGGCGTCGGCGCGATCGGGGCCGTGCTCATCCATCGGTCGATCCTACCCCGTCGGGCCCGACGGCCACGATCGACGCCGCACCAGGATCTCCCGCAGCAGCTCCGGACGGTCCGTCATCAGCCCGTCAACCCCGAGGTCGAGCAGTCGTTCCATCTCGTCGGATTCGTTCACGGTCCAGACGTGGACGGGCCGGCCGATATCGTGGGCCGCTGCCACGAAGCCCGGATCGACGAGTGACACCCCGTGCGAGCGGATGGGAACCTGCACGCACTGGCCAGGCTGACGCCGGAGGGTCGCCCGGAAGGGCTGCACGCCCCAGGCGAGGAGGCGCAGTGCGGCAACCTCGCGAGTCCCGAACACCGTGCAGGCCCGAGCCCCGAACGCTCGCCGAATGTGCGCAAGACGGCGGTCGGACAGGGCTCCGAAACACAATCGATCGAGCGCACCGGCCCGTTGGACCGTCCGAATCAACGGACCGACCGCGGCGTCGTCCTTCGCATCGACATTGATCCGGATATCGGGCATCGCCTCGAGCAGATCCTCGAACCGGAGCACGGGTTCGGTGCCGCCGATCCGGACCGGTCGAAGCTCGGCCCAGGTCATCGCCGCCACGGGACCAGCGTGGTCGGTGACGCGATCGAGGCGATCGTCGTGGAACGCGATCAGGACGCCGTCGGCGGTCGCGTGCACGTCGGTCTCGAGGTACTCGTAGCCGAGCGCGACTGCGGCCTCGAACGCCCGCATCGTGTTCTCGGGCCCGAGCGTGGACCCCCCGCGGTGGGCGAAGGCGATCGGCCCGATGTGATCGAGGAAGGGGTGCGTGCCCGTCAGCCCGTCCGCGGCGGGAAGGTACCGTCTCGGCGCCGGACGGCGAGGGCCGAGATCGCCTCCAGCGCCGCGCGATTGGCGATCATGGCCGTCGACTCGGCCCAGTCATAGGGCGGGGCGACCTCGACGATGTCCATCCCCACAAGATCCACCGCACCGACGATCTGGCGAACGGCCCGGAGGACCTCTCGCGACAGCATTCCGCCGGGCTCCGGGGTGCCGGTTCCGGGGGCGAGCCCCGGATCGACGACGTCGATGTCGAGCGACAGGTAGATCGAATCCGGACCATCGAGCGCCTCGGCGATCGCATCGGTGATCACGGCCTCGGCGCCACGCTCCTCGATCTCGGTCATGAAGTGGTATCGAAGTCCATGCTCGCGCATCCAGTCGAGGACATCCGGCGACGGCCAGTAGCCGCGGAGTCCGACCTGGACGAAATTGCTGCCCCTGACCGCGCCCGACTCGATCAACCGGCGCATCGGTGATCCGTGGCTCGCGAGCTGGCCCCACGAATCGGGGGCGGTGTCCGCGTGGGCATCGAAGTGGACGATCCCGATGCTGCCCGGACGCCGGACTTCGGCGACCGCAGTCGCGGAAGGCCAGGTGATCGAATGGTCGCCCCCGAGCACGATCGGGATGGCCCCGGTTTCAGCGACTTCGAGGACCTTGCGATAGATCATGGCGTGGGCGCGTTCCCACATCGCCGGCACGATGTTGGCATCGCCGGCATCCACCACGGTCAGGTGGGAGAACGGCTCGATTCCGACCTGGAGCGAGTTCAGGGCGCCAGTGCTGTACTGCGCCTGGCGGATGGCGCGGGGTCCGAACCGGGCGCCCGGCCGGTGGGTCACCAGGTCGTCGAACGGGGCGCCGACGATGGCCACGTCGACCTTGCGGGCCCGCAGTTCCGCCGGGTCGGTGACCCAGGGCAGGTTCGCGAAGGTGGCCGGGCCGACATAGGTTGGAAGGTCGAAGTCCGAGAAGACCTCGTACTCACGATCCCAGCCGTGCATGGCCGCAAAGCCATCGGCAGGGTCGGTTGGGCGCTCGCTCACGCGATTCCTCCGGACGGCCGCGCTCCCGCAGATCGGGGCGAAGGCCATGCTCGCCAAGGACGCCGCCGGTTCGGAAGCTGCCGTCCAGCGGGGCGCCGTCCGCATCGTAGCAAACGGGCGTTCCGAACGGACGCGCGACGGCCCGTGGATCGCGACCGGCGCCCCAGGCCTCGATCACCGACGAACTCGTATCGAACGCGTGCGGCCCGGGCTCGCTCAGGCCCCGTCGTTGAACTCGCGCCAGGCCGCCGCGACGAGGTCCGGGCTCGAGAACAGGTCGTACGCGGTCTGGGCCACGAGGGTCGCGGCCACGAGCGTGGCCTCATCCGCCGCGGGACTCACCGCCGCGTCGCGGAATGCGATCGAGTGCCCGGCGGTCGGAAACGGCGCGATCGCAAGATCCGGGTGAATCGCGGGGCAGACCCACGAGACGTTGGTCATGTCGGTGCTCCCGTAGCTCGCATCGTCGCCTTCGTCACGGATTCCCATCGCGGCCGCATTGGCGACCCAGCGATCGGCGATGACACGGTTGGTGCGCATCGTTCGCGAACCGCCGGAGACAACCACCTCGACCGATGTGTCGGACGCGATGGCCGCGGCATCACAGAGCTGCCGGAACCGTGCCTGCATGGCCGTCAACTCGGAGTCCACGGCGCTCCGAATCATGAATCGCGCGGCCGCACGCTCCGGAATGATGTTGGCGGCCGACCCGCCGTCCACGACGATGCCGTGAACGCGGGCGTCCGGGCGAAGTGCCTGTCGCCACAGCCCGACCGACACGAACAACGAGATCAGCGCATCGAGTGCGTTGCGGCCCTTCCAAGGATCGGACGAGGCATGGGCCTGCAGGCCGTGAAAGGTCACCTCGACGTCGACCGACGCAAGCGGCGCAATATCGACGTGATTGCGATCACAGGGGTGGTACAGGATCGCCGCGTCGATGCCATCGAACAGGCCATCCTCGATCATCGCGACCTTGCCGCTCCCCCGCTCCTCCGCGGGCGTGCCCAGGAACACGATCTCCCCCGGGAGCTCGGCCGCGATCGAGGCGAGCGCGATCGCCGCGCCGACCCCGGACGCGGCCATGGTGTTGTGGCCACAGCCATGTCCGAGCCCGGGCAGGGCGTCGTATTCGGCAAGGATGCCGATCCGGGGCGAATTGCCACCGCGGCCGCCGGGGAGCGTGGCCCGGATGGCCGTCACCAATCTACCGGCCGGCAACTCGACGCGGAATCCATGCTGGGCGAGGAGCTCCGCGCACCACGCCGCCGCTTGATGCTCCTCGTAGGCTGGCTCGGGATGCGCGTGAATTCGATGCGACAGGTCGAGGATGTCCGCCCTCGCCGCCTCGATGGCATCGGCAAGCCGGGCATGGATCGCCGTCCCGGATGCCTCGGGCTCACGCTCACCGGATCCGCTCATCAGGTCCTCCAGATTGGGGGTCGGGTCATCGTTCCGATGACAGGGTCATCTCGGCGGCGACGACCATCGCACCGATGAACAGGGCCACCGGCAGCTGGAACAGGGCCTGCACCCGCAGCACCACCAGGATCATCACGAACAGCCCGATCCAGGCGCCCCGACGGATGGCCCGCACCCACGAGCCGCGGAAGGCGATTCGTCCTTGCCAGCCGAACGGCACGAGCCACAACAGGGGCATCATCGTCAGACCCATGGCGACGCCCATCGCGACGGCGCCGGCATAGGCCGCCGCCGGCTGCAGGACGGGATCAAGGGTGAGGACGATGAAGCCCACGGCCACCCATGCCGTACCGGCGGCGGCGAACAGCGACAGGTTGATCCGGCGGTCGCGAGTCTCCACGTCGCGAGTCTAGGCGGTCTCGCGACCCCGCCGAGCCGTCCTCGGCATCACCCGGCCGCTGTCTCCTATTCCGGATCGTCGAGGTGCTGCCCGAGCGCCGACAGCGATGAAAGCTCCAGGTCTGCCTCGACACTGTCCGTCCGGGTCGAGGTCGGCAGTGGCGTATCGAGCTGATGCCCCACGAGGTAGGCGGCGCGCCAGCC
>JAYTWS010000223.1:0-3410 GCA_043743315.1 Chloroflexota bacterium | reverse complement strand
GATCAGGCGACGCGGTCGACAGTTCCACTGCCACGTCTATGGTATGGTCACTGCCATGAGAACTACCATCGACACGGTGGGACGCCTGGTCATCCCCCGCTCGCTCAGGGATCGAATCGGGCTCGCTGGAGGGGGCGAGGTTGAGCTCGAGCTCGATGGCGCAGCGATCCGCATCGAGCCGGTCGGCGGTAGCTCGTTCCGGGAGAAGGACGGTCTGCTCGTCATCCCGGCGGCGGGAACGTCACTTACCGGCGCGGCGGTTCGCGAGTTGATCGATGCCGACCGACACGGACGCTGAAGCACTCGGGATCGCGCTGCTCGACACGAGCGCGGCAATCGCCCTCATGGTCGAGGATCATCAAGCCCATGCCGCGACACTCGAGGCGGTCCGCGGGCGGCGCCTTGGTCTGGCCGGCCATGCCTGGTTCGAGACGTACTCGGTCCTGACGCGGTTGCCTGCCGGGCTTCGTCGTTCGCCGGCCGACGTCGAGCGCATGTTGGCTCACAACTTCCCTGGATCCGGCTTTCTCGGTGAGGCGGAAGCGGTCGCGCTCGGCTCCGAGCTTGCCCGGCGCGGCGTTTCGGGTGGGGCCGTTTACGACGCCCTCGTCGCCGCGGCCGCACGGCAACACGGACGACCGCTACTCTCGGGGGATGGACGTGCGCGCCCTGTCTACGAGGCGCTCGGCGTGGAGGTCCAGGTCATCGGCTAGCTTGAACGGTCCCCGAGTCATCCCGACACCTGGGAGCGCGATCGCCGGGTGACGAACGGCGCCATGACCAGTCTGGACGTCCTCTCGGACTGAACCGGCCGAACCTGCGGCAGGTCGCCCTCCGGCGAACCGCCAACCGCATGACCAGTCCATGCGTCTCCCATGGCGACCAACGTCGCAGTGCGAGACCGAAATGATGCTCAGCAAGACACGAGCCGTAGCGGGCGTCATGGCGGCAATGCTGATCGTGGGATGCGGAGGCGGGCGCGACACCACTGCCGCCCGCAGCGCGGTCCCAACCTCGGGCCTGTCAGGCGCCGTCAGTCCAGTGCCATCGACGGCGACGTTCCAGGGCGATGTCCTCACCTACCGCGGGAACGCCGGCAGGACCGGTGAGATGCCCGGCCCGGGACCCGCAGGCTCGCCGGCCGTCGCGTGGACATTCCATGCGGCCGCGCCATTCCATTCGTCGCCGGTGGTCCAGGATGGGGTGGTCTTTGCCGTCTCCGGCGACGGCATCGCTCATGCCGTCGCGCTCGCGACGGGCACGGAGCGCTGGCAGGTGGACCTGGGTGCACCGGTCGGCGGCTCCCCGCTCCTGGTCGGCGATCTCATCGTCGTCGGGGATGACCTCGGAATCGTCCACGCCATCGCCATCGCCGACGGCGCCGAGCGGTGGACGGCCGCCACCGACGGGTCCATCAACGGCGCCGCCGTCACGGATGGCGAGCGCATCGCGGTGGCCACCGGGACCGGCACCGCCTATGCCTTGGACCCGACTTCCGGGCGGATCCTCTGGCAGGTGTCGCTCCCCGGGGCAGTCTCCACATCCCCGACACTCGCGGGCGGCACACTCTACGTGGGAGCCGCCACCAGCCTGGTCGCCGTGGACCTCGCGAAGGGCACCGTGCGTTGGTCGACGCGAATCGCAACCTCCGGGCGCGCCGGTTCACCGGCGGTCGCCGGCGACACCGTCTATGCGGCCGCTGGGTTGGATGCTGCAGACGAGGCGGATCATGGGGTCGTGGCGATCGATATCGCGTCCGGCGCCATCAGATGGCGGTATGCGAGTCCGACCAAGGCTCAAATCTACACCCCGGCCATCATCCACGGTGGAGCCGTCGTGATCGGCCACGACCGTCTCGTCGTCGCCATCGATGCGAAGACCGGTGCCGTGGCCTGGTCCGTGACCGCGCCGCACGAGATCGAGGCGCTTCCAGCCTTCGTTGGCGACGCGGTGTACGTGGTGGGCAACGGCGGTCCCGCCCAGGCCCTGGACGTGGCCAGCGGCCGGGTAGAGTGGAGCGTGGAGACTCAGGGGATCCCGTATGCGCCGATCGTCGTGGACGGCTATCTGATCGTTGCGACGGACCTTGGTCTGCTTTACGCCATCGGCGGTCCGGAACGATGATCGGCAGCATGTTCCAACCGATGGCATCCGGCCGGCGTCATACCCATGTGAGCGGGTCCCAGAACTCGCCGATCAAGCGGAGGGGCGAGATGCGATCCCAGACGATCCGGAGAGTCAGTGTCATCGCCATCGCCCTTGTGGCGGTGGGCTGCGGGTCAGCCGGTCAGGCGACGAGCGGACCTTCGGTGAGTCCCACGGGCCTCGCCACGGCCAGCGCCCCGTCGTCGCCGGCACCGAGCAAGGCCGTCGCGACGGCCTCCGCGGCGCCGAGCAGCCCGACCCCGATCGTCACTGCCAGCATCGCGCCGGAGGCTGCCCTGGTACCGCTGTGGGACGCAAAAGGTCCGATCAAGACCCGGGGCTGGACATGGGAGCCGGCCGTGGATCCGAGCGGTCGGATCTGGGCCCCGGCGTCGTTCGACAACGTCTTCTGGATCTTCGACAAGGATGGGACGTACCTGGAGTCGTGGGGAATGCCCGGGAACCAGCCGGGACAGTTCAAGCTGTGGGACGGTGATAGCGGGTTCGGCGCGATCGCCTTCCGCTCCGACGGCGGGTTCTATGTCGCCGACTCGGGCAACCATCGCGTCCAGCGGTTCGACAAGGACCGGGCCTTCGTCCGCACCTGGGGGTCGTTCGGCACTGACGACGGCCAGTTCGCGCTGCCGATCGACATCGCGACCGATGGTGCGGATCATGTCTACGTCTTTAGCGATAGTCGGCACGACATCCAGAAGTTCAGCCCGGAAGGTGTCTTCGAAGGCATCGTGGCAACCGGCGTCGGACCGTACATGACAGTCGCCAAGGACGGCACCGTGTACGCGATCAGCGACGACCCGACCCCGCAAGTCAGGATCTTCGGGCCGGACGGCACGTGGCAGTCCACGCTGGACCTTCGCGACGTGGTGAGCTTTGCGACCGGGATCGCGGTCACGGAAGCCGGTCGGATCTTCGTCGGGAGTTCGACCGACGGGGGCGCGAACCCGGTGTACCAGGATCTGATCGAGCTGGACACCGCCGGTCACGTCCTGCATCGATGGCCCACCGGGGTCGAGGGCGTGGCTGTCAACGCCGCTGGCGACCGGTTGTACGCGGTGTTCAGCCAGGTGACGCCCGTCGTGCGCGCGTACGCTGTCCCCACGGACTGAGGCGAGAGGACAGGCGATCCACCATCTGACGACACCCAGGTCACCTTGACAGGCGTCAGTCGTCGGTCTGCTCCGGCGATCCGGGCCGCAGACGGCGCGCTGCCGAGCGACGCCCGCCTGCTGGAGATGGCCGCCGGT
>JAYTWS010000222.1:0-3263 GCA_043743315.1 Chloroflexota bacterium | reverse complement strand
GGCCGCTTCTTCTATTCGGATGCGGTCAATACCGTCATCGTCGTGATGAGCGTGGTCACGGTCCGGGCCATGGGGTTGACCGACAACCAGTCCGTCCTGGTCCTGCTTTCCCTGACGGTCGTCGCGGTTGCGGCGAGCTTCGGCTGGGGCCGGCTCGTCGATCGCTGGGGCCCGAAGCGGACGCTCATGACCGTCCTCTGGTCGTGGGCCGTCGGCCTGGTCCTGGGAGGTATCGCGATCGGGATCGGGGGCAACCCGCTCGGCCTTGGCCTCTTCCTCGTCGCCGGCGCGATCCTCGGCAGCGGGCTCGGCGGCGTTCAGGTCGCGGACCGCGTGTTCATGCTTCGGCTGACGCCGCCGGCCCGCCTCGGCGAGTTCTTCGGGCTCTACGGGCTCGTGGGCAAGGGTTCACAGGTCATCGGCCAGCTCCTCTATGGGCTGATCCTGCTCTGGACGTTCGATGCCCTCGGCAACGGTGCCTACCAGGTCGCCGTGCTGAGCCTGCTGGTCACCATGCTCATCGGCGCGTGGCTGCTCCGACCCGTCTCGGATCAATGGTCCGGTTCGGGCGAACTCGATGTCGAGGTCCCGCCGGATCGCCTGTCGCCGTCCACCGCGCCACTCGAGCCGCGCTAAGGGGACGCGGCTGCGGCCCGGCGGAGCCCCAAGCCCCAGGCCCCAGGCTCAAGCCGCGGTCCGTGCCGCCAAGCCCCAAGCCCCAAGCCCAAGCCCCAAGCCCGCGGCTTTGCTGCGAAGCCCGCCGCGGTCCGTGCCGCCAAGCCCCAAGCCCGCGGCTTTGCTGCCAAATCGACACCCGGGGTCGGCAGGGCAGGGGAATCTTCTGGAAATCGCCTCGACCGGACCCCGCGAACGGCCGTTCGTGCTCAGGTGAAGTCCCGTGGAGCCCGCCCAGTCGCCGAAATTGCCCCTGACCGAGCCTAAGCCTCCTGGGATGTCGATATGGCAGGAAAGTCGGTGGCGGCGCGGGCGCCGGCGCCCGAATGCCAGGACGAGCCGGGGCCAGGTCGGGATGCCGGGACGAGCCGAGGCCCAGACCGGAACCCGGGCCAGGCCGGGATGCGAGGACGAGCCGGGGCCAGACCGGAACCGGGGTCGGTGGCGTCCGGGGCCGGTGGCGTGCGGGCCGCCGCCCAATCGCCAGCCGGAACTGGCGCCCACCCCTACCGACCCGAGCCCGAGTTTGCCGACTCAGCGCCCCTGACGCCAGGCCCAGGCCGAGCCGATCATCGCCTCGAGCGTCGATCGGCGCGGTTCCCAGCCGAGGATCTCTGACGCGCGGCCGATCGCGGCCACGAGCTCCGGCGGGTCGCCGACACGACGCGGCCCGATCGAGTGTGGAACGGGCCCGCCCACTACGGCCTCCGTCGCGCGCAGGACCTGCTTAACACTGAATCCACCGCCGCTCCCGAGATTGCAGATCAGTGGCACGTCCGTTCGGCCGTCGCCCGGAGCCGTGGCCTCGAGGGCCGCGAGGTGGGCGTCCGCCAGGTCGATGACATGGATGTAGTCACGAATCGGGGTCCCGTCCGAGGTCGGGTAGTCGTCGCCGAAGAGCGTAAGCGGCGGTCCGCCCGCGACCGCGGTCAGCGCATTGGGGATGAGGTGCGTCTCCGGGTCGTGGCGCTCGCCGCTGACGGCACTCGCGCCGGCGACGTTGAAGTAGCGGAGGCTGGCGCTCCGTAGCCCATATGCCGAGCCGTACCAAGCCATCGCGCCCTCGAACCCGCGCTTCGTCTCGCCGTACGGGTTGATCGGACGGAGCGCGGCGTCCTCATCGATCGGCGAGATCCCCGGAACGCCGTAGACCGCGGCCGTCGACGAAAAGACGATCCGCCCGACGCCGAGACGGCGCATGGCATCGAGCATGGTGATGCCGCCGGCGACATTGATCCGGTAGTACGAGGCCGGGTCCTCCATCGATTCGCCCACGAGCGACTTCGCCGCGCAGTGGAGAACCGCCTCGATGCGCCCTCGCTCCAGCGCCGCGCCGATCGTGCCGGGATCCGCGAACGAACCCTCGATGACCCCGACGCCTGCCGGGATGGAATCGCGATGCCCCGTCGAGAGGTCGTCGAGCACCGACACATCATGGCCGGCCGCCACGAGTCGTTCGACCGAGATGGACCCGACATAGCCGGCACCGCCGGTGACCAGAATGCGCATCGGCACAGGATACGGGCGCGAACCCCGATGCCTCAGCGTCGAATGCCGAACAGGCCCAGGAGTCGATCCAGGAGCGAGCGTCGCCCGGGCGGTGCGCTCGCCGGTTCGGGTGCCGCCAGCCGGTTCGTCGCGGCGGCCTGCGCCACCGCCGTGGCCCGCGCCCGGGCCTCAGCTGCGGCGACGTGAGCGTTCGCGATGGCCTGTGCGCGTGCCTCCTCAGCCCCGGCCTGGGCGAGCGCCCAAGCCTGCGCCCGGGCCTCAGCTGCCGCGGCTTCTGCCCGCGCATCCGCCGCGGCCTGGGCCTGCGCGTCGGCCTGCGACCTCGCGATGGCATCTTCGGCCTGGGCCCGCGCTTCATCCTCGGCCGCCGACGTGGCCTGGGCCTTTGCCTGAAGCCGGGCCTGCGTTGCCGAGACTGCGGCCTCCGTGTTCGCCGCGATCGGCGTCGACGCCACGGGTGCACCTTCTTGCACCGAGGGATCGGACAAGGCGGTTCGCGCGAGGGGCAGCGGTGGGCCAGTCGGCGCGGCCGGCTCGGGCAACCCAGCGGGCTCGGGCAAACCAGCGGGCTCGGGCAACGCGGCTGGCTGGGGCAACGCAGCCGGCTGGGGCAACGCAGCCGGTGCGGGTGCCACGGACCAGCTGGTCGGCTCGGGTGACGCATCTGCGGCGAGTGCGACCGACCGGTCAGCCGGCGCGGCCGGCTCGGGCAGCCCAGCCTCGGCCCGCGCTTCGGGCTCGGCCAACCCAGCGGGCTCGAGCAACCCAGCGGGCTCGGCCAACCCAGCGGGCTCGGGCAACCCAGCGGGCTCGGGCAACGCGGCCGGGGCGGGTGCCACAGACGACTTGGCCGGCTCGGGCGACGCATCTGTGGCGGGTGCGATCGACTGGAACAGGGCCTCGACCGGACCCGAATCCTGGTCCGGACCCACGGCCTCGGCCTGCGTCCCCGCAGCCGCGAACTCCAGGTGAACGATCAGTCGCTGGGCTGCGACCTCCTCGGGGTCGATGACCAGCGCCCGGCGAGCCTCTGCCATGGCGCGTTCTCGATCCCCTCGTGCGAGCGCCACCCGCGCCAG
>JAYTWS010000221.1:0-4027 GCA_043743315.1 Chloroflexota bacterium | reverse complement strand
GAGCGCCACGACACGCTCCTTCGGCGCGAGGCGTCCGTCCACGACGCCGTCGAACAGGAACGGTTTCTGGTCTGCCTGGTCGTATCCCACGTACGGGTTCTGCCCGTACTCCCGCGACGCGCCGGTGTCGCGACTGAGCGAGTCGGCCTCGGGATGTGCGGCCGCGAACTCCGCGAGGGAAACGATCTGCGCCGGCAGGAAGGTCAGCTTCCTCGAGGTGAGGCGGCCGACGATCGCCTGGCCCGTCGCCTGCTGCCACCAGGATTCCGTCTGGTGGTCGTACATCACAAGGTCGCTGAACCGAAGGTTGCCGGTCGTGCCGAAGTTGTAGACCGTCCCATCGAGCTCGCGACCGAAAGTGAGCGCCGTGTGGCAGAGCGGACAGAACGTCACGACGACCGGCGTCCCGCCGAGCGTGTCGTTGACGATTTCGTGCCAGATCAGAATGGCCAGCGGGTAGGCGCGTGCCTGGCCGCCGATCTCGAGGCTGATCACCGGCGATTCGGGATCCAGCCATCCCGCCGCGGCGGCGAGGGATTCGAACTTGGGCGCGTTGATGGCCGGGATTCCGTCCTTGCCCGGCCCGCCGCTCATGATCTCGCCGAGATCGACCGACGTGACCGAGAAGTCCGTCGTCCAGCCGCGGGTCGAAACCTGCAGGTTGCCGAGGTCGGGCGTCGGTCCGGCGCTTTCGCCCCCGGAACCATTGGGCACGGCGCTCGTCACGCTGCCGCCGACCGCCGGGGCGCACGCTGCCACGAGGGCTACGGTTGCGGTAACGGCGACGGTCCAGCGCGTACGGGGCATGATTCCAGACTAGTCAGTGGGATGTTCCTCGCTGTGAACTGGCTTACGTCTGATTCTCGCGCTGCTCGTGCTGATCATCCGAATGGCGCGAAGTCGGCCTGGCGCGCTTGGCAAGCCCCGCCGGCCGACGGGCGAGGAACAGGGCCAGTGTCAGGCCGGCCGCGATCGCGCCGACGACCAGGGCCGGCTCGTCAAGTAGCCCTCCGAAGGAACGGACAAGCACGGAGCCGACGATTGCCCCGGCGACGCCGATCGCCCCCAGCGCGGCGGTCGTTGACCAGGGGAGCCTGACGTCACCGTCCGCCCACCGGTAGCCGAGTATCGCTGCGAGCGCCGGCGCTGCCGGCATGAGGTGGAAGATGAGTCCGGTGGCGACGGACAGGACCACCCATGCGAGAAGCGCCACGATGACGGCCGCCACCGCGAGGACGGCCGGCGGGGCATGGTTCATTCTTCAGTCCCTTCCCGCCCCGTCGTGACGGGCCGCGGCGAGAACGAGCCCGGCCCCAGGGACGAGGAGCATCGCCGCGAGGAGCCACGGGGACTGACTCGCCAGGTCGCGCACGGCGACCTCGATGCGGAGGGACACCTCGGACGCACCGACCGCGGCATACAGCCCGCCGAGCGCGTTACCACCCTGGAACACAATGAAAGCGAGTCCGAGGACCATGAACAGGACGCTCGACGCGACGATCGACGTATGGCGTGTCCACTTGCCGATCCGAACCTCGCTGCCGCGCAGCCGTGTCCGTCCCACCACCCCGATGCGCTCCCAGGCGAGCGCGAGGACCAGGAGCGGGGCAGCCATCCCTGCCGCGAAGACGGCAAGGAGGACGGCTCCCTGAACGGCTCCACCGGAAGCGCCGGCAATGGTCAGGACACCGCCGAGGAGCGGTCCGGAGCAGAACCCGCCGATGCCATAGACGAGTCCGAGGGCGTAGGTTGCGGCTAGCGATTCCCCGGTCGCCCCGAATCGACCACCCGCCAGTCGCCCGGCGCCGGGGATCTCGAACCCGCCGACGGTAAGCTGGAATGCGCCGATTGTGATCAGAAGCAGGCCCGCGATCACCGAAAGCTCGGCTCGACGCTCCAGGAAGAGGCTTCCGATCGCGCCGACGCCCAGACCGAGCGGGAGGAACAGCGTGACCAGGCCCAGGTAAAAGACCGATGTCCGAAGAACCAGGCGTCCGGCCGACGGGAACGCATAGGCGAAGAAGGCGGGCAGGAGGAGCGCCGAGCAGGGGCTCAGGAGCGACAGGACGCCTCCCGCGAACGCAACCAGCGCCTCGACCCCCACGCGATCCTACCGACCTGCGACGGCGTTGATGGTCGCCGCGAACACCTCGAACGGCTGCGCTCCGACGATCCGCTGGCTGCCGATCAGGAACGTCGGTGTCCCGTTGAACCCATTCGCCCGGACATCGGCGAAGTCGGTCTGGACGGCATCGAGATGGGTCCCGCCGTCGACACAGGCGTGAAATGCGGTGGCGTCCAGGCCGAGGCGGTCCCCGAAGGCCTTTAACCTGTCTCGCGAGAACGCGCCCGAGTTCTCGCCTCCCTGGTTGGCGTAGAGCAGATCGTGGAACGGCCAGAACGCTCCGAGATCGCCCGCGCATCGGGCCGCGTTCGCCGCATCACGCGACTCGGGGCCGATCCACGCGAAGTCATGCCACTCCAGGCGGACGATGCCGGTATCGATGAAGGTTGTGCGGATCTGCGGCTCGATCGACTTGGCGAAGGCGCCACACGACGGGCATTGAAAGTCGCCGTACTCACGAATGAGCACCGGGGCCGCCGGATTTCCCAGGACGGGCCGAATGGCCGTGGAGTTCGTCGTTGTCGGGGCGCCGATCGCGGCGGCGGCAATCGCCGCGATTCCCGCCAACGCAGCGACCAGGAAGATCCCGGGCAGCACATATGGACGGATCCGCCGGGCGCTCGGCTGTAGTTCCTGCGTGCGGGCGCGCACGCCAGTTGGCCGCAATTCGACCGGGTGCTGCTCGCTGGTCGGTCGGTCCTGGGTCGACCGCGCTCGAATACCCCGTGATCGCTTGCTCACGGCATCGCCTCCAGCGGGGCTACCCCGATCAGCGCCGAGTATCGAAGCGACCCCTCCGCGACGGCGCGCCTGATCCCGGCGACCGTCGTCTGCAGCCGCTTGCCGTCGGCGCCCCACGCGGGTTCACCGATCGCGTCCAGAAGATCTGCCAGATCGATGCCCAAACCCATCGCGGCGACCCTCACGAAGCCGATTCGAGCCTCGGCGCGATCGATCATCTCGATGATGTCCGTCGATCGATCCCAGCGGTTGGCTTGATCGAATCCCAGATTCGCGAGCAGGCGATCCATTTCCCCGACCATCCACGCGTCGCCGAGGCAGAGGGCCGCTCCGACGACAGGTCCGAGGTCGGAGCCGAAGTCGAGGCTCTCGGTCTCGACGTCGCTGATCAGAAGCAGCCCTCCGGGCCGTAGCACCCGGGCAACTTCGGCGAGTGCGGCCGCCCGCTCGGTCATTGACAGGACACACTCGGCGAGCACCGCGTCAAAGGAGTGATCGGGAAACGGCAGGCGCGGCAGGGCCGCCACGGTCCACTGGACGCGGGCATCAGGTCCGCGGGCTCGACCTCGCTCAACGATCGCGTCGCTCACGTCGACCGCATCGACGCGGAGGCCGAATTCAGCGGCAGCCAGGCGCGCCGACGTTCCGAGTCCCGCACCGACGTCGAGGAGCCTGGCCCCCATGGGCAGCGCGGCGGCGCTGAGCAGCGCCCTCGACCCGGCACGACCCCCAGGGTGGAACGAGTCCCCGACCAGCAGTTCGAGGATCGGGTTTGCGTAGAGGTTCGTGCAACAGGCGAGGACCTGCGTAGCAGGCGCGCTCACGACGGTGACCTCGTGCAGGATCTCGCCAGGGGGACGGAGTTGGGCCGGGAGCGTGGCCGGCATGGCCGCGGGACTGCTCGTGGGCTTGATCACGGATTGTATCCAATCATGGTCCGGCTCCGGTTCGAGCAGGCATCCCGGTCCGTCGGTCCTCATACCCGCAAGGCGGGCAACAGTGCTTTCGGCATGCTGCGCGCGGCTTGTCCACCTAGCCGTAACGTCCGATACAGTCGATGTCGCCCGGAGGGCATATCTTCGGCGGCATGGATCTTCTGCGCCGTATCGTCTCACCGACCACCCCAACCTGCGAACACGTCCCCGCCGAAACCGCCGCTCC
>JAYTWS010000220.1:0-3505 GCA_043743315.1 Chloroflexota bacterium | reverse complement strand
TTGATGTTCCCGAACCGGTCGATCTGGGCCGCGCCGAGGAACCCGACATCTACCAGCCCGCCCTGGAGGTAGAAGCTGAACAGCTCGAACATCGAGACCACGGCCGTGGCGCCCGTCACGATGGTGGGGTCGCCGATGGACAGCGGGAGGCGAGCCGGGCGAGCGCCGAACACGCCGGCCTCGTAGACCAGCTCGAGGGTCGGGGCCACGGTGCGCTGGGCCAGGTTGACCGCGATGTTGGGCAGGCCGACGCCGACGAAGCAGACCCGCTGGCCGGCCAGTTCGCGGGCCGCCGCCACGATCATCATCTCGGACTTGGAGAAGGTCCCGCCGTCCGGCGCGGAGGGTCCGGCTCCGGCGGCTCCGGCGGCTCCGGCGGCTCCGGCGGCTCCGGCGGCTCCGGCGGCTCCGGCAGCTCCGGCTCCGGCTCCGGCGGCTCCGGCAGCGCCGGCTCCGGCGGCTCTCGGGGCGCGGCTCATCGGCGGGCCTGCATCATCAGCGGTAGTCCCCGTAGTCCACGATGCCGGATGGCGCCGATCCCGGCTTCAGGGACGCGACACGCTCAGGCCCGAGCTTGGCGACATATTCGGAGCGTCCGTCAACCTCGAAGACCCACTCGCGCAGCCAGGTCTGGATGGTTGCCTCGTCGCGCGTGATGGCATCCCAGTCCAGGTAGAAGCGGTTGTCCCGATCGTAGGCACCCTGGACATACGAGGGATGAGCCCCGAACGGCTCCACGACCACGGCATCAACGATGAGCCCGGGGATGATCGTGCGGTTCGGGTCGGCCCGGATGACGGCCTCGTCGACGAGTTCCTCGACCACGACGATGACCCGTTCCGCGGCGAACGCCGCCTCCTTCTGGCAGCCCAGGAGGCCCCAGACCTGGGTGTTGCCGGCAGTATCGGCCCGCTGTGCATGCACGATCGTGACCCCCGGCTTGAGCGGTGGCACCGCGAAGACCTTGCCGTCACCATACGGCGATTCGATCTCGCGAATCAGCGGATTGGCGGCCGGCATGTCCGTCTCGAAGTAGGAACGGATCGGGTAGAACGGCAGGTTCGATGCGCCCGCGGTGTAACGGCCGACCATCCCGAAGTGGCTGTATTCCTCGATCTCGAGGCGAGGCGGCTGCCCGTCGCCCCCACTCGTCGCCGGCTCGATCCGCCGGCGGATCGCCCCGAGTCCACCGACGCCCGGGTTCCCGAGCCAGCTGAAGATCAGCTTACTGGCAACACCCGCCGCGATCATCTGGTCGTAGATCAGGTCGGGCGTCAGCCTGGCAAGGGTCAGGTCCCGCCGACCCTGGCGGATGATCTCGTGACCGGCGCTGAACGAAATCAGGTGGGTAAATCCCTCGATGGCCACGGTATCGCCGTCGCGGACGAGCTCGGCAATGGCATCGCGCATGGTTGCGACCTTGGATGACGGCATGGCCCAAGTATCCGGCACGCGGGCCGAGTCGCGCTGTGGCACGGCGTGACGCAGGCGCGGCCGCCCCGGGACTCGGGCGATCGGCTGAGCCTTGATTCTGGGATTCGCCGGGCTAGGATGGTTGGCGGAGAGCCCGGCGCACGCCGGGCGATGGAGGAGACAAGCCCGATGATGTCGTCCAACGCTGGTCGCGGGGACGTGATCAACCGCATGTACCTGGTCGCGATGGCCTTGTTCCTGATCACGATCGTGATCGGGATCCTCAACGGAGCCGACGCGGTCACCTTCAACAAGGACCAGATCCTGACCCACGTCCACTCCGGGACGCTCGGCTGGATCTCGCTCGCGCTCATTGCAAGCGCCATGTGGATGTTCGGATCGGTCGATCGGCGCCTCGCCCTGGCGCTGCTGGTCCTCATCCCGATCTATATCGCAGCGTTCTATTCAGGCAACCTGCCCGCCCGGGCGATCGGTGGAACCGCACTGCTCGTCGCCGTGATCTGGGTATTCGTCTGGGTCTGGCGTGCCTGGTCGGCGGCTCGGACCCTGCCCGGGCTGGCGGTCGCCCTTGGCCTCACGACCTTCACGTATGGCGCGGTCATTGGCGTCCTGGTCCAGGTCGAGAAGGCAACGAACACGACGATCTTTAATGGCGATTCCATCGGCGCCCACGCCAGCGCGATGGTCTTCTCATACCTGATCCTTGTGGCGATGGGCCTCATCGAATGGCGCGCGCTCGGGACGACCGGGTTGCCGCGCGGCGGGCTGATCCAGTTTCTGGCGCTGTTCTCGGGTGGGCTGCTGCTGACCGTGACCCTGCTGTTCCTGGGCGTTGAGGCCGTCCAGGCCGCCGGGGGGATCTACCTCCTGCTGCAGCTCATCGCTGTCGGGCTGTTCATCGGCCGGGTGCTGCCAGCCACGCTGCGCGGTGACGGCGGTCGTCACCTGAAGGCGGCCGCGCTGTTCGTCATCGTGGCGATCGCGATCTTCCTGTACCTGATCTTCCTGTTCATTCAGTCGGGTGATCCGAACGCGATCAACTTCAACCTGGTCAAGGCAAGCGATCACGCCGCGTTCATCGGGGTCATCACGAACCTCGTGCTCGCCTTGATTTTCGCGCGGACGGCAGGGGCCGTTGATCGAGCGCCTGGATGGGTCTCGACCCTCGGGTTCTGGGGCATGAACCTCGGCCTGCTGGTGTTCATGGTCGGACTCGGTCAGGACATCGCCGAGATCAAGCGCGTCGGCGCACCGGTCATGGGCATCGGGATCCTGCTGATCATCTATATCCTCGCGATGCGCCTGTGGGGTTCGATGCGATCTGAGGCCTGACCGGACCGAATCAGAGCCGCCGGAGAAGGGATCCGGCGGCTCTGGTGGTCGGTGCCGGCAAACCCGGCTCGGGAGTCCTAGGCGGCCTTGGGGAAGAGGTCGACGATGAACTCGAAGATCGGCGGGAACGTCAGCGCGAACCCGGCGAAGACCAGGATCAGCGCGATGGCGAACCAGCGGCTGAAGTTGACTTCCTTGCCCCGCGCCATGAGGTGGAGGACCACCCACGAGATGAGGAAGGCGGCCGTGGCGAGGAACGCCTTGCCCGAGAGGGCGCCGACGCCCGCGCCGAGGCCGTAGTTCTTGTCAAAGGCCAGGAACTTGTTGATCTCGGGCGAGATGTCGTTCAGCACGACGAAGATGCCCATGACGAGGGACCCGATCCCCGCGGCGACGAACGCCGCAGCCACCGGACCATTTGGCTTGGTCTGCATGTCCTGCATCGTTCGACTCCTCAGGTGACTGCGGCGGCCTTCGTGATGAAGGCTCCGAACAGGCCCGCAACGCCAGCGGCGAGGAAGGCCAGGGTGAAGAAGATGATCGCGGCGCGGCGGATCTCACCGCGGCGAACCAGCTGGGCGCCGTAGTACAGAACCGCGAACGCGACCGCGGTGGCGAGGTACGGTGCCATCCAGGCAACGTGTTCCTTCCACTCCATGCCGAACGCGTGCCACTCGGCCGTCTTCTCGGACGCGAGCAGCCAGTAGCGCGGGAAGGCGGCCAGCGCATCGCTCTGGAC
>JAYTWS010000219.1:0-3378 GCA_043743315.1 Chloroflexota bacterium | reverse complement strand
GAACTCGAGATCCTTGGGGCACTTCGCGAGGAGATCGATCGCCCACTTCGCTAGGCGTACGCCCAGGGCGCGAGCTCAGGGACCGGCGTCCCAGGGCCTCGCGTGGCGAGTTTTTCCAAGACCGGCGCTACTGCCACGTCGCATGGTCAGGACGCGATGTCGCCCGCGGCCAAGGAGATCCGGCTGCGCCTCGCTGACGCCTGAGGGCTATGGCGCGGGCGCAGCCGGTGGCAGGAGCTGGAGGCGCATCAGCCGGGCGGACTCGGGCAGGCTGTCCTCAACATACAGGCCGCCCTCGCCGTCAAGCGCGATCCCTGCCGGGAAGTTGAGTTCGCCGTCGCCGTCGCCACGAGGGCCGAAGCCGCTGAGCAGCTGTCCGTTCGGTCCGAACGCGAGGATGCCCGGCGCGGCGCCCCGGTCCGGGCCCTGCGTGACGAATATCCGCCCGCCCGCGTCAATGGCCATCTGCGTCGCCTGCTCGGCGAACTGTCCCGCGCCGATGAATCGGACGAACCGACCACTGGGGTCGAAAACAGAGATCTGCGAGGGCTGCACCCCACTGACGTACAGATTTCCTGCCGCGTCGATCGCCAGGGCATTGGCCCCATTGTTGATCGGGGACGGTGCGAACGGATCAAACGAGCCCAGAACCGTGCCGTCGGCCGTGTAGTGCTCCACCACGCGCCGGACATCGTCCAGGATCCAGACCGTCCCGTCCGGGGCCACCGCGATCCCGACCGGATCGATGAACTCGTACGGCCGGCTACCGAACGACCCCCACGCCCGGACGAACCGCCGCGCCGCATCGAACTGCTGGACCCGCCGGTTCCCGACGTCGAGCACGTAGAACGAGCCGTCCGTCCCGAAGGCGAGCGTCCCGTAGCCGTCCCCATTGCCACGGGTGAAGTCGAATTGACCGTTTCCGTTCCCGGATTCTCCCCACTCCTCGAGGAGCGTCCCATCGGGCGCGAAGATCGCAATCCGGTCCGCGGCCGCCTCCGGCGCCCAGATCCGGCCGGTCGTCGGGTCGATCGCGATCTGGCTGATTGGTGCAAAACCCATGCCCCGGATGTCCGTCGACCAGGCGACCGTGCCGATCGATGGAAGGGGCGTGGCTGCCGGCGCCACCGAGGCGCTCCCTGATGGGTTCGGTCCCTGCGTGGGTTCAAGAGTAGAGCGTGACCGGGCCGTGATGGTCGCGCCGTCGCCCGCGATGGCGTACACCGATCCGGACTGTGTCCCGACGAAGACCATGCCCTTCGCAACGGTGACGCAGCAGTCTGCATTCGCATCAATGTCGTAGCGCCAGAGCTCGTTGCCGGTTGAGGCTTCAATCGCCTCGATCCGGCGTGCCGCTCCCGTCGGCAGGAACACGACGCCACCGACGACCATCGGCGAACGAGGATCGCCTTCAAGGTCGACGCTCCAGCGGGTCGCCCCGGTTGCCGTGTCGATGGCGTCGAGCCGCCCGCTCAGGCTCGTCGTGTACGCGATGCCTGCCTCAATGGTCGGCAATCCAAAGTCCGGATCCGCTGCCGTCCAGAGCGGCCGCCCGGTCGCCGCGTCGAACGCGTGCAGCGTCCCCGTTGCGTTCGTCTGCGCTCCCGCTCCGATGTAGGCGATCCCGTCGGCGACCGTGGCACTGCCGGTATCCTCGCCGTCGGTGTTGCCGGTCCAGGCGACGTGACGAGCGACCGTGTCAATGGCCACGAAGCCGCCCCCGTCGGTCCCGGCAAAAAGCCGACCATCGGCGAATGCCGGCGCGTCGACGTGCGTCGCACCAGGTGGCTGGAGTCGCCAGCGCTCGGCGCCCGTCGCCGCGTCGAGCGCCACGACGAGCCCGTCATCCGTGCCGAAATAGAGCGTTCCGTCCACCTCGACGGCGCGACTCGGCTGGGCATACCGTGTCCCCGACGTCCAAATCGCGCGGCCGTCCTCGATTCCATACGCGTGAAACGTGCCGGTCGAGTCCGAGAGGTAGAGTCGACCGTCGGCGGCGAATGGTCCGGTGAGCGGTGGCTCCGCGACCATGACGGTCCACTCGACGAGCCCGCTGTCCCGGGACACCGCGTGCAGGTTCCCATCGTCGCTCGCGAAATACACGTGCTCGCCGAGGACCACAACCTCGGAAACGGCGCCCTCGACGCGGATCTGCCATGCGGTGACAGGGTTGCCCTTCGGAGCCAGGAGGCCGGAGCCGGTTCGCGCGGCATCCCCGCGGAAGCCCGGCCAATCGCCTCCCTCCGCCGGCTTCTGGTTGAGGAGAAGATAGGCCCCGACGGCGAGGCCCGTGAGCGCCGCGACCAGGAGCGCCGTCCCCGCCGCGAGGACGAAGCCGCGGTTCGGCAGCCCGACGGCGGCTCGGGTCGTCCTTCCACGGAGCGTCGGCTCCGCAACGAGCGCCCAGACCCGGGGACTCGGGGCGGTTCGACCCGTCGTCCCGAGGATCTCGGCCAGGAGCTGCTCGGGCGCACCGGCGGCCTCATCGATCATCCACTCGGCGAGCACCTGTTCGACGGGCTGGCGCTGCGCGGTCATGGAGTTCGCTCCCCGGATGGGGTCGCCACGACCGACCGCTCGTCCGAAAGCGCCGTTCGAAGGGTCTCCAGTCCACGGTGCAGCCGGGATTTCGCCGTCCCGACCGGGATGTCGAGGACGGACGCCGCGTCGGTCAGGGAAAGATCGAGGTAGAAATGCAGGACCATGACCGCCCGCTGGTCAACGGGCAATCGACCGAGCTCGCGACCGAGCCACTCCCGCTCGACGAGCGGCCCGGTGAAGTCGTGACCGGCGGGCTCCCTGTCGAGCTCGACATGGAGTTCGATGACGCTGCGCCGTTTGGTCGTCCGCGCCAGCCGATAACAGGCCCTGACCGTGAGGCGATAGAGCCAGGCGTCCCACGCCTCCGGATCGCGGATTGCGCCGATGTGCTTCCAGGCGAGAACGAGCGCTTCCTGGACCGCGTCCTCGGCCCCGCCCTGGTCGCGCAGGATCAGCTTCGCGGCCCCATACAACCGCGCGAACGAGGTGTTCGCCAGCGCGGCGAATGCCTCGTGATCGCCGGAGCGCGCTCGTTCAACGAGCTCGACCTGCATTCCTCTCCCGGTGCGAGCGGCGTCTCCGGGCCGCTCCCACACAATATGAGTCATCACGGCCGCTAAACGGTTCCCTCGAACGGTGATTCTCAAGTGGCGTGCGGAAGAGCTTGGGTGGCCACCCCGGCCGGAGACCAGGGCGGCCATGGCTGGCGACGCTAGGGCGTCACGACGAACCGGATCAGGCGGGCCGATTCAGACACGCTGTCCTCGACGATCAGCCCGCCGTCGGCATCCACGGCAATGCCGGCGGGGAAGATGACCTGCCCGTTGCCATCGCCCA
>JAYTWS010000218.1:0-5622 GCA_043743315.1 Chloroflexota bacterium | reverse complement strand
GCCGGGTCGCCGCTCGCACCCGTGCCGGGTCGCCGCTCGCACCCGTGCCGGGTCGCCGCTCGCACCCGTGCCGGGTCGCCGCTCGCACCCGTGCTGGGTGGCCACGGACCCGTGCGTCCTGGCTGCGTGCCCGTGCGGTACGCTCCGCCCATGGATCTTGACCTCTCCAGCGAGCACGCCCTCCTTCGATCGACGATCCGCGAATTCATGGAACGCGAAGTCGCGCCGGTCGTCGACGAACACGAACGCGAGCGTCGGTTCCCGGTCGCGATCGTGCGACGGCTCGGCGAGATGGGCTGGCTGGGGATCCCGATTCCCGAGGATGAAGGGGGAGCCGGTCTCGATACGCTGGCCTACGCGATCGCGATCGAGGAGATCAGCCGGGTCTGGGGTTCGCTCGGCCTGATCGTGGCCGCCCATACGTCACTCGGCTGCGGGCCGCTCCACCTGGCTGGCACCCGCGAGCAGCAGCAGGAGTTCCTGGTTCCGATGGCCGGCGGCGCCGTGATCGGCGGCTACGGGCTCACGGAACCCGGCGCCGGCTCTGATGCCGGCGGAACGCGGACCACGGCACGTCATGAGGACGGCCCCGACGGCGGCACCTGGGTGATCGACGGCGGCAAGCGGTTCATCACCAACGCGGGACAGGCAGGCACATACATCATCACGGCCCGAACGGGCTCGAAGAAGGATGGCTCGGCCGAGATCAGCGCGTTCATCATGCCCGCGGCCACGCCGGGATTCCGGGTCGGCCGGCTCGAGGACAAGCTCGGCCTGCACGCGTCGGCCACGGGTGAGCTGATCTTCGAGGGTTGCCGCGTCCCCGCGTCCAACATGCTCGGCGCCCAGGGCGAGGGCTTCCGGACGTTCCTCAAGATCCTCGATGGCGGGCGGATCAGCATCGCAGCCATGGCCGTCGGCCTCGCCCAGGCGGCGCTCGATGCCGCGGTCCCGTATGCCCAGACCCGCGAGCAGTTCGGCAAGCCAATCGGCTCGTTCCAGGGCGTGGCGTTCATGATCGCCGACATGGCGACCGAGATCGAGGCCGCGCGGTCGCTGGTCTGGAAGGCCGCCTGGCTCAAGGATCAGGGTCGGGATTTCGCGCTTGCTGCCGCGGAGGCGAAGCTCTTCGCGTCAGAGGTTTCGAGTCGGGCCACGAACGCCGCCATTCAGATCCACGGCGGGTACGGCTACGTTACCGACTACCCCGTCGAGCGATTCATGCGGGACGCCAAGCTGACCGAGATCGGGGAGGGCACCAGCCAGGTCCAGCGGCTCGTGATCGCGCGACGGATCCTGGGCCTCCGGATCGGTTGAGAAACCGACCGGCTTGGGCGCAGGAGCTCCCGCATGCCGCGGCTGCGCGCAGTGCCGTCAGTGGTCGGCGACGAGGCGAACCAGCAGCCGGCGGTCGCTGTTCGCTCCGATGCAGGTCTGGAAGGTCATTGACGCCACGGGTTGACTGGCGATCGCCCACGCCACCTGGTCCGGGGTGACGATCCGGATCGCGGTGACCCGGTAGGTGCGGACCTTGCCAGTCGCATCTGCAAACTTGGCAACCATCCCGATCTTGACGCGGCCGGCGACATAGCCATCGTGGAGTGGCTTCATGACGCCCCAGGCATGGCCGAACAGATAGACGTTGTTCTTGCCCGCGCAACCCCAGCGATAGACGCGATTCGCCGGTGGGGTCTTCCGCGTACAGGCAAAGGTCTCGACTGATCGGGAGAGCCCGAGCGACGGAATCCAGAGGTGGTTCCTGCCGACATAGGCGGGCGCGGCCGCCTTTGCGTCAGCCGTCGCCTTTGCGGCCGTCGCCTCTGCTGATGCCGCGGCCGCAACCTTGGCCGCCGCTTCGGCGGTCTGGACCGCGGCGATGACATTGAGGGCGGCGAGACGTGCTTCGAATCGCCAGACCGGCACGAACCCGCGAATGACCATCGGCCGGTCGGCTGGATGCTCGTCCACGCGCGCATCCACCGACCAGAGGTTGATCCGGCTCGCAGGAGCCGATGCGCCAGGGGTCAGCCGCGTGGGCCTGCTGGCAGCCGTGGTTGGCGTCGGAATCACCATGCCCGCGAGGAGCGCGATCGCGATCAGGATCGAGGCGTGCCGGTGGGGAGCAGGGGTGGGATGCATGCCCAGACCATCGGGCCGACGACGCCGATGCCCCATCCCCCGGGCGTCCCGTCCGACGATGAGAAAGTGGTGCTCAGCGCTGGCCGGACGATCGTTCCTTCAGGGTCGGCCTGATCGCCCGTTTGATCGCGACGAGGTGGTGCGTCCTGTCAACCGCAGCCAAAGACGCTGGTTCGCCCCGATCAGCCGCCGTCGCCGGCCGCAGCCGTCAGCGCATCCCGAATCGCGGCTTTGAACTCGACTGGCCACGGGCCCTGACCCGCCAGGACGTACGGTTTCGCGTCGATCAATTCGACCGTCGCCGGATCCTGCGCCCAGACGGCCACGCAGGGGTCGACGTCGGGTCGGCGGCGATCGAACGTCTCGCCGGTCCGGAAGATGTAGATCCGCAGCCGAATCGGGGTCGTGATTCCGAGCCCGCTCGCGTCGAACCCGATGGCCGTCGCCGTCAGGGTTGCGTCATGGCAGCCGTCATCGCCCGAGGCGAAACGATCGAGGGTGATACCTCGATTGGCCAGCTCCCCTGCGATCCCGGGAAAGTCCATCGGCGTCGGAGCCGGTGACGGCTGAAGGATCACGCTGCACCCGGCGAGGACCACGGTCGCGACCATGAATAAGCCGCTGCGGAGCGAGCCACGAAGATGCATGACCCGAGGCTATCCGACCCCGGCTTTCCGTGCGGGCGTACCGCCGATGGCGTGCTAGCATCGGGTTCGTGCCCGCTCGCGACGCGCCCTGGCCGACGTTCGGGGAGGACGTTCCCGACGCCGCCTGGCGCCCCGGCCCGCGCGAGCTCGAGACAGCGCGGTTGGCCCGGTTCGTTGCGGCGACGGGATCCCCCGACCTCACGAGCCTCCAGGCACATGCGGCGGCAGATCCAGCCTGGTTCTGGGGTGCGGCGGCCGACGACCTGGCGCTCGCATGGCAGCGCCGTCCACGAGGGGTCCTCGACGCCTCGCGGGGTCCGGAGTGGCCACGCTGGTGGACCGGGGGAGCCTTCAATCACGCCGTGGCCTCGATCGACCCGCGCGCGGCGCGCGATCCGGACGGCGAGATCCTCGTCTGGGAAGGCGAGGACGGCGAGGTCCGGCGCTTCACCGCGAGCGCGCTCCAGTCTGAGGTCGACCGCGCTGCGCGGATGCTCCACCGTCTCGGCGTCGGGCAAGGAGACCGCATCGGCATCCTCCTGCCGATGCTCCCGGAGACCGTCTTCGCGGTCCTCGCACTGGGCCTGCTCCGGGCCATCTTCACGCCCATTTTCTCGGGCTACGGTGCGGACGCGATCGCGTCGCGGCTGCGCGACTGTGAGGCATCACTCCTCATCACCGCGGATGGCTTCCTCCGCCGCGGATCGCCGATAGCTCTGAAGGCAGTGGCCGACGACGCGGTCGCCCTCGTTCCCTCGGTCCGCCAGACCCTCGTGGTTCGCCGACTCGGCGAGCGAGTGGGCACCGCGCCATGGGATTCCTCGCGTGACCGGTGGTGGGACGAGGAGATGGCGAAGGTGCCGGGCGATCGGACCGGCAAGGCAATGACGAGCACCGCCCCGGCAGGCACCGGGTCCCCTGCCGGCACCCCCGGCGATCGGCCCGAAACCGATCCGGAACTCCCGTACATGGTCATTTACACGTCCGGGACCACGGGCCGCCCGAAGGGCGCGGTCCACGTCCACGGGGGCTTCCCGATCAAGGCGGCACAGGACCTCGCCCACAGCTTCGATCTCAACGCGGGCGACACGCTCTTCTGGTTCACGGATCTCGGCTGGATGATGGGCCCGTGGGCCATCTCCGGCGCCTTGATCCTCGGGGCGCGCCTCGTGCTGTATGAAGGCACGCCGGACCATCCCGGCCCGGATCGGCTGTGGGACATCGTGGAGCGGCATCGAATCACGCATCTCGGGTTGAGTCCGACCGTCATTCGCGCTCTGATCCAGCACGGCACGGACCCCGTGGCCGCCCACGACCGCTCCTCGCTGCGCGTCCTTGGCTCGACCGGCGAGCCCTGGAACCCGGATCCGTGGTGGTGGTTCTTCCGCGAGGTGGGGGAGGGTCGCTGCCCAATCGTCAACTACAGTGGCGGGACGGAGGTGTCGGGCGGCATCGTGGCCGGCAACCTGATCACGCCGGTCCGCGCGACATCATTCTCCGGTCCCAACGTCGGCGTCGCGGCGGACGTCGTCGATCCCGAAGGCAACCCGGTCCGGGGGCGCGTCGGTGAGCTGGTCATCCGGCAACCCCTGCCAGGCATGACGCGCGGCTTCTGGAACGATCCGGATCGCTACCTCGATGCCTACTGGTCTCGCTTTCCCGGGATCTGGGTCCACGGCGATTGGGCGCTGATCGACGAGGCCGGCTACTGGTACATCCAGGGCCGCTCGGACGACACCCTCAAGGTCGCCGGAAAGCGCGTCGGGCCGGCCGAAGTCGAGAGCGCCGCGGTCAGCCACCCGGGCGTCGTCGAGGCCGCAGCGATCGGCATTCCCCATGCCATCAAGGGCGAGGCCATCGCCGTGTTCTGCGTCCTCGCCACAGGCATCACGGACGACGCCGCGATTCGTGGCGAGATTTCGGCGGCGGTCGTTCGATCCCTTGGCAAGGCCCTCAAACCCGACCTGGTGCTGGTGGTTCGAGCCTTGCCAAAGACACGGTCCGGGAAAGTCATGCGGCGGGTCATCCGGTCCGCGTTCCTCGGCCTCGAGCCGGGCGATATCTCGTCGCTCGATGACCCAGCGCTACTCACCGAGATCGCCGGGCTCGGACCGGGCCCGGCGAGTCGGTAATCGGCCCGGCCGGGCCCGAGGCTCAGCGATCGCGCGTCCGGCGCTTGGCCTCGCGCAGGCGTGCCATCGTATCGCTCCCGACCTGATCATCGGCCGGCTGATTTCCATCATCGACCGGCGTCGGGATCGCGCCCGGCGGCGCACTCGCGGGCGGGCCACCTGGGGCGGCCGGACTTGTCGTGCCCGCAGGGCCCTTCGGTCCGACGGACCGGATTGAGCGTGAGCTCGGGCGCTGCGTGTCGACGCCGCCGCCCGCGGGCGCGTCGTCAGGACCGGGACCCATCGCCGAGCTCGCCTCGTCCCGGGCCCGCAGGATTGCCGCGCGAGCGCCCGCGCCCGCGGCCCGATCGCGTGCGGAGAGCATCCCGGACGCCGTCGCGGTGCGCGTGCCCGTAGCGGACCGAGCCCGCCAGCGTCGTCCGATCCAGGCGCGACCCTCGGAGAATTCCCGCCGGCCGAGCGATACGCGGCGGAGCGCGATATCGAGCGGCCACAGCAGGAGCGCGAGGAGTAGCAGCCACGGCCACAGCTCGGTGAAGGACGAGGTCAGCTTGAGGTCATGCCGCCACGGCTCGAGCGGCGTGGCCACCTCTCGCCCATTCGTCGCGGCGCGAAGTGTGGCAAGAAACGGCTGGTTGGCGCCCAGTTGGCGATACTCAGCGGCGACCGGCGACACCAGCCCGACCGTACGTCCGAGCGCCGGG
>JAYTWS010000217.1:0-1505 GCA_043743315.1 Chloroflexota bacterium | reverse complement strand
GGGCAGCATCGAGCACACGGCACCGATGGCCGCGGGGTCGTCGGGCGGCCCGATCGTCGACGCCTCGGGTGAGCTGGTCGGACTCAACACCCATCGCATCGGCGAGGGCTTCTATCTCGCTCGCCAGGCCGATGCGGATCTGCGCGAGCGGGTCGAGGCGCTGTCGGCTGGACGGTCCGTGGAGCGGCCGCGCCTCGGCGTCGAGGTGGCCCCGAGCCATGTCGCCCGGCGGCTCCGCCGTTCGGTCGGACTTCCGGAGCGTGACGGCCTCCTGGTTCGAGGCATCGAAGACGGCTCCCCCGCGGCGGGCGCCGGAATCAGGGAGGGAGACCTCATCGTCCGGATCGCCGGTGCCGACGTCGCCGACGCGGATAGCCTCCTCGATGCGATGGCCGGCGCGAAGGGCCGTGTCGAGGTCATCGTGGTTCGCGGCGCCGAGGAGCTGACGCTCACTGCGGACCTGGAGTAGCTCTGGGAGTCGGCTCCCCGCCGGCGCGGTTGCGCTCGATTTCCAGCACGTAGGGCCGCAGCGCCTCCTGGAGCGCGGGGACGAGCGATGCACTGAACGTTGCGGTCAGGTGGTGGTTGTCGCGATAGAGGATCATCCCGTCGCGCGCCATCTGGCAGGGCATCGCAGGGCAGATCGCAACGATGAGATCCAGGATCGGGGCGCCCGACGTCTTGGCCGCAACCTGCTCCCGGACCGCGAACGAGTCGCTGAAGGCCGGGTCCCGCTTGATCGCGCAGGGTCGGATGTCGGTGACATGCGCAGCCAGGCAGGCCGGAATGTCGTAGTCGACCCGTGGGTTGTCCATCATCAGAAGGACCAGACCCGGGAGCTTGTCGAGCGACCGGCCAATGGCCTCGCCCTCGAGGGTCAGGTCGCGATTGGCGACGTCCGTCGGCAGGATCCCCATGTGACTCATGGACACGATCGTGATGTCCGGCGGCCTGGCCTGCAGGATCGCGATGACGTTGTCACGCCAGACAGCGCACTCGGTGTACTCGCGCTTGAGGTCGAGGTGCTGGACGGCCACGTCCATGAACGGGCATGAGAGCTTGACGTACGGAACGAGCCGCCAGCCGCTGGCCGTCGCGAGTGCCTCGAAGGCGGGCATCCATTGGGCGGCGTGCGAGTCACCAACGAGAGCGACCGTCAGCTCACCCCGCTTGTCGCCGTAGACGCAGGCCGGGGGCTTCGTCACGGCAACCTGGGCACCGCAGCCGTCATGCCAGACCGATTCGGCGTCGAGCCGCGCATTTCTCAGTGATGGCCGGGGATGCGCCGGTAGGGGCAGCTTGCCCGCGACGGCAAGGTCCGGGATCTGGTCCCACGTGATTGGACCGGCACTCGGCGTCGGGCTGTCCGTCGGGACCTGCGTGGCACCGGAAGCCGACGGAATCGCCGAGGGCCCCCCGTCGCTGGGCACGGGGCTCGCAAGGCCCGGGGTCGGCGTCGCCTCGTCTGCCCCCCGGGCGATGTCATCGATGGCCCGGGTGCTCCC
>JAYTWS010000216.1:0-1768 GCA_043743315.1 Chloroflexota bacterium | reverse complement strand
GTTCGGCGGACCCGTGCGAGCGGTCGGTATACTCGGCGCGCCATGACCCACGTCTTCATCGCCCCGCACCCGGACGACGTCGCCCTGTCGTGTGGCGGGCTCATCGCGAGCCTCCGCGAGCTTGGTCAGAACGTCACGATCCTGACGGTCTTTTCGGGCAGCGGCGACGGCAGTCCCCTGTCCGGCTACCAGCGCGAGGCCCTCGGCTTTGGTTCGAAGGCCATGTGGCCCAATAGCGAGGCATTCAATCGAGCATCGATCAGCCCGGACGTGCCGGCCGGCGACCCATCGATGGCGCCGCCCTGGGCAGCCACCTCGGACCGCCTCGATGCGACCCAGGAAGATGCCGATGCCTCGGCCAAGCGGTTCTGGCAGCGCTCCTCGTGGTACCGCCGCGCGAGCATTCGCAACCGGCCGCTCGCCGGACAGCCGCTGATCGACGACGTGCCCACCCAGGGCGCGGTGCTGACCGAGGAGGTCCTCGAGGCCGTCGCCGCGGGTGAGCTGATGGCTCGGCGACGGCTGGAGGACGAGCGCTACTCGTACTTCGCCGAGGCCTCGGTGGTGTTCCTGGACCTGGCCGATGCCGTCTTCCGAGGCTACGAGGGGGACGAGCAGCTGCTTGGGGCGCCCCACGCGGACGACCTCGAACCGAGTGCGCTGATCCGGCGCGAGATCACGCGCCTCGAACCACAGGTCGTCTACGTCCCGCTGGGTGTCGGCAACCACGTTGATCACCAGCTCTGCCGACAGGTCGGCGTCGATCTCCTCGCCGAGGCACGAAGCTGGGTCATGCCGGGGCCGGATTGGGCCGGCAAGGTCGTCTTCTACGAAGACTTCCCATATGCCTGGTGGGAGGGCTTCGATCGGCTCGACCAGCTGCCAGCGGGTGCGCTCGATGGCCTCGACCGGGGCATGATCCTGGCGCCCGAGTACGCCGACGTCGCGGACCAGCTCGAGCGCAAGATCCGCGGTATCTCGCTGTACGAGAGCCAGCTCGATCGCCTGTTCGGCGGCGAGGCCGCGATGGCCGCGACCGTTCGGTCGTACAGCGCCAGGATGGCCGAACTGGGTGGCACCGGCGGAGCCGCAGAGCGGTACTGGCGCTCGCTCCGCGCCTGATCGCCGTCCCGTCGGCCCGGCCCGCGTTCGTGGTGGCCGTGCGCAGCAGCGTCTAGCGCATCGGCTGCCAGATCGTCCCGTCCTCGTCAGCGTAGACGACGGTCCACTCCGGCGACGATGCGAGCGCGGCGGCGAGGGCAGAATCCGGACCCTCCGTGATCACAATTGTCACGTCGGCTCCGGCAAGGATGTCCGGCCAACCGGGCTCGCCGGCGACCAGCACCGCGGCGTCCGCCCACGTCCCGGCCGGAATGACCTCGATCCGCGAATCGAGGGCGTACAGCGGATCGGGTAACGCGAACTCGAGCCACGAGCCCCACGCCTGCGGGTTCCACACACGGTCCCCGGGTTGCGCGATGGCCCGGAGCGCGCGGGTGATGCCACTCGGCGCATCGGTCAGGACGCCGGCGGGCGCACCGGTCCCCGCATCGACGGGCCGCCAGGCCGGGAGCAGGGCGATGGCCGCGCCGATGATGATCGCTCCGACCAGAGCGTTGAGTCGGCGCCCGGGCGAAGTTGTGACGGTGGGGGCGCTGCCGCTCGGGGCGCTGCCGCTCGGGGCGGCCGACCGACGGTCGTCCGCGTCGGCCGATCGGCCGTCAGCCCACAGCCCCGCAACGGTGACCACGGCCATGCCGGGCCACCA
>JAYTWS010000215.1:0-7468 GCA_043743315.1 Chloroflexota bacterium | reverse complement strand
CGAGCCGCTGATACCATCGCGCTCCCATGAGCGATCGCCCGACCTTCTACCTGACCACGGCCATCGCGTATGCCAACAACAAGCCCGGCCTCCACACCCTGTACGAGGTGATCGGGGCGGACGTGATCGCGCGCTGGCATCGGATGAAGGGGGACGACACCCGCTTTCTCACCGGTACCGACGAGCACTCGGTCAACATCGCCCAGCGGGCAGCCGAGGAAGGCATGACCCCGAGGGCGTTCGTGGACGACAAGGTCGGGTTGTTCACGTCGGCGGAAGCGGCGCTCGGGATCGCCCCGGATCGGTTCATCAGGACGACCGATCCGGACCACGTTCGCGCGGCCCAGGAGATGGTCCGCCGGGCGCACGCCAACGGGGACATCTACCTCGGGACATACGAGGGCTGGTATTGCCCGAACGAGGGCTTCAAGGCGGCCAGCGATCTCCTCGAGACCGCCGGCGGGTGGCGCTGTCCGAACCACCCCGACGTGACGCTCCAGTGGCTGACCGAGAAGAACTGGTTCTTCCGCCTGTCTGCCTATCAGGGCCGACTCGAGCGCTGGTTTCTCGATAACCCCGGGGCCGTCCAGCCCGACTATCGCCGTAACGAGATGCTCGGGTTCATCCGACAGGGCCTCGAGGACTTCTCGATTTCGCGTTCGGGCGCGACCTGGGGGATCCCGTTTCCGATCGGGGAGGATGGCCAGACGTCGCAGCGTGAGGACGGCTCGTGGGACCCTGAGGCCGGCACGATCTACGTCTGGTACGACGCGCTGATCAACTACATCACGGGCGCGGGCTTTCCAGACGATCCCGAGTCGTTTGCGCGCTACTGGCCGGCCGACCTCCACGTGATCGGCAAGGACATCGCGCGGTTCCACACCATCTACTGGCCGGCGATGCTCTGGAGTGCCGACCTCGAGGCGCCGCGCAAGGTCTGGATCCATGGCTGGCTGCTCGCGTCGGGCGGGGAGCGGATGAGCAAGAGTCGGGGCAATTTCCTCGATCCGGTCGACTTCGTTGCGGCATTCGGCTCCGACGGCGCCCGCTACGTCACGCTTCGGGAGGTTGCCTTCGATCGTGACACGGAGGTCAGCTGGGACGCGTTCGTTCGGCGCTATAACGCCGATCTCGCCAATGACTTCGGCAACCTCGTCAACCGGACCGTCTCAATGGCCGGGCGATACCTCGGGGGTGAGCGGCCGGCGCCGCGGGCCGCCGACGGTTCGTCGCCCCTGGCCGTGGCGTGGGCCGACGCGCGGGATGCGTATGTCCGACGCCTCGAGGCATGCGAGCTCCACGACGCGCTGGCTGCCCTCTGGGGCTTCGTGGGGGAAGCCAACCGGTTCGTGGACCAGGAGCAACCGTGGACCCTCGCCAAGGAGGCCAAGGCGGGCGATGCAGGGGCCGCGACTCGGCTGCGGGACGCGTTGGGCGACCTGGTCGAGGCGAGCCGATTGCTCGGGTTGGCCGCCGCACCGTTCCTGCCGGCCACGGCCCCGCGACTCCTGGCCCAGCTCGGCTATCCCTGGCCGTATGGCCCTGACGGCAACGGCGGACCGATGATCAGTAACGAGCTTGCCTGGGGCGCACACGCGGCCGAGGCGGGCTCGATGGCGGCACCGGAACCCCTGTTCCCGCGGCTGGATGTCGAACCTGCGGGCCATCAGGCCGAATGACGGAGGGAATCGCGCGGTGACCGACGGGCCGGCCCGCGCCGCCCTGCTCAACGAGGCCCCGATCCGGCTCGACGAAACCCCGATGCGGCTCGTCGACAGCCACTGCCATCTCCAGGCCGACCGGTTCGATGACGGTGTCGAGCCGGTCCTGATCGCTGCTCGGGCGGCCGGTGTCGAGCGGATCCTGGTGCCCGGCTGGAACCTCGCCTCGAGTGAGCGCGCGCTCGACCTCGTCGAACGACAGCCGTGGCTCGATGCCGCGGTCGGCGTGCATCCCCATGACGCGGCGCGGATCGACGACGCCGGCTGGGCGCAAATCGTGGGCTGGGCGACCGATCCACGGGTCCGAGCGATCGGGGAGACCGGCCTCGACTACGACCGTGTCTTCTCGCCGATCGACGATCAGCTTGTCAACCTGCAACGCAACCTCGAGCTCGCCGCGGAGACGGGCAAGCCGGCCATCCTCCATTGCCGGTCCCGGGCCGGCGCCCGCGACGCCCAGGATGCGCTGCTCGTGGCGCTCCGGCGGTTCGGTGACGATCCTCCGCGGACGATCGTGCACTCGTTCTCAGGACCCGTTGCCTACGCCGAGGCGATGCTGGATCTCGGAGCCGTGATCAGCTTCTCCGGGCTCGTCTTCCGTCGAGGCGAGGAGGCATCGGCCGACGTCGCTCGGATCGTGCCGGCCGACCGTGTCCTGGTCGAGACGGATTCGCCATTCCTGTCGCCACCGGGAGCACCTCGCGGGCGCAACGAGCCGGCCTGGGTCGGCATCACCGCGCGCTGGCTGGCCAAGTGCCGTGACGAGTCCCCGGGGGAGGTTGGCCAGAACCTCGTCGCGACGTACGATCGGGTGATCGGGCGACCGTAGCAACTCGGCGGTTCGTTTCGTCGTCAATCGTGCGGCTTGGAGGCCGCAACGTCAGGAGGACCGGTTCGTGTTCATCCGTCGGATCCGCTCACAGGTCATCGCCCTCGCCGGGGCTGTCGCTCTGGTCGCGCTCGTTGTCGCCACCTGCGCACCGAACCCGGTGCCGACGGGCGTCCCGCACACGCCCGACGCCACGTCCAGCGCGGGCGCCACGTCCAGCGCGACCGTGAGTCCGACGACCGCGAGTCCGACGACGTCGGCCACGACCGATGCCGGCTGTGTTGTCGCACCGCAGTCGGGCCTGCTCCGGTCGAACACGCTGCTCGACATGACCGCGGACTCCGACGGGGCGTCAGACCGCGTGACGTTCACGTTCGGACCCATCGCGCCCGGGCCGACCGGCGGCATGGGGCGGCTGACCGCAGCGACGCCGCCGTTCAGCCAGGGCGGAAGTGGTCTCCCGGTCGAGGTCCTGGGGACCCATCACGTCATGCTCCACCTGGACGGGATGCTGATCGTCGATGCGAACGGCAAGGAGGTCTACGCCGGTCCGACCTCGTTGAAGCCGGGCATGATCGCGCTCAAGGCGATCGAGGAGACGGACGGGTTCGAGGGCGTCTACAACTTCGTGATCGGCTACGACGGCAATGGCTGCGTCGGGCTGACCGGCGACTCGGCCGCGGGGTCACTGACGGTCACGATCGGGCACTGACTCCGGGCCCGAGGCGCCCTACGCGCCCCGCCCGGTTCACACCGGTTGACATTCCCTGAGCGGACTCTCTACACTGTTGGCACTCTCACCCCGAGAGTGCTAATCGACGGAACAGCCGGTCGACAGTGCGCCCCGAGAACGGGAGGTCGCGTCGAGGCCGGAGCCGCCGAGCAGCACCAACGGATCGTCAATGGAGCAATTCGGATCGCGTGCCGTGCGTGTCCCGGGCGCTCCACCACTCAGCCCCGACGGCCGAGGCCGTCACAGGAGGTACGCACGTTGGCCACCGCCACTGCATCGAAGAAGCTTCTCCCGCTTGGGGATCGCGTCGTCATTGAGCCGTCCGCGCGCGAGGAGATGACCAAGAGCGGCATCGTCCTGCCGGATACCGCCAAGGAGAAGCCCCAGGAGGGCAAGATCCTCGCCGTTGGCCCCGGCCGCATCCTTGATGACGGCAAGCGCGAGGCAATGGACGTCAAGGTGGGCCAGAAGGTCCTCTACGGCAAGTACGCCGGCACGGAATTCAAAGTTGATGGCGACGATCTGCTGATCGTCAGCCAGAAGGACATCCTCGCGATCGTCGAGGACTGATCGCGGCGCCGGCGCCAATGCCGGCCGTTGACCTGACCCGAATCGCCACCACACCCCGGAGGGACATCCACCTTGGCCAAGCAGCTCATTTTTGACGAAACAGCCCGCCGCTCGCTCAAGCGCGGCATCGATCGACTCGCCGACGCGGTGAAGGTCACCATCGGCCCCAAGGGCCGGAACGTGGTCCTCGACAAGAAGTTCGGCGCCCCGACCATCACCAACGACGGCGTCACGATCGCTCGTGACATCGAACTCGAAGATCCCTTCGAGAACATGGGTGCGCAGCTCCTCAAGGAAGTTGCCACCAAGACGGACGACGTCGCCGGCGACGGCACCACCACCGCGGTCGTGCTCGGCCAGGCGATGGTCGCCGAGGGCCTCCGCGTCGTGACCGCAGGCGCAAACCCGATGGTCATCAAGCACGGCATCGAGAAGGCCGTCGAGGCGGTTGTCGCCGAGATCAAGCGCGTCTCCCGACCCGTCGACTCGCGCGAGCAGATCGCGGCTGTTGCGGCCATCTCGGCCGCGGATCCTGAAGTCGGCGAGATCATCGCCGAGGTCATGGATAAGGTCGGCAAGGACGGTGTCATCACCGTCGAGGAAGGGCAGAGCCTGGGCCTCGAGAAGGAATACACCGAGGGCATGCAGTTCGACCGGGGCTACCTCTCGGCCTACTTCGTGACCAACGCCGAGCGGATGGAGGCAGTCCTCGAGAGCCCCGTCCTCCTCATTACCGACAAGAAGATCTCCAGCGTCCAGGACATGCTCCCGGCGCTTGAGAAGGCCGTCGCGCTGGGTCGCCCGGTCGTGATCATCGCCGAGGACGTCGATGGTGAGGCTCTCGCCACGCTCGTCGTCAACAAGCTCCGCGGCACCGTCTCGGTCCTTGCCGTGAAGGCGCCGGGCTTCGGGGATCGCCGCAAGGAGATGCTCCGCGACATCGCCACCCTGACCGGTGGAACCGTGATCTCCGAGGAGATCGGGCGCAAGCTCGACTCGGTCACCGTCGAGGATTTGGGCAAGGCCCGGCGAATCGTGGCGACCAAGGACGACACGACGATCATCGACGGCGAGGGCAGCCCCGATGCGATCAAGGGCCGCATGGCCCAGATCAAGGCCCAGATCGAGGACACCACCTCGGACTACGACAAGGAAAAGCTCCAGGAGCGCCTTGCCAAGTTGTCCGGCGGCGTGGCCGTGATCAAGGTCGGCGCGGCCACGGAGGTCGAGCTCAAGGAAAAGAAGCACCGCATCGAAGACGCCCTGTCCACGACCCGCGCGGCGGTTGAGGAAGGCCTTGTCGCCGGCGGGGGCACCACGCTCCTGCAGGCCATGCCGGTTCTCGACAAGCTCAAGCTGGATCCCGACGCCCAGGTCGGCGTCGAGATCGTCCGCAAGGCACTCGAGGCTCCGGCGCGCCAGATCGCCGACAACGCCGGCCAGTCCGGCGAAGTCGTCGTGGCGAAGGTCAAGGGCCTCAAGACCGGTGAAGGCTACGATGCTCTTCGCAACGAGTACGGCGACATGTTCAAGAAGGGGATCGTCGACGCGGCCAAGGTGACCCGTTCGGCCCTCCAGAACGCAGCCTCGATCGCCGCGATGGTCCTGACGACGGAGACGTTGATCACCGACCTTCCGGAGAGGAAGGAAGGCGCCGGCGGCGGCCACGGCGGCCACGGCGGCGGAGACATGGACTTCTAGAGCGTCGTCCAGCGTCCGCGAAGGTCCGTCTACGGAGGACTTACGCACGAAACGGGCAGAGAGCCGGGCCATCCAACCGTGGATGCCCGGCTCTTATGCTACCTAGACTGCTGCCACGATCCGCGGCGGGCAGCCACCGGGTGCCAAGCTCGTGGTTCGACAACTACCCGGGTCTCGCGCTCGTGGTTCGACAACTACCCGGGCGGGCGCCGCTGGCTCCCAAGGCGCGGACTGAGCCTGCCGCTGTTACAGCGTGCAAGTCACGCTGAGGGTTCCGTCGGAGCGGGCATTGCCCGGATCAGGGTGCCGGCGAAACCCGGATCAGGGTACCGGCGCAACCCGGATCGGTCGGGCCCTGCGATGGCGTCGATTCGTCGCCGGGTGGGCCGGCTCGACTGGCTTCGGCGCGGCGGGCTTCGGCCCGCCCATCGCCATCAGCGCCACGATGACCGCGGTCGCCAGGGCGGCAAGGGTCGCCGGCTGGTGCAGCAGGGCGACGTAGCGGCCGAATCCTGGGACCCTGACCCACTCCCGGCCGACGACGTCCGAGCCCTTCGGCATCCACGGGTCGACCGAGTTGTTGTTGTCGCCCTGGAGCAGGAAGCCGCTCACGGCATCCCCGCCGACGATCCGGTGGACGACGATGTGTCCGGCACCGATGTCACCGACCGCCACCCGATAGGCGACGACCTCGCCAACGCCGTAGGTTGGGGCCGATCTGACGATGAGGAGGTCGCCCGTTGTATAGGTCGGCAGCATCGAGCTCCCGCGGACCACGATATAGGCCGCGGGCCCGCCGAGGCTCTGCGGCCGCAGGACGACCGCCCAGACACCGAGGAGGATGAGGAGCAGGGCCGTGACGACCCGACCAGCGACCGGAGGCCTCACGGGACGGTTACGTAGGTGATGACGAGCTGCGGCGCCCGGGCGACAACTCCGGCGTCCTTGCTCGCGAAGGTCGAGGTCCGCGTCGTTGCCGAGCCCTCGACGTCGTCGCGAAGCATCCAGCCAAGGTTCGTCGCTCCGCCGGAGACGAAGCTCGCGACATCACTGGTGACGGTCCCACCCACGATATAGGCGTTCGCCGTGAGGTTCTGGCACCCCGCCGGCGTCCCGATATTGAAGGTGCCGGTTCTTGACCCGGATGCCGGGCTGTTCAATGTGGTCCCGAACGGTTGGTTGTTCCAGGTCAGGGCCGCCTCGGTCCAGGCGGTCGTGGCGGGGAAGAGGTCGATGGTTCGACAGAGGGTCGGCAGCCCGGTCGCGTACAGGAGGAGCGTCGCCAGCCGGACCGTCGCGCTCGCCGGAATCGCGGGTGAGCACTGGGTCAGGGCGAACTGGACGTACGCGCGCTGGTTCACGACCCCGGAGGACGACACGACGAGCGTCGTGAGCGCCCCACCCGTCGTAGTCGGTACGCTCTGGCGTGCCGTCGTATCGGCGACGACCGTCGTCGTCGACGGCGTCGCTGTGACGGTGCAGGTGCGGTACGGCGTCAGGCTCTGCGAGGTGACCGAGAGGGAGTTCGCAGAGCCGACACTGATCGACGCCCCCAGACAGAGGCAAGCGACGACGACTGCCCGCCGCAGAAGGTCTGCGCTCACGGTCCGACCAGGACAATGTCGGTCTGCTCGACCGCGGAGACGGCCGGCGTCGGGCTGAGGCTCACAGTCACGGACCCCCCGCCCGCCGGTACGGTTGCCGAGCCACTGCCCGTCGTCGTGCCGTTGTTCACCGTGACCTGGAGTGTGGCACCGCCGCACGCCGCTGGGAGCGAAGCAATAGTCACACTCGCGACGTTGGACGCCGAGAGGGTCTGCAGGACGGAGAGGCCGGCGTTCGTGCAACGTGGGGTGGTGACGGTCGCCGCCCCGAGACTGACCGACGTCATCGTGAGCGAGGCAGCTGACCCGA
>JAYTWS010000214.1:0-8163 GCA_043743315.1 Chloroflexota bacterium | reverse complement strand
GGCCGCGCCTCGAACTAGCCCGCGTAGCCGATGACGCGCGTCGGCCTGATCAGGATTGGCTTGTTGTAGGTTTGGGCCATTCGAACAGCACCGCCGATGTTGGCGTCGATCCACTCCCCGTATTTGGCGAGGTACGTGGCGTTCTCGTTCGGGAGTGCGTAGTCGGGATCGATCCTCGCCTCGCCCTCGACGACGAGGATGTCGCCACCCGACGCATTCGCCGGCAAGTGGAAGGACACCCTCGGGTTCGCCTCGATGTTCGCGTTCCGGCGCGCTCGATGGTCCCCGTAGATCAGGACCTCGCCATCCACCCAAAGAAACCAGATCGGCATCGTCTGCGGTTGGCCGTCCACGGTCACGGTCGTCAGCCAGGCGATCTTCTCCGTCCGCAGCCGCTCGAGGGCGTAGGCACCCCAGCGATCGTCGGGATCGAGGGCGGCAGTCAAGGTCGCGCCCCCGCTTCGGCGACGTCGTGGGCGCGAACCTCGTCGAGGAACGCCAGCGAGCGAGGCTGCCGGTCGAGGGTGTAGGCAAGGAACGAGCGCATCGCGCTCTCGACCTCGAGTTCGACCTCCGGGCGCACCCGGAGCGCGGCAAGCGCCTCGGCGTCCATCCGCTGGAACGCCTTGAGCAGCTTGAGCGCGTCGAGCGTGAGCCCCGCCACGTTGTGTGGCGGCCCCGGGCATCGCTGGCAGAGCACCCCGCCGAGCGGCGGAACCCAGCGATAGTGTTCGTCGGACTCCAGGAGCCGGCCGCATTCCACGCACCGGTCCACTTCGGGGCGCACCCCGAGTTCGTCGGCAAGGTGGATCTCGAACCAGCGGGCGACGCGCGCGGGGATCATGCCGCCGTCTAGCAACTCATAGCCGCGCTTGAGGAGGATGTAGATCGATTCGGCGACGTGCCGCTCCTCCTGCGTCCGCTCGGCCATCTCGGCCATGTACGACGCGGTCCCGAACGAGACGAGGTCGTCCCGGAGGTTGAGCCAGGGATGGATGACCTCGACCTGGGTCACCACGTCGAACGTGCGCCCGCGAGCGAGCGCGAGCCGCAGTTCGGCGAACGGCTCCAGGCTCCCGCCGATTCGCGACGTCTGGCGGCGGATGCCCTTGGCGATCGCCTTGATCTTGCCGAATCCGGGCGTCATGAGCGTGAGGATCCGGTCCGCCTCGCCGTAGTCGAAGCGCGACAGCACGATCGCATCCGTTGCGTAACGACGGGGAGCCGGCACGATCGGAAGGTATCACTCATCGAGCGGTCGCTGCTGCCAGGGTCGCCGGCCGCGGGCGAGGGCACCGTGGGCGCGGTCGCGTTACCTGAGCCGCCGCGTGTGCACCGCGGGCGCGTGAACCACGGGCGCGGTCGCGGGGTTCGGATAACTCCGGGCGGGCGCAGCCCGGGCGGGCATCCCACTCGCGTATTCCAAGAAGGATTAGCAGCCATCACGAATGGCTCGGCGCAGGCGGGGCGGGCTTCACAGGCGCCGAATCAAGGCCGAATACGCCGTTGTGACGATCGACCATGCCAAGAAGAAATACGCCGGCTTCAATTTCTGCATCCCAAGGGCCTCCAGCAAGAGTTGGCAATCAGTAACCCTTCTTGGAATACGGCCGCGCTTCGGCACAACCGGGGCGTGTGGGCGGGCACGACCGAGCCGTGGGGCACGACCGACCCGCGGGGCACGACCGACCCGCGGGGCGCCCGGCTGCTTGCTTCGGCAACAGGCTACCCACACAGCGCACGTTTGCACCGGCCGGGCTACACTGCGCATCTGATGTCGACCGCTGCCCACGAGCTCGATCTCGGTCAGTTGATCGCGGACACCGAGGAGGAGATCCTCCGCCTCGTGCAGGACGGCGATCCCTCGACTGTCGGCGTCTATGAGCAGTGCCGATATCACCTCGGCCTCGACGGATCCACGGGCGTGTCCGGCAAGCGCATGCGCCCACTGCTCGGCCTCCTCGCCTACGCCTCCATCACGGGCGATCATCGAGCGGCGTTGCCGGGCGCGGCGGCGGTCGAGCTCGGCCACAATTTCAGCCTCGTCCACGATGACATCGAGGACGGCGACAGCGAGCGACGCCATCGGCCCACGCTCTGGAGCCTGCACGGCATTCCCCAGGCCATCAACACGGGCGACATGCTGTTCAGCCTCAGCCGCGTGGCGCTCCATCGCCTGACCGATCTGGGCTTCAGCGACCACAAGGTCCTGCGTCTGATGCGGCTGTACGACAAGACGTGCGTGGCGTTGTGCGAGGGCCAGTACATCGACATCGCCACCAGCGAGGCCGACAGCGCCATGTCGGTCGAGCTTTACTTCGACATGATCGGGCGGAAAACCGCCGCACTCATCGCGGCGTCGATCGAGGCCGGGGCGCTCCTCGCCACCGACGATGAGGAGGTCATCACCCACTATCGGAACTTCGGCTGGGACCTGGGGCTCGCCTTCCAGATCAACGACGACCTGCTCGGGATCTGGGGAGATGAGCGGGCCACCGGAAAAGCGCCATCAGACGTGGCGCGACGCAAGAAGACCCTGCCCGTCATCTACGCGCTCGAACAGGCGTCCGAAGCCGACCGGTCGCGCCTGCTGGCGCTGTATCGGGATCACGTCACGACCGACGCCTCGGTTGCAGAGATCATCGCCATCCTTGAACGCAGCGGGGCGCACGAATACACCCGCATGCAGGCACGCCTGCACCGGGATCGCGCACTCGCCGAGCTTGATGCCGCGGGCGTGGTCCTTCCGGAGGCGCGCGTGCGCCTGCAGGAGATCGTCGTCCGGGTGATCGCCGCCTAGCAGCGACCGGGCGCGGCGCTAGCGGGCGGTTGCGTCCTCGTGGCCGCCGGTGCGGCTTGCGCCGTGACGAACCACCAGGACTTTCCCGACCCGGCGTCCGTCGGTGGTCTCGACCGTCAGACGCAGTCCATCGACCTCGATCGTGTCACCGGGCGATGGAACGCCGCTCATCCGGTGATACAGCAGGCCACCGATGGTGTCGTACTCCTCTTCATCCTCCAGATCGAGCTGGATGTCGAACACCTCGCGGAGTTCGTCGACATCGGCCCGGCCGTCGAAACGCGCCTCGTTCTCGGACAGACGGACGACCATCGGTTCCTCGACGTCGTATTCGTCCTGAATTTCGCCAACGATTTCTTCGAGCAAGTCCTCGATGGTCACGATCCCCGCGGTGCCACCGTATTCGTCGAGCACGATCGCGATGTGGACCTTGCGCCGCTGGAGTTCGTGGAGCAGGTCATCGATGGTCATCGACTCCGGCACCAGGACCGGCGGACGGAGCAGCTTCCGGAGCGCCGGCCGCGGGGCCGAATCGGATTTCAGATACGGCAGCAGATCCTTGGCGTACAGGATCCCAACCACCTCGTCGAGCGAATTCTCGTACGCGGGGATCCGGGAGTGCCCTTCCTCGACGACGATATCGATCGCTTCCTCGAAGGTGGCGTCGGCTCGAATGCCCACGATCGAGACGCGCGGGACCATGACCTCGTGGACACGCCGACCGCCGAGCTCGATGACCGCATTGATCATCTGCTCCTCCTCGGCCTCGAGGATCCCCTGCTCGCCGCCGCGCTCCACGATGAGCCGCAGTTCCTCGGCGGTGATGGCTGCCTCAGACGAGACTTCGGACCCGAGGATGCGTGTGATCGTGCGCGTCAGCCAGGTCAGCAGCACGACGACCGGACCGAGCACGCGAGCGAGGAAATCGATCGGCCGGGACAGCGCGAGCGCATAGCGCTCCGGGTTGGCGAGGGCCAGGGTCTTGGGGACGAGCTCGGCGAAGACGATCGTGAACAAGGCGAGAATCACGGTGACCGCAATCAGGGCAACGATTCCTGCCGTGTCCTCGGGCACGGACGCCTGCTGGAGCACACGCTTGAGGCCGTCGACGAGGCTCAGGGCGGCATAGGCCGAGGCAAAGAAACCGATGACCGTCAGGCCGAGCTGCGAAACAGCCAGGAATCGTCCGGGGTCGTCGAGCAGGCGTCGGACCCGCCGAGCCCCGCCGCGCCCCTCATCGACCAACTGATCCACGCGGCTTCGACGGATCGACACGAGAGCGATCTCAGCCGCAACGAAGAATCCCTCGAGCAGGGTGAGTCCCATGAGGACGAGGATCTCCGGGAAGGGGCTGCTCATCCGGCCTCGTTCACCTCTGGCGGGTTGGAACGTAGCTCGCGGATCCGGGCCGGTACCCCGACCGCGAGTTTCCCGGCAGGTACGGACTTTGTGACCACGGCGCCGGCGCCGGTTTTCGCACCATCGCCGATCTCGATGGGCGCGACGAGCATTGTGTCCACGCCGAGAAACGCGTCCTTGCCGATGGTCGTCCGGTTCTTGGTCCGGCCGTCCCAGTTGGCGGTGATGGTGCCGGCGCCAACGTTCGTGCGATCGCCGAGCTCCGCATCACCGAGATAGCTCATGTGATGCTGTTTCACCCGCGCCCCGAGGCGCGTGTTCTTGAGCTCGGCGAAGTTGCCCACCTCGGCCCCCTGGCCGATGTGCGTGCCTTTCCGGAGGTGGCTGTAGGGACCGATCGTGGCGCCATCCTCGATCTCCGAGCCCTCGACGACGCTTGCCCAGACCCGACAGTCGGCACCGATCCGGGAATCGACGATCGTGGTGCCCGGGCCGATGGCGGTGCCCACGCCGACCGACGAATGCCCCGTGATGATCACGTTCGGTTCGAGGACGACGTCGTCGGCGAAGGTGACGGTCCAGTCGAGGTACACGGTGGACGGGTCACGCATGGTGACGCCGGCGCGCATGTGGGCCTCGTTCATCCGGACCCGCAGGGCCCATTCGGCCTGAGCGAGCTGGGCTCGATCGTTGATCCCGTCGAACGTGCCGTCGTCGTCGAACCCGACCGCGCTCACGATTCGGCCATCCTCACGGGCGAGACGGACGAGCTCAGTGAGGTACAGCTCCCCGGTCGCGGCCGACGGTTCGACGGTTTCAATCCGCCGCCGCAGCCACGCCGCGTCGAAGGCATAGCAGCCCGCATTGATCTCGTTCGAGTCGAGTTCCTCGGCCGACGCGTCCCGTGCCTCCACAATCCGCTCCACGCTCCCGAACTCGCTCCGGACGACCCGCCCGAGGGTGCCCGGGTCCGCGGCAAAGACGCTGGCGAGCGCGATCGCGGCATCGTCCATCCGCCGTTGCTCGAGGACGGCGAGCAGGTGGGCGCCCGTGACCAGCGGCACGTCGCCCGACAGGACCAGGACCTCGGTGGCGTCCGCCGGTACCGCCGCCAATCCGGCACGAACCGCGTCCGCGGTGCCCCGCGGCTCGTGCTGGAGGGCAAACCGGGGCTCTCCGGGCAGGCCCGCGTCCTGGAGCGCCGCGGTGGCCGTCGAGTAGACCACGATCGCCGACGACCCCGCGTCGCCGTCCTCGACCGACGCCCAGGCATCGATGACGTAGGCGAGCATCGGTCGACCGCACAGCGGGTGGAGGACCTTCGGGCGCCTCGAGCGCATCCGCGTCCCGAGCCCGGCCGCCAGGATGACGGCAGCGGTGCGCCCGGTTGTTGCAGTTGTTGGTGGCGTCATCGGAAGGTCCCGGTAGCGTATGGGCGGCTCGTCCGGCATGTCAATGCCGGACGCCGTCGATCGGGTCAGCCATTCCGTCGAGCGATGACCTCGATCTCGATGAGCCCGCCCTTCGGCAGCGATCCGACCGCGAAGGTGGATCGAGCGGGTGCCGGATCCACGATGAACGTCGCGTAGACGGCGTTGACGGCCGCAAAGTCGTTGATGTCGGCGAGGAAGATGGTCGTCTTCACGACATCGGCAAAGGAACAGCCCGCCGCATCGAGCACCGCGGCAAGGTTCCGGAGGGCACGATCCGCCTGCGCCTCGACGCCTTTTGCAAGCTCGACCGTGACGGGGTCGAGCCCGAGCTGGCCGGCACAGAACACGAAGTCGCCGCTGACGATGGCCTGGCTGTACGGCCCGAGGGCGGCCGGGGCGCCCGAGGTCGTGATCGCCTGTCGGTTCATGCGGATGGTTCCTCCCCAGGATGGTCGCCGATGGCGGTGGGCAGCGCCGTGGCAATGATGGACGGTTGATGGGGCCCGGGGGCGACGATCGAGCCGTCCGCAAGTCCTGCCGCCACCTCCGCGCCGGCGGACTCCGCCTCGTCCCGTGAAGCATAGAGGACCCACAGGGTCGGGCCCGAGCCCGACAGGCCGACCGGGCGGCCCAGGCGACGAACGAGCGATCGCCGCAGCGAGCGGAGCCCCGGGACCACGACGTCCGCCGCGGCAGCGAGGTCGTTGGCCGACGCGAGCACACCGGCACGGATGACGAGGGCGTCGCCGCGCATGCCGGTGCGCCACTCCACCGCCAGGTGGTCTGATGCGAGCCGCGTGCTGCCCGAATCGCGGGGCCGTGCCTCGGGATCCTCGTCGAGGGCCCGGAACACGTCGTGCGTCGAGGCCGGGACCCGGGGCGTCACGAGGAGGACACCCGGCGTGCGTCCGCGCAAGCCGGGCAGCGGCTCGACCAGCTCGCCCCGGCCGGTGATGATGGCCGGGCCGCCGGCGAGGAAGAACGGGACGTCAGATCCGAGCCTCCCGGCCAGCTCGGCGCGGATCCGCGCCAGCACCGGGGCGTCGATGGCCGCGTCCGCTTCCCATGCCGAAAACACGGCATCGAGCGTGGCGGCCGCATCGCTGCTGCCACCGCCGAGCCCCGCGGCAATCGGGATGGCCTTGTCAAGGCGCGCGGCGACCGGCCACGCTTCGACCTGCCCGCCCACGGCCGCTCGGGCCGCGGCGATCGCACGGATCACGAGATTGCGCGCGCTCGGCCCGATCGAGGGCCCGCCGGTCGACCCGACGGTCGGCTCGCCCGCTTGGCCCGACACGGTCAGCGTGTCAGCCGGCCCGTGCGCCCGGGCAATGCTCAGGCGATCGACGAGGGCGAGCGGGACCATGACCGAATGCAGGCCATGGAACCCGTCGGGTGTACGGCCGGTGACGGCGAGCGTCAGGTTGAGCTTCGCCGGTGCCACCCGGATCATGGGCGAAAGGCGCGGATCGATGGGGTTCGGGTGATCAGTCACCGGCGGGCTCGAGCTGGGCATGGAGCGCGATCCACTCGTCAACGCTGAGCGTCTGTGGACGGCGATCCCCGCTGATCCCGGCACCGGCGAGCGCGGCATCGACACGGGGCTGCCCGACGCGGAGCTGGCGCCCGAGCACATTCCTGACCATCTTCCGCCGCTCTCGGAACCCGGCCTGGACCAGTGCCCAGAGGGCATCCTCGTCCGGCACGGGCGGGTGTCCGATCCCTGCGCGTTGGTACGGCTCCAGGACGATGACCGCCGAAGCCACGCTCGGGGCAGGCTCGAACGCGTCCGCCGCCACCCTGCGGGCGATCCGCACCGTGGCGTGGTACTGGACGAAGACGGACACGTAGCTCATCTGGCCGGGTGGCGCGGCGATTCGTTGCGCGACCTCCCACTGGACCATCAGCACCATCCGGGTCGGCCGGGGCGCGGCGTCGAGCAGTCGATGCAGGATCGGACTGGTGATGTGGTACGGCAGGTTGGCGACGACGCTGAACGGCGACTCGACGAGGTTCGGGAGGTCCTGGTCCAGCGCATCGCCCTCGATCAGGCGGAGCGCTCCAGGTCCGCGCGGATCCTCGTTCCCACGTTCGACGGCATCGGCGAGGCGCTTCCGGACGAGGGCCGCCAGTCGCCAGTCGAGCTCGACGGCCGTCACCGCGGCTCCGGCTCCGAGTAGCGCGCCGGTCAGGATGCCGAGACCGGGCCCGATCTCGAGGATCCGGTCCCCGCGCGCGGCGTCGGCCTCGGCCAGGATCGCCTCCAGGACATCCGGGTCGGCCAGGAAGTTCTGCGACAGCGAGTGACGAGCTCGGAGGTTCTCGTCGCGGAGCAGGCGCCGCACGGCCAGCGGATCGAGCCGCGAGGGATGGCCCGCGGCCGCAGGGTCCGAATTCACCGTCGCGCGAGCGGCAGCGACGGCCGCGCATCCAGGTCGAGGCCCGCCCGTTCGCCGGCCGCGAACCGTCGTGCTCCTGCTGCGCCGATCATGGCTCCGTTGTCGGTGCACAGGCCGGGCCTCGGGATCACGACGGGAATCTTCAGGTCCTGGGCTGCCCCGACGAGTCGCT
>JAYTWS010000213.1:0-3022 GCA_043743315.1 Chloroflexota bacterium | reverse complement strand
GCGTCGCCGCTTGCCCTCGCCAGCGTGACGGCCTCTCGGGCCCACGCGATGCCGACGCTCGCCCGTCCCGACGAACCCCAGTGCCACGCGGCCTGTCCGAGCAACCATGCCGCGAGTGCCTGGTCAGCAGGGTCGACGTCGGTCTGCCCGACGGTCCGGGCGCGCGCGATCTCGATAGCGGCGATCGTGCGCGCGTCGTCGTCATCCGAGGCGACGCGGACTGACCAGTAGGTCAGGAGATCGCGTGCCATCCGGACGGCCGGCCACGGGCTGGCCTCGAGGCCCCATTCCATGGCTGCGCCGAGATTCTCCGCGTCGGCGTCCATCCGGTCGAGCCAGTCCGCCATCGCCGGCCCGCGGAGTTCGGGCTCCGCGGCAGCCGCCAGGGCGGCGAACGTGGTGAAATGCCGATCGGCCACCGATCCGACCTCGCCGGCCTCGACCAACTTCTCGCGGGCGTACTGGCGAATCGTCTCGAGCATGCGGTAGCGCGTCGTCGGGCCGCGATCGACGATGACGAGCGAGCGATCGACGAGCCTCGAGAGCTGGTCGACCAGCTCGATCTGGTCCATCGCGTCGGGCCCGTCTCCGACCGTCCGCGCCGCGGCCCCGGCGGTCCAGCCGCCGGCAAAGATCGACAGTCGCCGCAGGAGCCGTCGGTCGTCGTCGGTCAGGAGGTCCCAGCTCCAGTCGATCAGGGCATGCAGCGTCTGCTGGCGAGGCACGGCGGTCCGTCGCCCGCCCGCCAGCAGTCGAAATCGGTCACCGAGGCGAAGGGCGATGTCCTCCGTCGACATCACCGAGACCCTTGCCGCAGCGAGCTCGATGGCCAGGGGGATGCCATCGAGTCGCCGGCAGATCTCCGTGATCGAGCCGACGTTCTGGTGGCTGAGCGTGAACCCCGGGTCGACGGTGCTCGCGCGCTCCGCGAACAGGCGGACCGCCTCGGTCGCGACGGCGGCTTCGAAGTCGCCGGGCGAGGTCTCGTCCGTGCCGGCGCCGCGACGGTGAACAATGGGGCACGACAGCGACTTCAAGTGATGCACGGCCTCCCCGGGGACGGCCAGCGCCTCGCGACTCGTGGCGATGATGCGCAGGCGCGGCGCCGCCGAGAGCAGCCCGCCCGCGATGGTCGCCACACCGTCAACGAGATGTTCGGCGTTGTCGAGCAGCAGGAGCAGGTCCTTGTCGGCCAGAAAGGCCGTCACGATCGCGATGGCCGGCAGTCCGGGCACCTCCGGCGCGCCGAGGGCACGAGCGATCTCTGAGGCGATCTGCGACGGGTCCGTCAGCGGGGCCAGCTCGGCAAGCCACGTTCCGTCGGGAAAGCGATCTTCGATCTGGGTTGCCGCCTCGAGCATGAGCCGCGTCTTTCCGGTGCCGCCGGTTCCGATGAGCGTCACGAGGCGATGACGCAGCACGAGAGCCTTTACGTCGGCGAGGTCCGACTCACGCCCGACGAAGGATGTGACCTGGACCGGGAGGTTCGATCGGCGCGTGCTCAGCGAGCGGAGCGGCGAAAAGTCGGACGCCAGGCCGTCAACGACGAGCTGGAAGATCTGCTCCGGGCGGTCGAGATCCCGGAGACGGTGTGATCCCAGGTCGCGTAGGTCCATGGTCGTCGGGAGACGGTCGCGAGCCAATATCGCAGCCACCGCCGACAGGATTACCTGGCCGCCATGACCGATGGCCAGGATCCGGGCGGCCCGGTTCAGGGCAGGGCCGAAATAGTCGCCGTCGCGGGTCTCCGCGGTGCCGCTGTGGATGGCCATGCGGACCCGCAGCTCGCCCGTGGCGCCCCAGGCCGCGTCCCGCAGCGCCACCTGCGCGTTGACTGCGGCATTGACCGCGGCAAGCTGGTCATCGAAGACGGCGAGGAGCCCATCGCCGGTTGTCTTGATCACCGTTCCGTGGGCGTCCTCCACGGCCGTGCGAAGGAGCCGATCGTGCAAGGCCAGGGCCGGGCCCATCGCCGCCCCCTGCTCCTCCCAGAGGCGAGTACTGCCTTCGATGTCGGTGATGAGGAACGTCGAGAGTCCGGCCGGCCGTCCTCCCGGGGCTGTGTCGTCGACGATGAGTGACGCCTGGGTCACGGGTCAGCCGCCCTCGGCGGATCGTGTCCGCTCGACGAACCGGCCGATACGACGCAGCGCCTCCTCGAGTTGCTCGTAGCTGGTGGCGTAGCACGCCCGGACATGGCCCTCGCCCGATGCACCGAAGGCGCCGCCGGGGACGACGGCAACGTGCTCCTCCTCGAGGAGGCGCGCGGCAAAGGTCTCCGAGTCAAGGCCCGTCGTCGTGATCCTCGGGAAGGCGTAGAACGCCCCGAGCGGCTCGAATGTCTCGAGGCCCATGGCGTTGAAGCCGTCCACGACCAGGCGCCGGCGTCGGTCGTACTCGGTAAGCATTCGCTCGACGTCCGGCTCGCCCTCAACGAGCGCCACGAGCGCGGCATCCTGGGCCACGGTCGGTGCGGACATGATCCCGTACTGGTGGACCTTCACGATCCCCTCGAGCATGCCGGCGGGGGCTGCCAGCCACCCGACCCGCCAGCCGGTCATCGCGTAGGCCTTCGAGAACCCGCCCATCAGGATCGTTCGCTCGCGCATGCCCGGCAGGGACGAGAGGGCTCGATGGGTATAGGAGCCGTAGGCGAGTCGGTCGTAGATCTCGTCGCTGTAGACCAGCAGATCGTGGCGCACGGCGATCCGGGCGAGCTCCTCCTGGATCTCGGGGGTGAGGACCGCGCCCGTCGGATTGCACGGGTAGCCGAGGAACAGCGCCTTGGTCCGGGGCGTGATCGCGGCCTCCACGGCCGCCGGGTCCAGGGCGAAATCGTCCTCGTAGCGTGTCGCGACGCGGACCGCCGTCCCGCCGGCGAAGACGATCGCCGGCACATAGGCCACGTACGACGGTTCGTGGAGGATCACCTCGTCACCGACATCGCAGGTCGCCCGCAGCGCGAGGTCGACCGCCTCGGACGCGCCGACGGTGATCAGCAATTCGGTCGCGGGGTCATAGC
>JAYTWS010000212.1:0-3251 GCA_043743315.1 Chloroflexota bacterium | reverse complement strand
CCCGTCCGTGAGGCGCGCGATCGCCTGCGGCTGATCACCGGTCGGCTGGAACGGGGCAACGAGCTTGAAGTCGGGCATGGGCCAAGTTTACCAGCCGACGGCGCGTTTCGAACACCTGTTCGGTGGGACGGATGGACGCGAGTGCCCCGTACCCCTCGCCTATTTCGCATTCGATCGGACGGCCGGAGACTCGTGGGACACGCGTCGCACGGAAGGCATCTGTCACGGCATGCGCATCCTCGCCCGCCGCGAGCGGGCCAGTCGTCACCGCTCCGGGACGGAGGGGCAGAGCCTGGTCGAGTTCTCCCTGGTCCTGACCCCCCTGCTGCTGATCCTGCTCGGAATCATCCAGTTCGGATTCATCTTCAACTCCTACATCACCATCGCAAACGCGACCCGTGAGGGTGCTCGCGACGGGTCCATCTACGTCTACTCGCAGGGCCTGAGCAAGGCCCAGAACGACGCGGCCCGGAACGCCGCGATCAGGACCACCATCCAGAATTCGATGAACCTGTTGTCACCGAGCGGGCCATGGTTCACGACCACCAGCACCTGGTCGCAGACCGGAGATGCCTTTTCGAACGGCGACCTCACGGTCACGTATGCCCTGCCGTCGGGTATCAGCCAGAGTGACGCGCGGGTCGGCCAGACCGCCACCGTCCGCGTCCGCTACCACCAGGATCTCCTGATCCCGCTCATCAGTGCCCTGTTGCCACGGGACGCCGGGGGCCGGCTGGTCCTGACGGGCGAAGTCACCATGGTCATCAATTGATTGCCCGCAGCTCGGCGAGCCGCGGCCAGGTCCTGGTGGTGTTCGCGCTCGGCCTCACCGCGCTGCTCACTGCGGCCGGAGTGGCGGTCGATATCGGACGGTTCTACAGCGAGCGGCGGTTTCTCCAGAACGCGGCCGATTCGGCAGTCCTCGCAGCCGCAAATGCCCTGATCCGTGGCGACTCGGATGTCAACGCACGGATTGCGGCCGAGAACACCCTGACCCAGAACTTCGGCGCCGACCCGAACGGCATCGTGCCGTCCCTGCCACCGGCCACGCCCGTCTACGAGGCGGGGCACAGTGGCGATCCGTCCTACCTGTCCGAAGGGATCCTGATCTCGGGCGGCACGGTCCGCGTTGCCCTGCAGAACAGCATCAACTACACATTCGGCCGGGTGATCGGCCTGGGCAATCAGCCTATTGGGGCGCGCGCGATGTCGCTCCTCCAGGGTGACCTCCTCCCGATCGCGGTCCGGCGCTTCGTGAACACGCCCGGTCCGAACGCGAGCGCCACGTATCCGTGCTCGGATAACCCGAGCTGGTTCACGGATTACTTCGCCACGGCAGCCACCTCGTGCCTGGGAAACGAGACTGACGCGAGCCTGCGCTCCGCCCCGAACGCCGGGGCCGCCTTCAACGGCGCGGATCCCGGCGCGGACATCACGAACCACGGGCCGATCCTGGCAATCCTCGGCCAGGGCGCCCAGCCGGGTAATGGCGCGGACTTCCGTGGGTTCGTGGCCCTCGACATCCGCAACTTCCAGGCCGTGGGCTCGCAGCTCTATTACAACGACGTCACCGCCTCGACCAACGCGAACACGCTCAAGGCCATGGAGGCCGGTTGGGTCGCCTCCGGGTATCCCGGGCCGATGTTCCCGTCGATCGTCTCCCCGCCCGACCCGAACGACCAGGTCGCGATCATGTCCGGCAACGCGACCGGAGTCGTCATCGACGCCGTCCAGTCCCGCTACGCGCTCGGTGACCAGATTCTCGTGGCGGTGTACCCGGGCAACGTCATGGCCATCCCCGACTTCACGATCACACCGCCCGGCGAGATCGACCTGCCCGCGAGCGGCACGACGGCCAACGCGGGCAGCCTCAAGGTGTCACGCAATCAGGCCTTCTCGGGCGTCGTGACCCTGTCCACACTGGCCGACCTCCTCGACCCGCAGAATCCGCTCACGACGGGGGCGATCAGCGGCGGCGCGGCGATCACCTACAACCCGAACCCGGTCACGCCGTCCCTCGGTTCCGGCGCAAACGTCAGCCTCACCAATATCGTCACGTCCGGGGCGACACCCGGGATCTACACGATCTGGGCGCAGGGCCAGGCCGGCAGCCCATATCTCACGACCAAGGTCCAGCCGATGATGCTGAAGATCGGGACGGTCACCCGCGACTTCGTGGTCACCTCCGACATCTCGACGGCCGACGTCGCCAGCGGCGGGACGGCGACCTTCACCCTCCAGCTCGTGAACGCGCCGGACAAGAACACGAACTTTGGAAATCCCGTGACGCTGTCGGTGGACACGCCCCTGCCCGCGGGTATCGGGTCAATCTCCTTCTCGTCGTCGAGCGTCTCACCAACGAAGACCGGTGCCGTATCAACCCTCACCGTCAACGCCGGAACGATGGCGCCAGGCCTCTACACGCTCACGGTCCGTTCGACCGGGATGAACGGGGATTCCACCTCCCGAAAGGTCACCCACCTGATCCAGGTCACCTTGAAGGTGGACGGGTCAGGCAATGGCAACCAGGAGTACGTCGACATCTCCGGCTTCGCCGTCATGCGGATCGCAGCCATGGACTCCAACACGATCTCGGCGTACGCCATCACGCCGGTCATCACCGACATGAACGATCCCCAGCTTCGTCGCGGTCAGGCGGCGCGACTGGTGCCCTGGAACTAGCCGACGGGGCACGGCATATCGCGGGCGCCTCGGCGTCCATTCGGGAGGTCAACGCGACACATGGAAATGGAATACAGGGAACGCGGGCGCCGCGGGAAGGTCATCATCGTCCTCGGGCTGATCCTCGCGATCGCCGCGGGCGGGGCCGCCTTCTACCTCATCAACGCCGCGCAGCAGAGCGCCGGCCAGGGCGACCTGCAGACCGTCTCGGTCGTCGTGGCGGCACGGGCCATCCCGGCCCGCAAGCCGATCGAGCCGGACGACCTGGCGGTTCGCCAGGTGCCGCTCGACGCCACCAATACCGAGGGCGTCGTGACGAAGCCCGTCGATCTCATCGGCAAGGTTCTTGCGGTCACCGTGCTCAAGGACCAGATGGTCACCACCAACCTCGTGGCATCGAGTTCGGGCGGTGGCGGATTCTCGATCCTCGAGCCCAACGAAACCGTCGGGCCAGATTCCGAAGCCTGGCGTGCCGTATCGCTGACGATTCCCGAGGATCGCGCCGTCGGCGGGCTGCTCCAGTCCGGACAGACCGTCGACATCTTTGTGACTGCCACCGTCAACGTGCC
>JAYTWS010000211.1:0-4716 GCA_043743315.1 Chloroflexota bacterium | reverse complement strand
GCGACAATGTCGAGATCGACGTCGACGATTCCACGATGGACGCCATACGTCTTGGTCAATGATTCCGTATGGATGATCGACGCCATGCGGCCTCCCCTGCTCGCCGAGTTCCCCCCGCTCACACCCCGATGGGGTGCCAGACCGTCTTCATCTCGAGATAGGCGGCGATCCACTCCGGCCGTTCCGTGGCCCGGTCATCGAGCCAGTCAAACCGGTCCTCCCTGACGCCGAGGGGCCGGTGGGCGATCCGCTTGACGTTGTCGGTTGCGAGCAGTTCGATCTCCCGGCGGGCCGCGTCCTCGACACCCCAGACATCGATCGCATCGACGTCATCGTGCGCGGCAAGGACCGGCGCCAGTTCCTTCTTGAACCCGGTGATCACATTGACCACGCCGCCTGGGACATCCGACGTCGCGAGGACCTCGGAGAGCGTGATGGCGGGCAAGGGTCGGGTTTCCGAGGTCAGGACCACGACGGCGTTGCCCGTGACGAGCGCCGGCGCCACGCGTGACACCAGGCCGAGCAGCGACGAGGTCTCGGGGGCCACGATGGCGACGACCCCGGTCGGCTCAGGGATCGTGAAATTGAAATAGCTGCCGGCGACCGGGTTGGACGATCCAAGGACCTGGGCGATCTTGTCGGCCCAGCCGGCATACCAGACCCAGCGGTCGATGGCCCGGTCAACGACGATCCGGGCACGTTCGGCGCGGGTTCCTTCAGCCTGTGCCACCTCGGCGATGAACTGGTCGCGGCGACCTTCCATGAGCTCGGCGACCCGATACAGGACCTGGCCGCGGTTCATCGCGGTCCGGTCGGCCCAACCTGGGAACGCCTTCCGTGCGGCACGCACCGCCTCCCGGACATCCTTGCGCGATCCGCGACAGGCATTGGCGACTGGCGTGCCGTCGGCGGCCGAGATCAGGTAGGAGCGCCCGCTCTCCGTCCGCGGGAAGGCGCCACCGATGTACAGCTTGTACGTCTTCCGGACGTCAATCCGTGGCGGAGGCGGCTCGGCGACGTCATCGACGCGGGCGACGCGGGCGACGCGGGCGACGCCCAACGCCTTCTCGTGACGCGTCGCCATCAGCGGGCCACCGGCGGGCGGGTCAGCGGCGGGCGGGCCAGCGGCGGGCGGGCCGCTCCCGCGACTGGACCGGCAGACCAGTCCACTGGCCGCGCCGGAGCTGATGCCGGACTCACAGTCCAGTGATCACCCTGGATCCGGCACACACGGCGGGTTCCAGCGTCACCACCGGACTCGGACCCCAGCAACGATGTCCACATAGGCGCTCTGTCGGACTGGGGGGCCAACGCTTGGGGGGCCAACGCTTGAAGGGCCAACGCTTGAAGGGCCAACGCCCGAGGAGCGAGCATGCCTACCGATCCTCCAGCCGGACGTAGGCATGGAGCCCCGGCAACCCGCCCTCGCGGCCAAAGCCCGATTCCTTGTAGCCGCCGAAGGGCGATGCGGGATCGAACCGATTGAACGTATTGGCCCAGACGACCCCCGCCCGCATCCGCCGGGCCATGGACAGGATTCGGCTGCCCTTTTCCGTCCAGATGCCGGCCGACAGGCCGAACGGCGTGTTGTTGGCCTTCTCGACGGCCTCCTCCGGCGTCCGGAAGGTGAGGACCGAAAGCACCGGCCCGAAGATCTCCTCCTTCGCGATCCGATGGCTCTGCGCGACGTTCGTGAAGAGGGTGGGTCGGAAGAAGTAGCCGCGGTCCGGGAGCTCGCAATTCGGCTGGTACAACTCCGCGCCCTCGGCGACGCCGGCCGCCACGAGCTCGGTGATCTTCTCGAGTTGCTGGCGCGAGTTGATCGCGCCGACATCGGTGTTCTTGTCGAGCGGGTCGCCCACGCGGATCGTCGAGAGGCGGTCCTTGAGCTTCTCGATGAGCGGCTCGACGATCGATTCCTGGGCCAGCAGGCGCGAGCCCGCGCAACAGACCTCGCCCTGGTTGAAGTAGATCCCGTTGACGATGCCCTCGACGGCCTGATCCAGCGCGGCATCCTCAAACACGATGTTGGCGGCCTTGCCACCGAGCTCGAGCGTCAGGCCCTTGTCCGTTCCAGCAACGGCCCGATGGATGAGCTTGCCGACGCCGGTCGAGCCGGTGAACGCGACCTTGTCGACGCCGGGACTCGAGACGAGATGCATCCCGATGGCAGCGGGGCCCGGGACGATGTTGACGACGCCCGGCGGGAGATCGGCCTGGCGACAGACTTCAGCGAACAGCAACGCGCTCAGGGGCGTGGTCGATGCCGGCTTCAGGACGACCGTGTTGCCGGCCGCGAGCGCCGGTGCGATCTTCCAGGCCAGCATGAGGAGCGGGAAGTTCCAGGGAATGACCTGGGCGGCGACGCCGAGGGGCTTTGCCACGCGCCCCGGGAAGGCGTACTCGAGCTTGTCCGCCCAGCCCGCGTAGTACCAGAAATGCGCCGCGGCCAATGGCACGTCGACGTCCCGGCTCTCCTTGATCGGCTTGCCGGAGTCCATGGTCTCGAGGACCGCGAACTCGCGGCTGCGCTCCTGGAGGATCCGGGCGATACGGAACAGGTACTTGGCTCGCTCGCGACCCGGCAATGAGCCCCAACTGCGCTTCTGGGCGCGCCGGGCGGCGCGGATAGCGCGGTCAATGTCCGCGGGCGTGGCGCGCGCGACGTCCGCGAGCTTCTGCTCGGTGGACGGGTCGATCGTCTCGAAGACCGCGCCGTCGGAGGCCTCGCTGAACTTGCCGTTGATGAACAGGCCGTAGCGATCCTGGAGCTTGACGATGTCGCGGGCCTCGGGGGCTGCTGCGTACTCCCACGGAATAGCCTGTCCGTCGCCGAGTCCCCATCCGGCCGGCCCGCGGTCTCCCGACCATGGCCGGAGGTTCGCTGGTTCGTTCGTCACGTGGGGCATCATACCCGGGATGAACGCTCCCTCGGCCCGGGTCACCCGTTCGTGACGAACCTCGAAGTGGTGCTGCTTGGCGTGTCCGCGGTGGTTGCGGGCGCGGACTGGTACGCGGTGGCACGGGGTGACGACCGGCGTGAGCGCATCGCCAAGCCGGCCGTGATCGCGGCCCTCATCGCCGCCGCGCTGTTCGGCGATCCGGAGGCGCAGCCCGTGAGCCTGCTCCTCGCAGGGGCACTCGGGGCGTCCCTGTTCGGCGACCTTCTGCTCCTGCCGCCGGTCCGATTCAGCGCCGGACTCACGGCCTTCCTGCTCGCCCACGTGGCCTACCTCGCCGCGTTCCTGCTCGGGCCGCTCCACGCGTCCGAGGCGGCCATCGGAGGCGTGGTCGGGGTTGCCGTTCTCGTTCTGGCGGGCCGGCCGATCCTGCGTGGCGCAGCCACGGCCGGGATGCGACGTCCCGTGGCGGTGTACTTCGCGGCCATCATCCTGATGGCGATCGCAGCGACCGCGAGTGGTTCGTGGGTCGCGGCCGCGGGCGCGTGGTTGTTCGTGGCGTCGGACGCCGTCCTCGGCTGGCGCCAGTTCGTGGAGGCGCCCGAATCGCTTGACAAGGCGCCGGCGTGGCACCGGCTCAGCGTGATGGTCCCCTACCATCTGGGCCAGATCCTGCTGACTGCGGCGATCCTGCTCCAACGGGCGCCGTGAGAGGTCATTATTGCGGCCACGGCGGCGGCCACTCGCAGCAGCCACGCTCAGCAGCCACTCGCAGCAGCCACGCTCAGCAGCCACTCGCAGCAGTCCCGGACCCAGGAGGTTTTGATCACGTGACCGACTCGACGCCACGCTGGCAACGCCGTTTCCGGGCACCGGTGATCGGCTTCCCGACCTGGTCGCGGAGCGCTCCCGACCGGCTCGTCTACGTCTCCTCGGCGAGTGGCATCTACCAGCTCAACTCGTGGGATCTCGCGTCGGGCGTGCACCGGCAGATCACGACCGAGCCGATCGGTCTCGTCTCAGGCCACGTCAGCGCCGACGGTGAGTGGGTCCTGTGGCATCGCGACACGACCGGCTCGGAGGCCGGCGAATGGGTGGCAGCCCCGTTCGCGGGCGGCGAACCCGAGCCGCTCGCCGAGGGCCTGCCGACTGGCTGGGACGAGGGCATGGCGCCGGGCCGGGAGCGGTCCGTTCTGGTCATCAGCACCGATTCGGGCTTCGGTCTGTACGTCATCGATGACTCCGGCAAGGCGAAGCGCCTTGCGGCCAGTTCCGACGCGCTCCTCCTCGGTGGCGCGGATGCCACCATTCACGGTGGCACCGAGCTGGCCGGCCTCTCGGCAGATGAAACACTCATCGCGATCGAGCACGGCGAACATGGGGACCTCATTCACCCGGCCCTGCGAATCATCGACTCCCGGACCGGAGCCCCGGTGGCCGATCTGCGCGACGAGGGCAAGTCGCTCATGGCCGCGGCCTGGTCCCCGATCCGTGGCGACCAGCGGCTGGCCATCATTCACGAGCGGCGAGGCGAGTCCGCGCCGGCCATCTGGCGCCCGTCCAGTCCCGACATCGAGGACCTCCCGCTGCCCTGGTCCAATCGCACCGAGGTGAGCGACTGGTGGCCCGACGGGTCCGCGCTGCTGCTCGTTGAGCTGGTCGGCGGACGCCATCGACTCCATCGGTACGACCTGGCGAGCGGAACGGTGACCACGCTGCCCACGCGGCCGGGATCCGTTTCGGGGGCCCGGGTCCGGCCGGACGGCACGGTCTGGTACCGGCTCCAGGACGGCGAGCACCCGGGCGTGCTGCTCCA
>JAYTWS010000210.1:0-7456 GCA_043743315.1 Chloroflexota bacterium | reverse complement strand
GCCGACACGCCTGCCGGTCAGGTGGCCCGCTTGTTCTTCGATCGGCAGCTCTCCAAGATCGAGATCGCACACCGGCTGGGCATCTCGCGGTTCCGGGTGGCGCGGCTCCTGGACCGCGCGCTCGCCGATGGGATCGTGCGGATCGAGTTCCGCGATGCCCCTGCCCGGGATCGTGACCTCGGCCGGGCCGTCGAGCGGCACTTCGACCTGGACCTGTGCATCGTCGCCACCGACACGGCTGACCCCCAGGGTGCGGCTGCCCAGCTCGCTGCCGAGCATGTGGACGGCCTTCTCGAGAGCGGGCAATCGATCGGCGTGGCCTGGGGTTCCACCGTGGCGCGCGTCGTGGCGGCGATGCCATCCCGCACGGACCCCTCCATCGACGTGGTCCAGCTGGCCGGGAATTCGGCTGCGATGGGTATCGGTACGGCGCCGGGCGACATGTCGCGTCTTCTCGCCGAACGGCTCGGGGGCCGGGCACATGCCCTGCACGCCCCGACCTTCGTCGAGAGCGATTCGCTCCGAGCGGCGCTCGCGCGCGAGCCCGAGATCGCGGACACCCTCGCGTGGTTCGATCGGCTGTCGGTGGCGGTCATCGGGATCGGCGCCTTCACCCCCGATGCAGGCGATGCGGCGGGACTGCGGGCGCCGGCCGTGCGCCCGACCGACATGAGCCGGGGCGGGAGTCCCGCCAGGCATTCGTCGCTGCTTCGATCCGGAGCATTCATGCCCGATCAGTTGGCGGGCCTCGAGGCGGCCGGTGCGGTCGGCGACCTGCTGGTCCACCCATTCGATGTCGAAGGGCGGTTCGTGGGCCCCGAGCTTGCCGCCAGGGCCATTGCGATCTCGGCAGAGGCCCTCCGCCGGATCCCGCACGTCATCGCCGTGGCAACCGGGGCGGACAAGGCCCTCGCCCTGCGAGGCGCGCTGAGGACCGGGATCGTCCGTGTCCTCGTGACCGATGCCCGCGCCGCCGACGAGCTGCTGCGGGCGGATCGGCCATGAACCGTCTCGACGGCCGGACGATCGTCGTCACCGGGTCGACCGGCATCGCGGCGGCAGCGGCTCGCCGTTTCGCCATGGAGGGCGCCCACGTGTTCGTGATCTCGAGGACCGCGGCGCATGCCAGCGAGCTCGCGACGGCGCTCGGAGATCGAGCCGGATGGGCGTGTGCCGACCTGACGGACGGCGCCGAAACCGAGCTGGCGATCGAGGCATGCGCGACTCGCTTCGGACGGATCGACGGCCTGTTCTCGGTCGCCGGGGGGAGTGGCCGGCGTTTCGGGGACGGCCCCATTCATACGATGACGCGCGACGCCTGGGATCGAACGCTGGAGTTGAACCTGACTTCGCAGGCCCTGGTCTGCCGATCGGTCGTCATGCGAATGCGGATCCAGGAACCGAATGCATCCGGGTCGCGCGGAGCCATTCTCCTGATGGGCAGCGTGACATCCACGGACCCGGCGCCCGAGTTCTTCGCCACCCATGCCTATGCTGCGGCGAAGGGCGCGATCAATGCCCTTGCGACCACCATGGCGGCGACCTATCTCCCGGATCGGATCCGCGTGAACGTCGTGGCCCCGGGCCTGACCGCGACGCCCATGGCGCGCCGTGCGGCCGATGATCTGGCGATCCAGGAGTACGCGGCCCGCAAGCAGCCGCTCGCAGGGTCGATGATGGATCCCGACGAAGTGGCCCATGCCGCCGTCTATCTGCTGTCCGATGAGGCGTGCGCCGTCACCGGACAGGTCCTCAAGGTCGACGGGGGATGGTCCGTCGCGTCGGTGTCACCCGAGGCCGGGTCGTGAGCAGGGCATCGTGATGGTCCGACCCATGGCGGACACGCGCCGGGAGATGGCGTCGTGACGCCCGGCTGGGCTCGGGCTGTGCCGCTTATCGCCGAGGGCGATGTCTGCGTCATCGGGTCCGGTTCGGCCGGGTCGACGGCCGCCATCGCTGCGGCCAGAGGCGGCGCCTCGGTCGTCCTCGTCGAGCAGATGCCATTCCTCGGCGGAACAGGCACCGCCGTCCTCGACACGTTCTACGGGTTCTGGACGCCAGGCGAGGAGCCGATCAAGGTCGTGGGCGGAATCGCGGACGAGGTGGTCGCGGGACTCCGCGCCCTCGGGCAGGTGCTCGAGCGACCGAATACGTACGGAGCGGGTACGGGCGTCACCTACGTCCCGGAGCACCTGAAGGTCGCTTGGGAGCGACTGGTATCCGATGCGGGCGTGCAGATCCTCCTCCATGCCACCCTCCAGGATGCCGAGGTCGTCGATGGCCTTGTCCGGTCGATCCTCATCGCCACGAAGGCAGGGCTCCGGCGGGTCGCGGCTCGGGCCTTCGTCGACGCCAGCGGCGACGCGGACCTGTGCGCGTTCGCCGGGTTCGGGTTCGAGATGGCGGGGGAGAGCGATCCGGCGCAGACCCTCACGACGACGTTCCGGATGGCCAATGTGGATGGCGCCCGACGCCGGTCGATCACGAAGCACGAGCTCCATGCGCTGATGGCGGACGCGGCGAATGACGGCTACGACCTGCCGCGGCGCGAGGGCAGCGACCATGTCACGCCGATCGACGGCGTCACCGCGACCGTCATGACCCGCCTCGATCCGAACCGGATGGACGATACGGGGCGGATCGTGAACACCACGGATCCTGCGTTCCTGACCGGGGCGGAAATCGAGGGGCGCCGCCAGGCCCTGGAGTACGCCCGATTCCTGGTGGATCGCGTGCCGGGCTATGAAACGGCGGCGCTGGTCGCCCTCGGAACCCGGATCGGTATCCGCGAGACGCGACGGGTCCATGGCGACGTCCGCCTGACCCGCAACGACGTCCTCGCCGCCCGCCAGTTCGAGGACCAGATCGGGCTGTGCGGCGCCCCGATCGAGGACCATCGGGCCGGGCCGGACACACGCTGGACCTATCTGCCGCCCGGCTCGGCGGTCGGGATTCCGTTTCGATCTCTCGTCGTGCGGGACGCGCGCAACGTCCTGGTGGCCGGGCGATGCTTTTCGGCAACCCACGATGCCCATGCGTCGGTGCGATCGATGGCCCAGTGCATGGCGATGGGCCAGGCTGCGGGCTCCGCGGCGGCACTCGCGGTCACGACCGGCTCGCGTGACGGAGCGGTCCGGGCCGTGGCGCACGATGAGCTGCGCAGGACGCTGCTCGATGCGGGCGCGATCCTGACGATCTTGGCTGGAGCGCCGGCATGAGCTTCGTCCGGACCGTCCTCGGCGACATCGAGCCGTCGTTGCTCGGGATCACCTACGCCCACGAGCATCTCGTCATCGACGGTGGCGGAGCGGTCGCGATGTCACCGGACTTTCTTCTTGTCGACGCGGATCGATTGACCGCGGAGTTGCAGGCCGGGGCCCGGCTGGGACTCAGGACCGTCGTGGACGCGATGCCGGCGGACTGCGGGCGGAATCCACTGCTGCTGGCCGAGCTATCACGGCGTAGCGGGGTGCAGGTCATCGGCTCGACCGGGCTGCATCACGAGAAGTTCTACGGCCCGTGGCATTGGAGCCGGCGAGCGACGGACGAGGAGATCGCCGCGCTGTTCGTGGCCGACATCGTCGATGGCATCGACCGGCGGGACTATGGCGGGCCGATCGTCGAGCGGACGGCCATCAGGGCCGGCCTCATCAAGATCGCGGGAAGCGCGGGCGGTCCCTCGGAGCGGGACGTGCCGATCTTCCGTGCGGCAGCAGCCGCGCATCTGCGGGTCGGTGTCCCCGTCCACACCCACTGCGAGGCCGGCTCAGGTGCGCTCGAGCAGGTGGCGCTCCTGATGGCGAGCGGCGTCCCGCCCGCGAGCATTTCACTGAGCCACGTCGACAAGGTCCTCGATCGCGGGTACCAACGGTCCATCTTCGAGACGGGCGCGTTCGTGGTCTACGACCAGGCCTTCCGGTGGGGCGACCGTGACAACGGCACGCTCGCGCTCCTCGAGTGGGCGGCCGAGGACGGTCGCCTCGGCCAGGTGATGCTCGGTATGGACGCGGCGCGCCAGCGGTACTACACGTCGTACGGCGGCGGGCCGGGCCTGCCGTTCCTCCTTCGCGGGTTCAGTGCTTCGATGGCCGAGCGGGGCCTGGACGAGGCCGCTCGATCCATGATGTTCATCGCCAACCCGGCCCGGGCGTTCGCGTTCGCCGAACCGCGGCCATGAATCCAGGCGCGATCAAGGCGCGGCCAACGCTCCATGCGAAACCAGTCCGAACCGAGAAGGAGGCATCATCATGAAGAGTCACGCCGTCACCATGCTCGGAACCGGGCTCATCGGCGACTTCTATACCGCCACGCTTCATGGGCAGCGGGGGCGGGACCGGGTCCAGGTCGTGTTCTCCAGGTCCGAGGATCGCGGGAAGGCCTTCCAGGCAAGATGGGCCATCCCCGAACACACGACCGACCTTCGTGCCGCGATCGAGCACCCGGACACGGATGTCGTGGTTGTCGGGTTGCCGAACTACATGCATGAGGAGGCCGTCGGCCTGGCGGCCGCCGCGGGCAAGGCGGTCCTGTGTACCAAGCCGCTCGGCCGAACGGCCGAGGAAGCTCGACGGATGCTCGAGACCGTGGAGAAAGCGGGCGTCTTCGGCGGCTATCTCGAGGACCTCTGCTATACGCCAAAGACCCTCAAGGCGGTCCGGTCCGTCGAAGCTGGCGCGATCGGGGACGTGACCTGGGTTCGCTCCCGCGAGACCCACCCGGGCCCGCACAGTGCCTGGTTCTGGGACGGGCGGCTGACCGGCGGTGGCGCGATCATCGATCTCGGCTGCCACTGCATCGAGATCATCCGGAACTTCGTCGGCAAAGGCAATCGACCCGTCGAAGTAATGTGCGCGATCGACACCCTGGTCCACCCGATCGATGACGAGGACAACGCGATCGCGCTGATCCGTTTCGAATCCGGGGCCATCGGCCAGTTCGAGGTGAGCTGGACGTTCCGGGGCGGCATGGACCTCCGCGACGAGGTGGCCGGCACCCACGGCACGATCTGGCTCAACCACTTCCTCCGGACCGGGTTCGAGATGTTCAGTGCCGGGAGCGAGGGCGGCTACATCGCCGAGAAGGCGGAGACCTCGGCCGGCTGGCTGTTCCCGGTCGGCGACGAGGTCGCGGAGCTCGGCTATGTGGACATGTTCTCGGACATGTTCGACGCCCTCGAGGAGGGTCGCGCGCCGCGCGAGACGTTCTACGACGGCTATGTCGTCAACGCGGTCATGGATGCGGCCTACGAATCGGCCCGGACGCGCGCCTGGGCACCGGTCGAGCTGTTCGAGTGGCGGGGAGGCGCGACGCCGCGGATCAAGAAGTCACCGGAAACCTTCGAGGGCCATACCGTCATCAAGCGAGAACGGCTACCGGACGGTCGAACCAAGCTCATCCTGAAGGATCCCGCGACGGGCGATTTCAGTGACCGGGTCGTCGACGCAGCCTAGGTCCGTCGCCGGTGGCTCTCGCCGCGCCGACGAAGCCGGGGACGGGCACGATCCCGATCGATCAGGCGACGCCCTCGCCCTCGACCAACCCGGCCGGTTGGCCGGCCTCGATCCAGCGACCGATGACGTCACGGGCGAAGAGCTGGTCGACGACCATCGCCGAGGCGCCGATCACGCCGGCGAGGCCGCCGAGCGATGAACGCTGGATCAGCAGGTCCCGCGTCGCGAGCGGGAGCGATCGTCGATGAACCGTTTCGCGAATGGAGCCGAGCAGCAGGTCGGGGCTGTTCGCCACGCCGCCGCCCACGACGATCAGTGAAGGATTGAAGAAGTTCACGATGCTCGCCAGCATCCCGCCGATATGGCGACCGGCCTGCTGGAGGAGCGCGACCGCGGTCGAATCACCCGATGAGGCGGCCCGCGCGACGTCCTCGGCCGTGACCCGGCCGCGCTGCTCGAGGGCCATCGCAAGCCGCGCCGATCGGCCTTCCCGCGCCGCGCGCTCCCCGGCCTGCCCGAGCGCGCCGCCGCCGGCGAGCGCCTCGAGGCAGCCCACGTTGCCGCATCGACACACGATCGATGGGTCCTCGACAACCTGGATGTGGCCGACATCGCCAGCACTGCCCTGGGCGCCGCGGTGAAGGCGGCCGTCGGCGATGATGCCGGCCCCGATCCCCGTCCCGATCTTGACGACGACGACATCGTCATGCCCGGCCGCGACCCCGGACCGCCACTCTCCCAGCGCCAGGACGTTGACGTCGTTGTCCACCCAGACCGGCGAGCTGAACCGGTTCGTAAAGCGTTCACGAATCGGGTAGCCATCCCAGCCCGGCATGATGGGCGGGGAGATCGGACGGCCGGTCGCAAACTCCACGGGCCCGGGGACCGCGATACCGATCCCCCAAAGTCGCCCGGGGACTCCGCGGGTCGTGGCGACCAGCTGGTCGAACAACTCGTCAACCCGGCCAAGGCCGACTTCGGGACCCGCTTCGATCACTGCCGGTTCGTCGTAATGGCTCAGGATCCGTCCGTCGAGCGTGGTGATCGCAACGTCCGTGCTCGTCGCGCCGAGATCAGCGACCAGGAAGTACCCAGCTTCACCCCGGAACGTCAGCTGGCGCGGCGGGCGTCCTCCAGTGGACGGGCCGAGATCACCCTCGGCCACGAGACCGCGTTCGACCAGTTCGGCGACACGCCCCGCCACGATCGCCCGGCCGAGGCCGGTGCGCTCGATGAGATCGGTCCGCGATCGGGACCGCCCGAGCCGGATCTCGTCGAGGACGAGGACGAGCGCATCGAGGGCTTCGTCCGGCAGCGCTCCGTACATGCCGGGATCATACGTCGAACGCTTGGGCAGAGCCACTTATGCTCTTGACGCGCTAAAGTATGATGCGCCTCTCGGCAGCCATGAACTCCTGATCGCGGCGAACACGATCCGGACTTCGGAGGCAGTCGCGGATCGGTCCAGGATGGGGACCTCGAACATCTAGATCGTCTAGACAGTTGCAGCGCGCTCTTCCATCGCACGCGCCAGCACAGGACAGGAGCTTGATCGTCAGGTTCGCCGATATCGGTGCCGCGGTCATCGGGACCGGGTTCATCGGGACCGTCCACGTCGAAGCCCTCCGGCGGATCGGCGTCGTGGTGCGCGGCGTGCTGGGGAGCACGCCCGAGCGAGGCGCGGCGCGGGCCGAGGCGCTCAACGTCGCGCAGGCCTATCGATCCCTCGATGACATCCTCACGGACCCATCCGTGCAGGTCGTCCACATCACCTCGCCCAACAACCTTCACGTGCCGCAGGCCGCGGCCATTCTGGCCGCTGGCAAGCACGTGGTGTGCGAGAAGCCACTCGCGATGACGGCCGCCGAGTCGGCCGACCTGGTCCGCCTCGCGGAGGCGTCGGGGCTCGTGAACGCCGTGAACTTCAACATCCGCTTCTACCCCGTGCACCAGCACATGCGGGAGACGGTCGCCGCCGGCTCGCTCGGGTCCGTACGACTGGTGAC
>JAYTWS010000209.1:0-13499 GCA_043743315.1 Chloroflexota bacterium | reverse complement strand
CCGGCTCCGCCGGCACCCCCGTACCCAACTGCCTGTAGGCGCGAGGACGACCTGACCTGTGTTCGACGGCGAACCTGACACTGGCCCCTCCGACATCGGCCCATCCGACCTCCTCCTGCGAGCGACGGACGTGGCGAAGCACTATGGCGCGGTCGTTGCCCTCCGATCGGCCTCGCTCGCGGTTCGTCCCGGTGAGGTCCACGCCCTCATGGGCGCGAACGGCGCCGGTAAGAGCACTCTCGTCAAGATCCTCACCGGTGGCGTCCGACCGGACCACGGCACCATCCTCGTCCGCGGCAAGCCCTTCCGGGCGCACTCGCCGGCCGAGGCTCGACGCGGCGGAATCGTGTCGGTCTACCAGGAGCCGGCCCTCATCCCGGACCTCGATGTCCGCTCGAATCTGCGCCTCACGCAGTCGCCCATCGAGGCAACCCGCCACTGGCTCAATGAGCTGGGCCTCCCGGACCTGGACCTGGCTGCTCTGGTCCGCGAGTTGCCGCTCGCCTCGCTCCGGATCATCGACCTTGCACGCGCTCTGGCCATCGAGCCGGACGTCCTCCTCCTCGACGAGATGACAGCGGCTCTGCCGGCGAATCTCACCGAGCGAGTTCTCGAGGTCGTGGCCGGCCAGCGCGGCACCGATCGATCGGTGATCTTCATCTCGCACCGGATGATCGAGATCGCCGCCGTGTGCGACCGGGCCACCGTCCTCCGAGAGGGCCAGACCGTTGGTGTCGTCGATGTCACCGCGGGATCCGAACACGAGATCGTGGCCCTCATGCTCGGCGACATGGTCCGCGACCTGCCGGCGCGGGTGGCCGATGTCACGGCGTCCACCGGCCGCGTCGCCGATGTCGTCCCCCGGATCAGCGCTCGTAATCTCCGGTCCGGGACGAAGCTCTCGGACGTCTCATTCGACCTCTATCCGGGCGAGGTTCTCGGCGTCGTCGCTCTCGAGGGCCAGGGTCAGGACGAGCTCTTCGACATCCTGGCCGGATCGGAGCGGCCGGACGGTGGCGAGCTGATCGTCGGCGGCGTAACCGTCTCGTTTCGCCATCCCGCGGACGCGATCCGGGCCGGACTCGTGTACGTTCCAGCCGACCGGGCGGAGGCCCTCCTCATGCAGCGCTCGGTCCGCGAGAACATCGCCCTGCCGTTCACGACGCGCTTCGGGACCTGGGGCCCGATCGACGCCCAGAGCGAACGTCTGAAGGTTGACGCGGCGATCGCGACGCTCCAGATCGACACGCGCGCCGCGGCCGAGGTCCGTCGCCTGTCGGGCGGCAACCAGCAGAAGGTGACGATCGCCCGGTGGGTCGCCGGGGGCGTCCGCACGATGCTCTGCTTCGACCCGACCCGGGGGATCGACATCGGCACCAAACAGCAGATCTATGCGCTGCTCCGCGATATGGCGAGTGCCGGCGCCGCCGTCCTGCTGTACACCTCGGAGCTCAACGAGATCCAGCTTGCGTGTGACCGGGCAATCGTGATCTTCAGGGGCCGGGTGGTCGCCGAGATCCCGGTTGACGAGGCCGATGAGCCGACGCTCCTGCGCGCCGCCTACGACCTGAAGCCCGACGCTCCGACGCGCGAGCCGGTGGCCGCCGAGGTGGCAGCAGAAGCCGGCACCTCCGAAGCCACTGCCGTCACGACCGGGACACAAACCGGAGGCGACCGATGAGCGCAGCGACCCCGGCAATCGGGCAGCCCGACAGCGCCGTGGCGACGGCGCTCGGGCTGGTCCGGCGCAATGGCTGGACCCTGGGCCTGGTCGGCTTGCTGGTCGCCTTCCTCGCGATTACCAAGCTGCTCAACCCGAACTACGGTGCGGGCGGGATCGTGGCCCTCTCGATCAACATTGTGCCGATCGCATTCGCCGCGGTCGCCCAGGCCATCGTCGTGATATCGGGCGGCATCGACCTCTCGGTCGGGTCGATGATGGCGCTCGCGAGCGTGACGTCGGCCGTCATGATGAAGGATCAGGGCGACGCATTCGGCGTCGTCGTGGTCGTGGGTGTGCTGCTCCTCGGACTCGTGGTCGGAGGAGTCAACGGGGCCCTCGTCGTCGTGACGAAGGTCCCGGATATCGTCGTCACGCTCGCGATGTCGTTCGTATGGGCCGGTGCCGCACTACTCATCCTGAACACCCCGGGCGGCGGCGCTGCCCCGTGGCTCATGGCGATCATCTCGGGGCCCCTCGGGAACCCGTGGCTGCCGAAGGCCCTGATCGTGCTGGCGGTCCTCGTTACGGTCGTCTGGCTGCCCCTGCGGCGATCGAGGCTCGGCCTGTCGCTCTACGCGATCGGGAGTCACCCGTTGGCGGCCTTCAGGAGCGGCGTCGCCGTCGCGCCGACGAAGATCGCCGCCTACGCGCTGACCGGGTTCTTCTCGGCCCTGGGTGGGCTGGCACTCACCGCCACGGGCGGGGTCGGAGCGCCTGTGCCCGGGTCGTACACGCTCCAGAGCGTGGCCGCCATCGTGCTCGGCGGGGTCAGCCTGGCCGGCGGCCGCGGCGGGGTCCTCGGACCGATCATCGCCGTCATCGTCCTCGCCCTCGTCCGAACGGACCTGTTCTTCGCCGGCGTCGACCCGAACTGGTCGACCGCGGTCCAGGGCGCCATCCTCATTGGCGTGGTGATGCTCGGCAGTCTGGTCGCGATGCGCCGGGTACGGGCATGACCGGTACGTCCGGACGGCCGCGCAGCGTGACGCCGCGCGGCGCGAACATGACGGGCGGCGGTTGGCGCCCGATCGTGCGCGATCAGCCGTTGATCCCTCTCGCCATCCTCCTCGCCGGCCTGGTCGTGTTCCTCGAACTGGCGAAGCCCGGGATCGTGAACGGCAATTGGGTCGCCACGACGCTTCGATCCGCGATCCCGCTCGCCATCCTGGCCGCCTGCCAGACCCTCGCGATGCTGACCGGTGGGATCGACCTGTCGGTCGGTGCCGTGGCGTCGATGGCGGCCTTCCTGATGGCAACGCTGGTGTCCGGGCACGGTCCGGTCGTGGCGATCGCCGTCGCCCTCGTCGCCGCCGTGATCGCCGGGCTCATCAACGGGATCGGTATCGGCGTGTTCAAGGTCCACCCGTTGATCATGACGCTGGGGATGAGCCTGGTCGTGCTCGGGCTGATGTCGGTTTATCAGCTCGCCATGGTCCGGTCCGGCACGCAGATTCCCGAGGCAATCCAGTGGCTCGGCTCAGGGATCTCGTTCGCGTTCGTGCCCCACAGCATCATCGCGTTCGTGCCAATCGCCGTCCTGATCGTCATCGGTCTGCGACGGAGCGGGTATGGTCGGCTGCTCTTTGCCGTCGGCGACAACCCGATCGCGGCACGGTTGGCCGGAGCGCGCGTCGGGCAGGTCCATGTCGCCCTCTACATCCTGTCGGGCATCCTTGCGGCAATCGCGGGAATCCTCATCGCTGGTCTCAACAACACCGCCACCGTGAGCCTCGTCGAGCAGTCGGTTCTTCCGTCTGTAGCCGCCGCCGTCATCGGCGGAACGTCGATCATGGGCGGTCGCGGCGGCTATTCCGGGACGATCGCAGGCGCACTGATCCTGACGGTCGTGACGACCCTCCTCACGGTCCTCGAGATGCCCGAGGCGGTCCGCCAGGTCCTCTTCGGCGTGATCATCGTGGCCGTCGCGGCGGCGTACACGCGGGTCACCGGCGACGCCTGAACGATGGTGACGAACGCCGAACCGGTCTTTGGTCGCGGGCTCGTCACCCGCCACCTCGGGCTGGATCTCGGGGGAACAAACCTGAAGTGGACGGTCGTCGAGCACGCGGACGACGACTGGCGGATCCTCGATCGTGGGCTGGTTCCGACCCTCGCCGGCGGCCCCGCGGCCATCGTGCCACAGCTCGCGGAGACCGGCCGAGTGGCGCTCGATTCCTGGCCCGGCGTGACAACCGCGGGGATCGGTGTCCCGGGGTTGTATGACCCGCGAACGGGCGCAACCCGCTTCCTCGTGAACATCGCTGGTCCGTGGGACGGCTATCCCGTGGCCGGTCCGGTCGCGGCCGTCCTCGGCGTGCCGGTGGTGCTGATCAACGATGCTCGGGCGTTCGGGCTGGCCGAGCTCCGGCTGGGGGCCGGCCGGGGCGCCTCGTCGATGGTCGGGCTGACGCTCGGGACGGGCGTGGGCGGTGTGATTGCGGTCGACGGAAAGGTCCACCAGGGCCACGACGGGACGGCCGGCGAGATCGGCCACCAGACCATCGATCCCGATGGTCCGTTGTGCAACTGCGGCAATCATGGCTGCCTCGAGGCATTCGCCCGCGCCGACCGGATCGCTGAGGCGTGCGGGACGGCGACCGCGGAGGAGGCCGTTGAGCGGGCACGCAACGGTGACGCGACGGCGGTCGAAGGGCTCCGCCGGGTCGGTCGCTATCTCGGGATCGGGATCGGCAACATGATCGTGCTGATCTCGCCGGACCGAGTCGTGATCGGCGGCGGAATCGCTGGGGCAGGCGACCTGCTCTTGAACGAGGTGCGGGCAGAAATCCAGCGACGGGTCCGAACGACGGCGGTCAACGAGGTCGAGATCGTGACGGCCGAGCTCGGGACGTGGGCCGGCTCAATCGGCGCCGCGATCCATGGCGCCGAGGCGGCTGGTTCTGCGAACACGAACCCATGATCGACGCCGAGTACGTGCCCCACCATCGTCGGATCGAGCTGGTCCTTCGCGAGCGGATCGACGCGCTCCGGCCAGGCGATCGCCTTCCGTCCGACGCCGAGCTTGTCGCGGAGTTCGGGGTCAGCCGGATGACCGCCCGGACGGCGATGCAGCGCCTGGCCGCGGAAGGGCTCGTCGCTCGCCAGCCAGGCCGCGGCTCGTTCGTCACGGCTCCGTCATCCCATCGCCGGGCGGACCACCTGATGACGTTCAGCGCAGAGATGGCCCGTCGCGGACGCGTGCCGTCGTCACATCTCATCACCCGATCGATCCGGCCGTCGACGCGAGGCGAGTCTGCGGCGCTCGGCCTCGCACCGGGCGAGCCGATCGTTGAGGTGCGGCGAGTCCGCCTTGCCGATGGTGAGCCGATCTCTCTTGAATCCGCCGCGCTCGTTGTCAGCTGTGCTCAGTCCGTCCTGGCGTCCGATCTCGAGTCGGGCTCGCTCCACGCAGCCGTGACGGCCGCCGGGCTGACCCTGAGGAGGGGAACGGGGACGGTCAGCGCTGGCGCGGCAACCGCCGAGGACGCCCGACTGCTCGACATCCGACGCGGCGACCCGCTCCTGATCGAGCGCCGCGTGATCGTCGATGACCACGGCCGTAGGATCGAGGCGACCGAGTCGCGCTACCCGGCCGACCGCTATGCCCTCGATGTCTCGTTCGAGGTCGAGGCGACGATCGAGCCCGACACGTGACCGCTCACGCAGAGCTTCGCGGGCGGCTCGTCCTTGACGACCGCGTCGCCGTGGGCCGACTCACGGTCGAGGACGACCAGATCGCAGCCGTCGATTTCGACAGTGCGGACGGAGCGGGAGTTGGTCTCCCCTATCTGGCACCTGGCTTCGTGGACGTCCATGTCCACGGCTGGGGTGGCCACGACGCGATGGGCACATCCGAAGATCTCGACGGTATGGCCCGGGCCCTCCTCCGCCACGGCGTGACCTCGTTCCTGCCGACCGGCGTCACGCATCCGCTGCCGGTTCTTCATGTCTGGGCGGATCTCGTCCGGGCCTGGCTGCCGACGGCGCCGGCCGATGGCGCTGATCCGCTCGGCTTCAACATCGAGGGGCCATTCATCTCGCCGCATCGGAAAGGTGCCCACAATCCCGAATTCCTGGCCGTGCCCGCGGACACTGCCTGGTCCGAGATCGAGCCGCTCATCGACGGCCTCCGGCTCACGACGGTTGCGCCCGAGATCCGCGGAGGTCTCGACCTCATACAACGGCTGACCGGTCTGGGCGTCCGGGTCTCGATCGGCCACTCGGCGGCGGATCTGGCGGGCGCGCTGGCCGGCTATGAGGCCGGCGGAACGACGACGACCCACCTGTTCAACGCGATGACCGGCGTGGAGCACCGGGCGCCCGGCGTCGCGGTGGCCGCCCTCACTCGCGACGACGCTTACGTCGAGCTGATCGCCGACGGCCAGCACGTCGACCCGGCCCTCTGGCCGATCGTGACCCGGACGAAGCCTGGGGATCGCCTGCTGCTCGTCAGCGACGCCATCTCCATGGCCGGCATGGGCGACGGCCGGATGACGATCGGCGGGCTCGAGATCGAGGTCATGCAGGGGCGCAGCTCGGTCGTTGGCAACGGCACCCTCGCCGGTTCGGTGATCGCTCTGGACACGGCCGTGCGGAACCTCGTCCGGAGCGGAGCCGCGTCGCTCCCAGCTGCCGTCGCCGCCGCCAGCCGCAACCCCCTTGCCATGCTCGGCATCGAGGACCGAGGCCGGCTCGCCGTCGGGCAGCGCGCCGATCTCGTCGAGCTCGATGCCGACCTGGTCGTCCGGCGCGTGATGCGGGCGGGCGTTTGGCATGACGAGTGACGGGTGAGCGATCCGCGGGATCCATCCGCGGCTGACACGGCTCGGCCGCCCGGTAACGTGGCGTCGTCGGACGAGGTGCGGGCGATGTTCGATCGAATCGCTGGGCGCTACGAGCCCCTCAACGCCGTCATTTCCGGGTTCCAGGAGCCACGCTGGCGGCGACGCCTGGTGGCCGCCACGGGGCTCAAGGCGGGCATGCGGGCCCTTGACGTTGCCTCGGGAACGGGCGTGGTGGCACGGGACCTTGCGCGGATGGTCGGCTCGGACGGGCGCGTCCTGGCGGTGGATATCTCGGCCGGCATGCTGGCCCGGGCGCAGAACCACGCAGCCGCGTTCCCGCATCTCGACTATGTCGTGGGCGACGCGATGGACCTGCCGGTCGAGGACGCGACGTTCGATGCGGCCACGATCGCGTTCGGCATGCGCAACCTGCCGGACTACCGGCGCGGGTTCGCCGAGATGTGTCGGGCGGTCCGCCCGGGCGCGGTCGTTGCATGCCTTGAGATCGCCCGGCCGTCGAGCGTCATCGGACGGATCGGCCGGACGTGGTTCGAGGCCGTCGTTCCCCGGATCGGGCAGCTCGCCGGCCAGGGCGAGGCGTATCGCTACCTGGTGCGGAGCGTCCGCGCGTATCCGCCGCCCGAGCAGATAGCCGCGATCATGCTCGAAGCCGGCCTTGTCGAGGTCGCATGGACGGCACTGACCTTCGGGATGGTCACGCTGCACACCGGCCGGCGCCCCTGATCCAGGTCTCGGGCGGGCCGAACACCGGTTCGAGCCGGCGCGGGGTCGAGCGGGCGATCAGTGCTTGGCGGCCTCGAGAGCCTTGCGCGCCTTGTCCCAGTCCGCCCGGAACTGGGCGATGCCCTTGTCCGTGAGCGGGTGATGGACCATCTGCTGGAAGATCTTGAACGGCAGCGTGGCGATGTGGGCGCCGGCAAGAGCCGAGTCAGTCACATGCCGCGGGTGGCGGATCGAAGCCGATAGGACCTCGGACTCGATCTCGTGGAAGCGGATGATGTCCGACAGCTCGCGGATGACGATCATCCCCTCCTCGTTGATGTCATCGAGGCGCCCGACGAACGGTGAGAGCAGCGACGCACCGGCCTTGGCGGCCAGGAGGCCCTGGTTCGCCGTGAAGATCAGGGTGCAGTTAGTGCTGATGCCCTCGGCCGCGAACCGGCTGATCGCCTCGAGACCGGTTTCCGACATCGGGACCTTGACCACGATGTTGTCGGCGATCTTGGCGAAGTGCCGGCCCTCCTTGAGCATGCCTTCGGCATCCTCGGCAACGACCTCCGCGGAGACCGGGCCGTCGGTGATCGTGCAGATCTCGGCGAGGACCTCGTCGTAGGTCATGCCCGATGTTCGGGCGAACAAACTCGGGTTCGTGGTCACCCCATCGAGCACGCCCCAGCGGGCGACGGTGCGGATCTCTTCGATGTCGGCGGTGTCGAGGAAAAGCTTCATGGTGGGTTCGGACTCCAAGGGCCTCTTCAGGATCAGTGGCCTACATCCTACGGGCCATGCGGCCCGGACTGCAGGCGCCGGCAATTCCGTAGGCTCGCACCATGTCCCGGTCCACCCGACCGGCGAGTTGCCGGCTTCCAACTCCGGCCAGGAGGATCCGCGTGTCTCAGAAGAGCAAGCCGTTCAAGCATCGCCTCGCGGCCGTGGCGAGTCTCGCAGTCGTCGCCGTGGCGATCTCTGCCTGCGGCGCGGCCGCAACCCCGAAACCGGCCGGCCCGACCACGGTGGACGTCACCCTTAGCGAATGGCTCATCGCGCCATCAGTTGTTGAAGTCAAGGCCGGCCAGGTCACCTTCAACGCCAAGAACACCAGCACCAAGGAAGAGCACGAGATGGTCGTCGTCAAGACCGACCTGGGACTGCTCGACCTCCCGAAGGGGTCCGATGGCAAGGTTGACGAAGAAGGCGCTGGCCTGACAGCCGTCGGCGAGATCGCGGAAACGGCGGCCGGCGCATCCGGGACGGTCACACTCGACCTGACGCCCGGAAAGTACCTGCTGATCTGCAATATCGTCGATGCAGACGGCACGGCTCACTACGGGTCGGGCATGTCGACCGCGTTCACGGTCAAGTAGGTTCGCAGGAGGACCGGAGTCCCCGACTTCCGGTCCTCCTTATTCACGATGGTCCTCGCGCCGCAGGCTGCCGGCTACACCGCGGGCGGACGAGCCGAGGGCTCAGCGCCGGGACCCCGCGCCGCCCGCTCAGTACCCGAGCGCCTCGCGGCTCAGGATCACGGTCGTTCGACCGGGCCGCTCGCCCTGGGAGACAAGGATCTTGTTGACCTTGCTGCGCATGCCGTAGGTCTCCTGCATGCGAACGTCCTCGAGCGGTTGCGCATAGCGCTCGATCCGCTCGAACGCGGTGGTGAGATCCGGGACGACCTTCTGGGCGCCGATGATCAGGATCACGCGGCCAGCGCCATTGGCGAGCGGAGCGAGCTGGCTGCCGCTCCCGGACGCCCAGACGATCTTGCCGTCCTCGGTCACGGCCGCGGCGCTGTTCACGAAGAAGTCGGGCGCGGCGCCGAGCTTGCGGATCTCCCGGGCCTGCGTCGCGCGATCCATCGACCAAAGCTTCGGCTTGACGGCATCGAACCGACCCGACTTCTCGAGGGCGTCCGCGAGGCCGGTCGTCGCGAGGGTGTCGGAGGCGCCGGTGAACACCTCGGCACCTTCCGGGATCAGGGATAGCGCGATGTCCGCGGCCTCGGCTGCGGTCTCCGCGATGCGTGCGTCGAAACCGTTGGCGCGAAGGGCGGCGGCGGCTCCCTCGAGCACCTCTGGTGTAGCGATCGTGGCGAAGCGTTCATCGAGTGGCAGATGTTCGATCGGTGTTGCGATGGCGGAGGCGGTCACGGCAGATATGTCCTGGTCTGGGTGCCTCGTCGGCGAGGCTTGGTAGTTGACTGCACAACTATAACCCAGATCGTTGCAGATGCAAATATCTGCCCTGGCGGGGGGCGGCCCGACGTCGCGGCCAGCAGCCCCGGTCCGCCTCAGCCGGCCGGAGCCACCTCGGGCGAAGCCGGGGAACCCATCACGGGTGCGCCGATGCGGGATTCGGGAGTCGCGGCGGGACGCGCCATGAGAATGGGCTCGCGACCGTCCCGAACCGCCAGCGCGGCCGCCACGAATCCGTCGAACAGCGGGTGGGGCCGCTCCGGGCGGCTCTTGAACTCAGGATGGAACTGGCTCGCCAGGAAGTACGGGTGGTCGCGCAACTCCACGATCTCGACGAGCCGGCCGTCAGGTGACTGCCCGGACAGGATCATGCCGGCGGCCTCGAGCGCCTGGCGGTAGCGGTTATTGACCTCGAACCGGTGGCGATGCCGCTCGTAGATCACTTCCTGCCCATAGACCGCCGCGGCCTTCGAGCCAGGGGTCAGCTTGGCCGGGTAAATGCCCAGGCGCATCGTGCCGCCCTTGTCCTCCAACTCGCGCTGGTCGGGCATGAAGTCGATGACCGGGTTGTCGGTGAACATGTCGAATTCGGTCGAATTCACGTCGCCGGTCCCGATGACCTCGCGGGCGAACTCGATGACCGCGCACTGGAGGCCGAGGCAGAGGCCGAGGTATGGCACCTTGTGGTCCCGAGCGAAGTAGGCGGCGAGGACCTTGCCTTCGATACCCCGATGGCCGAACCCACCCGGGACGAGGATCCCGGCCGCACCATCGAGGCGCTCGTGGAGGTTCTCTTTGGTAAGGGCCTCGGAATCGACCCAGCGGACCTTTGCGTCCACCTCGTGAGCCCAGGCCGCGTGACGGAGGGCCTCCGTAACGCTGAGATACGCGTCCGGCAACTCGATGTATTTGCCGACCAGGGCGATTTCGAGGATCGGCTTCGGGCGCTTGATCCGCTCGACCAGGAGGCGCCAGCTGGCAAGGTCCGGCTCGGTCGCCTTCTCACCCAGCCCGAGCTCACGGACGACGAGCCGGCCGAGGCCGAGATCCTCGAACTGGAGCGGGACCTCGTAGATCGTCTCGGCGGTGGCGGCCGGAATGACCGCGTCGATGTCCACGTCGGTGAACAGGGCGATCTTCTCCCGGATCTCATCGGGCACCTCGTGGTCCGAGCGCAGGACAATGACATCGGGCTGGATCCCGATCCCGCGGAGCTCCTTGACCGAGTGCTGGGTGGGCTTCGTCTTCAGCTCGCCGGTCGCGGCGAGTGCCGGCAGCAATGTCACGTGCACGTACAGCACGTTGGCTCGACCGACGTCCTTGCGCATCTGGCGGATGGCCTCGAGAAAAGGCAGCGATTCGATGTCGCCGACCGTTCCGCCGACCTCGACGATCACGCAGTCGGGGTCGCCATCCTTGGCAACCCGCCCGATCCGCTCCTTGATCTCGTTGGTGATGTGCGGGATGACCTGGACCGTGCCTCCGAGATAGTCGCCGCGGCGCTCCTTGGCGATGACGGCCTGGTAGATCCGGCCGGTCGTCACATTGGAGAGCTGGGACAGGTTCTCGTCGATGAAGCGCTCGTAGTGACCGAGGTCGAGGTCCGTCTCCGCACCGTCGTCCGTGACGAAGACCTCGCCGTGCTGGTACGGGGACATCGTGCCGGGATCCACGTTGATGTACGGATCCAGCTTGAGGATGGAGACCTTGAGACCCCGAGCCTTGAGCAGGCGTCCGATGCTGGCGGCGGTGATGCCTTTGCCGAGAGAGGAGGTCACGCCTCCGGTCACAAAGACATACTTCGCCATGGGTCGGGTCCTCCGGGGGTTTTTCGAATGTTACCGGAAGACAGGTCCCGGTGTCACGGACGTGTCTGGACGCACGCAGGATCGGTCGGATCGCGACAGGCAAGCACGGCTCACATTGAGAGGGCGCTCGGACACACCGGATGTCCCCCGATCTCCTGATTCCGAACCGGTCACGGCCGGTTCGGCGCGACACATGGCGAGCGGATCCGGCACGGTTCACCCAAGAGTAAGCACCAGGTTTCCATCGTTCCGGCGTTTGACTGATGCGGAACTCGATGCGGTGTCGAGCTATCGCGAGGGCGTCGGCGCGGGGCCCGACTTGGCGAGATCGAGCGCCGGATCTCTGCCGGCAAAGAAATCCGCCGCGGTCAGCACGAACGGGATGTCCGGGAAAACGGCGTCGCGTGGGTCGCCGTTCGCGAGAAACTGCGTCGGGACGGTCGCGACCAATCTGGTGTCACCGATGGGGATGTCGACGCAGTCGCACAAGAAGTTGTCCGCCCGCGCGGGTGTGGGTTCCCCAATCAGGGTGGCTTCAGTGTCGCGATCAAGCGCTCCCGCCACGATTGTCCCCGCGGAGGAGTTCTCCCGGCCGATCAGCACGGTCAGCCCGCCTGGCCGGTTGACGCGCTTGTCACCCTTCAGCGCCTCGATCAGCGGCTGAGCAAGCAGGCCGTTGCCGCCGCGGAGGTAGCGCATGTCGAGTACCACTCGATTCGCCGATCCGCTATCGAGGGCAGCTTTCATTTTGCTGAGCGCTCCCGGCAGGTCGATCTCGGTGTAGTCGTTGTATGCGATGAGGAACGTCCTGGCTGGCGTGTCAAGGCGGGTCCAGACCGGCTCATCGCGCCGCGCGACTGCGTCGGGTGAGCGGCCCATCAAGTATCCAATGAGGCCGCTGGCAAACGCGCCGTCATTCCACTCCGGCGTCAGGTCGACCGTGACCCGAGCGCCGCCGGGCTTTTCGAACACAAAGCCTGGCTTGGTCGGGTCATCCACGAAGCCAAGCCCGTGAAGGAATTCGACCGTCGATAGCTCGTCCTGCATCCCAATGAGCTTGCCGCTCTCGTTATCCGCGGGCACGAGCGGCCGCAGGGCGCTCTCGACCTGGTCCATCGGGGTGCTCCCGATGGACAGAAGGCGTGATCCCACGAGCGACGGGTCCTGTGCCTGAACGACGAACCAGCCTTCGGGGAAGCGGTAGATTGATACTGGGTAGATGTGTAACGGTCCCCTCAGGCTCGAGTGCGAGTCCAGCAGACCGACCAGGCTGGCTAGCTGCACGATCTGCTCGTCGGGCGATGCAGCCGGGAGCGTCTTCTCGAGTTCGCCGAGCTTCGCCACCCACTCCGACTTCGGGTGAATCGCGAAGGGATTTGGATGGGTGGCAAGCACCTGTGCGTTCAGCTGGGTGAGAGCGTCCGCCCATGCAATTCCAGCCACCGGCGGCTGGCTGGCCGAGGCGCCCGTCGTAGGTTCAAGTACGAAGCTCGGAGCGGTCGACGGCGCTGCGCTGGACGTGCTGCCGCAGCCCGCGAGAAGAATGGCGACAAGACCGACGCGGTACAAACCGGCCGGCCTCGGGCGCCGTTGCCACGACGCCGAGCGGACGCTGCGTGCATGGGCGCGTGCGAAGAGTGCGAGGGATCGAGTCATCGAATGAGCGCCCTTCCTGTCTGGGCCGGGGGGGTGAGCGTCATCAGGAATCAGCCCGTCACGTGCGGGAACCACGCGTTTGACGCGATATGGCATCGGTGCCACCTCCTGGAAACTGGCCGTGCTCGCGCCGAAGATGGCAGTTGAGGTTGTATACCAACCTTCACCGCGGTGGTCCGCGACAATGGAGTGTTCCTCGACGGTGATGCCTTTGCCGAGCGGGGAGGTCACGCTCCGGTGACAAAGGCGTACTTCGCCTTGGATCGGATCCTCCGGGGGCTTTTCTGATGCTATCGGAAGGCGGGTCCCGGGGCAAGAAAGCGAGCCGATTGGGAGTGTCGTCGCTACTGGGTGAACGGCGCGTCCGGGAGCAGGTACACGGCCAGCCGCTCGAGCGCACCCTCACCGCCACCGGAATTGACGATGGCAACGAACGTCGTGCCGGTCTGCATGTCGAAGGCCGTCATCGCGACCCAGCCGTGGCCGCTGCCGCCGTGACCGACCCAGTTACCTGACCGCATGATCCCGTAGCCGTATGACCCGCCGGCCGGTGGCGTCAGGCGGACGCCGGCCAGCGTCGCCGGCAGGAGGGTCG
>JAYTWS010000208.1:0-7822 GCA_043743315.1 Chloroflexota bacterium | reverse complement strand
GGAAAGCTCGTGTAGTCGGGAGGCATGTAGATCCGCCGAAGATCGCGGTTGCCCTCGAACACGATCCCGTACATGTCGTACGCCTCGCGCTCCATCCATTCCGCGCCCTTCCACAGGAAGGTGACGGAGGGCGTTCGCGGATCGTCCCGCGAGATCCGGTCGGCCACCACGCGAAGCCAGTCGGACGAGGTCTCGCTCCACAGGTGGTAGACGACCTGCATGTGGTCGCCGGTATCGACCCCCGCGAGGTCCGACAGCATCAGGAACCCGAATTCCGGCTCGTCGTGGAGCGCGCGCAGGACATCGGGCGCGGCCCCGGCCGGGATTCGCAGCTCGGTCTCGTCGTGGCGCTGGCGGATGGGCCCGGACGCGACGTCGCCGAACCTGGCCTCCAGGCGTGCCTTGAGGGCTCGATCCACCGCCTCAGACTCCCGGGGGTACGGTCGGCCCGATGGCCCGATCCGCCCACTGGCCGCGCCGGTCCTTGACGAGCTGCTGGAGCTTCATCATCCCGTAGATGAGTCCCTCGGGCCGTGGCGGACAGCCGGGGATGTAGACATCGACCGGCATCACCCGGTCGATCCCCTGGATCGTGCTGTAGCTCCGCTTGTAGCGACCGCCGGAGCAGGTGCAGTCGCCCATCGCCACGCACCACTTCGGCTCGGGCATCTGCTCCCACAGACGGACGAGCGGCCCGGCCATCTTCGTGGTCAGGGTCCCGGCCACGATCAGGACGTCGGCCTGCCGCGGCGATGCGCGGAACGGGAACATGCCCCAGCGATCCATGTCGTTCTTCGATGTCGCCGCGCTCATCATCTCGATCGCGCAGCAGGCCAGGCCGGATAGGAGCGGCCACAGGCTGTTGGCTCGAAGAAGGTCGAGCACGATATCGGCCTTGGCCGGGATCACCTCGAGCATGCCGGACCAGCGGGCGTCGTCGCGCCGGGAGACATCGCTCGCCGCGAGCTCCGCGAGGTGGGCGACGCCGCTCTCCCGGCCACTGTCATAGGCCGCGCTTTCGGCCGAGGTCCAGAGGTCGTTCCGAACGATGATCGGCGCGGCCACGGTGGACTCGCCGGGCACGATGAGGGCGGTTCCCACCGAGTCATCGACGGTCCCGGCCCCGATCGACCGCTCGAGCGCGCCGTCCGGGTCGGTCATCGCCATGTCAGGACGCCCTTGCGCCACGCGTAGGCCAGGCCGACGAGGAGAATCCCGACGAACACCAGCATGCTCACGAATCCGCCGAGCAGGAGGTCCCGGAAGACCACGGCCCACAGGTAGATGAAGATGACCTCGATGTCGAAAGCCACGAACAGCAGGGCGTAGATGTAGAACGAGAGGCCGAATCGACCGTGGGTGTCGCCGAACGTATCGATGCCCGATTCGTAGGGCAGGCCCTTGTGGACGTCACCGCGATTGCGGTGCGACAGGAGCCACGCGGCGCCAAACGTCAGGAACGTGAACGACACGGCTGCGATGGCGAACCCGACGATGTACCAGATCCCGGTCAACCGATCCTCACTCCAAACGGCGCCGGTCACAGGCGACGCTCGCTTCTGGGCGGCAACGTCCTTGGGCGGGACGACCCTGGAGGCCTGTCGCAACAGGCGTGCTCGCACGCCCGTCGCCCATCGGCATTCTATCAGGGGCACCCGGTCCGGCAGCATGCCCGCACGGCGTCGCCGGGCCTGACCGCGGGGAGGGTCGAAGGGCGGCCGGCATCGGGCGTGCGTGCCAGATCACAGACCGCCCTTCGGCGGGAATCCCATCGAGGGGGTTCAACCGGAATGTGGCGGCTCCGGGACCCACGACGCAATGGGTAGCGTTACCTAGTGGGACCGCCCGGCACGGTCCTCGACTCCACCGGTCTGATCTGGATCCGCTGCGGCCGCCGAGGGTCAGGAGTGCCCCATGCGATATCCCAGCCCGCGAAGCGGCGGGACCGCATCGAGTCCACGACCGAAGAGCAGGACGGCAAAGCGTCCCGTCGCCGCGGAGTCGAGGAGCCGGAAGAGGGCCGAGCGCGCCTCGAGGTAGGCGCCGAGCTCGGCCGCGGGTTCGGACTGCAGCCCCACGAGCAGGTCGCCGGCCCCAAGCCCGGTCAGGAACTCGGCCTGGCTCGTGGATCCCAGGGAGTCCAGGCCTGCCGCGGCGGCCGCCCGTTCGACGGCGGTCAGATCCACGTGCGTGGTGAGGTCCTGACGGCCGACGTTCCGGAAGGGGTCATCGTGGACGCGGTGGCGGGTGTACGCGCGAAGGAGGCTCCCTCGGTCGGGCGCATACAGGGCCGAGGCCGGGTGGCCGTAATCGACGAGCAGCAGCAGGCCGCGCTCGACGCCGGCGGCCGCGCTCGCGACCCAGCCGTCCGTCTCGAGGCAGACCTCGGCCAGCTGGCCGACCTCCAGGTGGATCCCCTCGGCCGTCAGCCGAGCTGCCAGGTCGGGGGTGGACGGAGCTCCCTCGGTGGACTCGAACGCGCCATCGGGACCGACGGCCACGAAGAGCTCGCGGACGTCTCCATCGCGAGCCCCGACGATCCGATGGACCGGCAGCGCATCGACGACCTCGTTGGCGATCACCGCGCCGACGATCGGGCACCCATCATCTGGCTCGAGGACGTCGGCTGCACCAACTGCCGCCAGCCTCGCCCGGACCTGCCGTTCCCGATCCGCCGCCCGCTCCGCAATTCGATAGCGGATCGTGGTGCGCAGCGGGGAGCCGCTGCGAGCGAGGCCGTCGACGATGCCCGCGGCGAGCGCGCCGGAACCGGCACCGTGCTCGCGAACCGTGAAGTCCGTCGGGCGCCCGAGGCGCTCCCAGACCTCCTCGAGCTGGCGCGCCACGGTCCAGCCGAAGATCGGGTGGGACTCGGGCGCGGTCATGAAGTCCGATGTGCGGCCCGGACCGCGTGACCCGGTCGCGTAGTAGCCATGGTCCGGTTCGTAGAGGGCGAGGTCCATGAACCGGGCGAAGGTCATCGGGCCGTCAGACGCGATCTCGTCCTGGATCAGGGCCACCAGGGCCGGATCGTCGCCGGGCTCGGGACTCGGCTGGAGATCCTCCGCGCGCTGCAGGCCGATCCCCCACTGGTCGGTCACGACCGCGCCCCACGGGACTCACGATTGGTGGTGCGGCTGCGCAGGGCAAGGCGGAGACCCGGACCGACGAGCGTGTGCCCGCCGAGCATGATCGGGATCGTGGCCGTCGCGGCCGAGGCGGTCAGTGCCCTCAGCCACGGATCCGTGACCCGATCAGGGAGCAGGAGATCGCTGGCGAATCGATCCTCGGCGGTCGGCCACGCCAGTTCGTCGCGCCCGAACCGATGCGCGATCAGGACCCGCGTGTCAATGACCGCGGCATCGGCCAGTGTCTCGACGAGCATCGCCAGGGCTTCAGGACCGTCTCGGTCGAGGAGGAGCCCGAGGGTCGAGCGCGCCGGCCGTTGGCGCGGCTCGGCCGTCTTCATCCCGCGCTCCTCGATCAGAGCGCGGGTCCGACTGGCGGTGTGCTGCTCCACCCATCGGATCGTCGCGCTCGACGTCCGGCCGGCGACCAGCAATTCCGCGCGACGATCCGTCGTGACGCGACGGAGTCTTGGCAGGACAGCGGCGATCACGCGCGTCGTCGTCTCCGCTCCCGACGGCGAGCCCCGCGTCGCGCCAGAGGTGATCTCCACGTCGAGCGGGGAATCGAGGTCGACCTGGAGCCGCCACCGCGCCTGAAGATCGTGGACCGTGATCCCGTGCTCGGCCGCCCATCGGGGTACTGCGTTGTCCGCGGCCAGGTCGGGCAGGCCTCCCAAGTCGGTGCCGGCCCGAACGGCCAAGACGTCGGCCGAAAAGTGGTTGTTGACGAGCATCGCCGGCCGATCCGTCCCGGCGCTCGTGTCCGCGGCGACCGACACGAGCCGGGCCCGGTCCAGCCGTCCGGCGAGCGGGATGCTTCCCGAACCCAGCACGATCAGGCCGCTCCCGGTCCTGACCCGTGCGAGGTCGTGGACTTCCGCCAGGGCTCGAAGGCGACGGCCGAAACCCGGGCCGATCGCCGATGTTGCGACGATATCGACGGTCGCTCCGAGCTCGGCAAAGCCGCGGGCCTGTCGAACCGCGTTCTGCCTCCGTGCCTCGGCGAAGGCCAGCTCGAGCGGACCGGACCCCGGTCCGGGCTCAGCATGGAGGATGATGACAACGACCCGGCTCATCGGGCGAGTCTAGCGAGGGAGGCGATCGAGCCGATGCGTCGCGTTCGAGCCTACGTAGGCCTCGGGGCCAACCTCGGCGACGCGGCCGTCACTCTCACCCAGGCGGTTCGGGCGCTGAGCACGCTCCACGATGTCCGCGTTCGAGGCGTCTCCCGACTGTACGCGACCCGCCCCGTCGGGGTCGTCGACCAGCCTGACTTCATGAACGCCGTCGTGGCACTTGGCGTTCCGGCGGGGCCGGACCGAGTGACGGGTGCCCTGGCACTGCTGGTCGCGCTCAAGACCATCGAGGGTGCCTTTGGCCGGCGGGAGGGGGAGCGCTGGGGGCCGCGTGAGCTGGACCTGGACTTGCTGGTCTTCGGACGGGCAAGTCTGTCCCTGGAGCGACCGCCGGAGGGTACGTCGCTCGATCGCGGCAAGGCCGATCGCCTGCTGGTGGTGCCCCACCGCGAGGCGGCGGACCGCCTGTTCGTGCTCGCTCCGCTCCGGGATCTCGCTCCGGGCCTGGTTCCGCCGGGTTGGCATCGTTCCGTCGCGACGGCCCACCGCGAGCGCTTGGCGGTCGAGGGCAGCGCCGCGGTTCGCGCCATCGCGAGCTGGGACGGTGCGAGCTGGGTTCCGATCCCGACCCAAGGCCGCGAGGACTAGCCGGCCGCGGGCTGGCGAGGGCCGGCCTGGGCCCACGGCCCCGCTCGACCTGGGAGGGCGATCCGGCGCGGGCCCTCGGCCCTCAGGCGCGGAGCCGCTTCGGCTTGATCGACGTTTCCTCGACGCCGCTGTTCGTCCGGGTCAGTCGGAAGGCGCGGGCCTCGGGCATGACGGCGACGACCTCCGCCAGCTGGTCGCCGGTGAACAGCAGCCCGACACCATCGTCGGCCGCATAGCCGTCCGGTAGCGCCCCGGACCCGACGAGCTCGTGGTAGCGAGGGCGCCGAAGCGATTCGCTGTCGTAGTGGGGACAGAAGCTGCCGGGCAGGAAGCCGAGGCCGTCGTTGAGCGGCCCAAGCGTGGGACCGAACGAATCCGTCGTTCCGCCCTCGAACCAGCAGACCGCACCGGCTGAGGGTCCGGCGAGCACGACCCCGGACTCCCAGGCTCGTCGCAGGGCCACGTCGACGCCATGGGTCCGCCAGATCGCGAGCATGTTCGCGGTGCTGCCGCCGCCGACATAGATGAGGTCCGCGGAGGTCAGGAGGCCCTCGATGTCCTCGATCCGGCGATCGAACAGCCCGAGGTGCATCGCCTCCGCTCGCCGCGCGAACCAGCCGTAGAAGGCGGTCGTGTACGCCGCCTCATCGCCACTCGCGGTGCCGAGGAAGCACACCCGTGGCCGGCTCTGGCCGGTCAGATCCAGCAGATACTGGTGGAGCGGTCCATCGGTCGAATTGGGCTGGAGTGACGCACCGCCAAGGGCAACGATGCGCGGTTCCGAACTCGACATCGGGATCCGGCGGCCTAGAGCCGAACGCTCGGGGGGCGGTCGCGATCGAACATGTGGACCGTATCCACAAAGCGGACCGTCTTGGTCTGGTAGGCCATGATCAGCGAGTGGGTCCGGGCGCCACCGCCGAAGAACCGGACACCCTCGAGCAGGTCGCCACTGGTCACGCCGGTGGCGGCGAAGACCAGATTATCACCCGAGGCGAGATCCTCGGTCCGGTAGACCCGAGTCTCATCCCCGTGGCCCATCTTCCGGCCGCGCTCCCGCTCTTCTTCGTTCCGATAGCGGAAGCGGGCCTGGATCTCGCCGCCGAGGCAGCGCAGCGCCGCGGCGGTGATGACGCCCTCGGGAGCGCCGCCAAGGCCCATGACCGCGTGGACGCCTGTTCCTGAGACGGCGCAGCTGATGGCCGCCGAGAGATCCCCGTCGCCGATGAGCTTGATCCGGGCGCCGGTCGCCCGGACCTCGGCGATCAGGGCGTCATGGCGAGGTCGCTCGAGGATGATGATCGTGATGTCACCGGGCTTGCGCCTGAGGGCCTCGGCGATCCGATGGACGTTCTCCGTCGCGGAGACGGTGATGTCCACGTGCCCGGCGGCGAGCGGGCCGACGCACAGCTTCTCGAGATACGTGTCGGGCGCGTGGACCAGGCCGCCGCGCTCGGAAGCGGCCAGGACCGTGATCGCATTCGCCGAACCGGTCGCCACGAGGTTGGTGCCCTCGAGCGGATCAACCGCGATGTCGATCTCCGGGACGTTCCCGCCGGCATCCGCCGCGCCGACGCGCTCCCCGATGTACAGCATCGGCGCATCGTCCCGCTCGCCCTCGCCGATGACGATGGTGCCGGCCATCTGGATCTCGTCCATCGCCGCTCGCATCGCTTCCGTGGCGAGGCGGTCGGCCTCGTCCCGCTGGCCGCGACCCATCAGTCGCGCCGAAGCAATGGCGGCGGCCTCGGTGACGCGAACCATCTCGAGCGCGAGTAGCTGTTCCACGTGGTTTCCTTCCTCGAGCCGCCCGGCGGCGTTGCGTCAGTGACGGAAGTGGCGGCGTCCCGTGAAGACCATGGCCAGATGATGGCGGTCCGCGACCTCGATGGCCATCTCGTCCCTGATGGAGCCGCCGGGCTGGATGATGGCGATGACTCCGGCCTGCGCCGCGATCTGGATCCCATCCGGAAATGGGAAGTAGGCGTCGCTGGCCATCACGCTCAGCCGTGCTCGCTCCCCCGCCCGGCGAAGGGCGATCTCCACCGACACCTGGCGGCTCGCCTGGGCCGCGCCGATCCCGACGCTCGCCCCGTTCTTGGCCAGGACGATCGCATTCGAGCGGACGTGCCGGACCGCCCGCCAGGCGAAGAGGAGATCCGTCAGCTCCTCGAGCGTAGGGCGGCGCTTCGTGACCACCTGGAGCTGACCGCGATCGAGACCGAGCGTATCGAGGGTCTCGACCAGCAGGCCGCCACCGATGCGCTTGAAATCGAGGTTCGCGATCCCATAGTCGCGCATCCCCTCGGCTGGATTGGGCGGCACGGCCAGGATCTCAAGCCCGGCCTTCTGGCGAAGGATTCCGAGCGCTGCCCGATCGAAGCTCGGGGCCACGACGGCCTCGTACGAGTTTTGCGCAATCGCCCGGGCGGTCGCACCGTCGAGCTCGCGGTTCACGCCGACGATCCCGCCGAACGACGCGACAGGATCTGTCTCCAGGGCCTTCCGGTATGCATCGACCAGCTCGTCGGACGAGGCGATCCCCACCGGATCAGTGTGCTTCGCGATGACAACGGTTGGTCCCGTGTAATCGTTGGCCGTCCGGTAGGCGGCATCGATGTCGAGAAGGTTGTTGAACGATGGGCGTTCTCCATGCAGCTGCGTGCTGTCCGCGAGCGTCCCGGATCGGTGGGTCGTCTCGCGATAGAAGGCCGCCGACTGGTGCGGATTCTCGCCATGACGAAGGTCCGTGACCTTCTCCAGGACCATCGCGAGCCGCTTCGGAAACGTGGTGCCCGAGACCTGGTTGAGATAAGCGGCAATCTCGGCGTGATAGGCCGCCACGGTGCCGAAGGCCTCGGCCGCCAGCTGGGATCGAAATTCGGGGCTGACGAGGCCACGCTCGCGGAGTTCCGCGATGACCTGCGGGTAATGCTCCGGACTGGATACCGCGGCCACGCCGGCGGCATT
>JAYTWS010000207.1:0-2305 GCA_043743315.1 Chloroflexota bacterium | reverse complement strand
CTCGTCTGGATCCTGACTGGAGCATCCTTCCCCGATGGCCGAGCAGACCATCGCCCAGAACCGACGCGCCCGCCACGAGTTCTCGATCGAGGACACCGTGGAGGCTGGCATCGTGCTGGTCGGCACCGAGATCAAGAGCATTCGAGCGGGCCAGGTCAACCTGACTGATTCCTACGCGCGGATCAATCGCGGCCAGGCCTGGCTCATCGGCGCCCACATCGCGCCATGGGAGAGCGCCAGCCGGTTCAACCACGAGGCCAAGCGGGAGCGCAAGCTCCTCCTCCATCGCACCCAGATCGACCAGCTCCTCGGCAAGACGAAGGCGAAGGGCCTGACCCTCGTGCCCCTCCGGCTGTATATCACCGGGCGTGGCAAGGCCAAACTCGAGCTCGGGCTGGGTCGCGGCAAGCAGCTCCATGACAAGCGGCGCGATATCGCCGAGCGGGACGCCCGACGGCAGATGGAGCGCGACGTCGCCGAGACGCGGCGCGGTCGGTAGGGAGGCGCGATATGCGATTGTCACGGACGATCCAGGCGGTCGACGCCCACGCAGCGGGCGAGCCCGGACGAGTGATCGTCGGCGGAGTGCTCGACGTGCCCGGCGAGACCATGTTCGACAAGATGACCTGGCTTCACGCCAACGGCGACGACCTTCGCAAGCGGATGCTCCAGGAGCCCCGCGGCTACCCGGCTGCGAACTGCAACCTCGTCCTGCCATCGAACAATCCGGAAGCCCAGGCGGGCTACGTGATCATGGAGCATGTCGAGTACCCGGGGATGTCCGGGACCAACACGATCTGCACGGCCACGGTGCTGCTCGAGACCGGCATGATCCCCATGATCGAACCGGTAACCGAGCTGGTGCTCGAGGCGCCGGCCGGACTGATCCGGCTGCGCTGCGAGTGTCGCGACGGCAAGGTCACGAGTGTAACGTTCCAGAACGTGCCGGCGTTCGCAACGCATCTGGACACGCCGATCGAGGTCCCGACGCTCGGCACGGTCACGGTCGATGTCGGCTACGGCGGCATGTTCTACGTGATCGCCGAGGCTTCGACATTCGGGCTTCGCCTGACCCCCGACGAGGGGCGGGACATCACCCGGATCACGGAGCTCATCAAGGCGGCGGCGAACGAGCAATTGCCGGTGGTCCATCCGGACCAGCCGGGGTTTGCCGGCATCACCATCGGTCAGCTGTCCGGCCCGGCGCACGATCCGGCCAACTCGATGCGCAACGTGGTCACGGTATCGACCGGCAAGCTCGACTTCGACCGACCCTCGACCTGGACCGGAGCCATCGATCGCTCGCCGTGTGGCACCGGCACGTGTGCGCGGATGGCCGTCCTGTATGCCAAGGGCAGGCTCCGGGTCGGTGAGACGTTCCGGCACGAGGGCATCCTCGGAACGGTTTTCACCGGACAGCTCCTCGAGGAAACGACCGTCGGGCCGTATCGGGCCGTCGTCCCGACCATCACGGGGACCGCCTGGATCACGGGAATGGCCACCTACGTCGTCGACCCCACGGATCCATTCCCGGATGGCTTTACCGTGGGGGACATCTGGTAAGGCTCGGTGCCGCGGGGCCGTCGGCGGGGCTTCGGTGCCGCCGTCGGGGCGCCGCGGGGCCTGCCGGGCCTCGGTGCCGCGGGGCCTCGGTGCCGCCGGCACGCCGTCGGGGCGCCGCGGGGCCTGCCGGGTCGTGGGCGGGGCACCTTGAGGTGCCGTTAGTGCCATTTCGACATCCCCGGACGCTGAGGCAGAGCTTCCTGCCCCCCCGCGAGGGCTCCGGGCCGCCTCCGCTCCTGCTCGGCTGGCCTCCACGCTCGGTCCTGGGCCTACCGCGGACCAGCGGGTTGGCAAACGGCCCGATTCGGCGGCGTCTCCGTGCCCTGTCGACCGGGGATGTCGATGTGGCAGCAATGCCGGACCTGCCGCCGACCAGAGCCGCGCATGACGGCGCGACCACAGCCGAACCCGCCGGCGCGCAGGACCCGCCGACCCACAGCCGCGCATGACCCGCCGACCCACGGCCGAACCCGCCGGCGCGCATGACCCGCCGACCCACAGCCGCGCATGACCCGCCGACCGCTCGTCGTTCCTCGACTGGGCGCTTGGCCGATCGCGCGACCTCGGCTAGACTTCCCGCCGGACGCCGGCGTGCGTTCGACCTGTGGGGATGCGTGGTTTCGACAGGGTCCAGTTGACAGTGAGCGCGAGCCGAGGTGCCGTCAGGCCTCGTTAAACAGGCGGCAAAACGAAGTAACTGCCAACAAGCAGTCGACTCTCGCCCTCGCCGCTTAGGCGGTAA
>JAYTWS010000206.1:0-17080 GCA_043743315.1 Chloroflexota bacterium | reverse complement strand
GAGCCTGCGCGCATCAGCGTGCACGCCGAGAAGGGCACGCGCGATGGCGTCGCCCGGGTGCGCCAGACGGCCTACGTGGTGCGACGCCCGGACAAACTCGCCGCCCTGTGCCGGATTCTCGATGTCGAGGACCCCACCTCGGCGCTCGTCTTCGCGCGGACGCGAGGCGAGGTCGACGACCTCGCCCAGGCGCTGAGCGGCCGAGGTCACGATGCGGGTGCGCTCCACGGCGGCCTCGCCCAGGAATCGCGTGACCGGATCATGGGCCGCTTCCGGGACGGATCGCTCGATGTCCTTGTCGCAACCGATGTCGCCGCCCGCGGCCTTGACATCGATCACGTGAGCCACGTCGTGAACTACGACGTGCCGCCGGACCCCGACCAGTACGTGCACCGGATCGGCCGGACCGGGCGGGCCGGACGGGACGGTGTCGCGATCACGCTCGTCGAGCCGCGCGAACACCGCCTCCTCCGGAACATCGAGGCCGCAACCCGCACAAAACTGCTGATCGAGCGGCTGCCGACGGTTGCCGACCTGCGCGAGCGGCGGGCTGAGGTGACCCGGGGCAACCTGCGCGAAGCGCTCCTGGCCGGCGGGCACGATCGGTTCCGTGGAGTCGTGGAACCGCTCACCGAGGAATTCGACCTCGTGGACATCGCGTTGGCCGCCGTCTCGCTCGTCGACGGGGCGGCCGGCTCGCCGGCTGATGAGGTCGAACTCGCGCCGGCATTCCTCAACGAGCAGGCCGGTCCTCGACCCGGTCCCGGCGGCCGGCCGGGGCCGCGATTCGAACCGCGAACGCCCATGCCCGGGCGCTCTCGGCCGCGTGGTGGCCCGGGCGAATCCTTCGTGCCCGCTCGGGGCCCGCGAGGAAGCGCAGCCGGCCCGCGCCCCGGGGCCGACACCGGCCCGGTGCCACGCGGCGCCCGTCCCTCCGGTCCAATGCACCCGTCGGTACCCGATGGTGGCTGGGTCCAGCTGTGGGTCGGGGGCGGCCGACGGGCGGGTCTCCGCCCAGGCGACCTGGTCGGGGCGATCGCGAACGAGGCCGGCGTACCCGGCTCGGTGGTCGGCGCAATCCAGATCTTCGACGACTTCGCCCTGGTCGACGTCCAGGCCGCGGTCGTGGACGGCGTGGCGGACGCCCTGCGCCGGGCCCGGATCCGCGGTCAGCAGGTCGCGGTCAGGCGCGAACGGCCCGGCTGAGGCGCCTCAGCCGGGCGAGGCGCCGGCCAATCGATCTCCGGTGCCGGGTCCCGGCGCCTGATCAACCCCGCCGGGCAGCAGATCGTGCCGGGTCCCGGCGCCTGATCAACCCGCCGGCAGTAGATCGTGCCGGGCCGACGCGGCGCCTGATCAACCCCGCCGGGCAGCGAATCGGGCGGGCCGAGGCCCGCCCGATCGAGAGCAGACGATTGCAGCCGATGACGCTCAGGAGGGCACGTATGCCCCGAGCTGCGTCACGATGGCGTTCGAGACGACGCCGGTTCCACCGGCGACGACGATCCGGTTCGGCTGGAGCCGACTGAGCTCAGCCTTGGTCTCGGCCGAGAGCAATGAGCCGGTCAGGAGGACCGGTCCTCCGAGGCGGCCGGCGGCCGCCGCAGCGCTCAGGGCATCCGGGAAGTTCGCGCCAGTGGCGAAGTAGACCACCGGAGCGCCCGGCACGAATGTCTTCGCGCTGATATCGACAGCCGTTGCGTACCGGTTGGCGCCCCACTGGCGAGTGACGGTTCCCGAGGTGAAGGCCGCGAGCTGCGTCATAACGGCGTCGGACACGACGGCGGCGCCGCCGGCCACGACGATTCGCCCCGGACTGAGGCGTGTCAGCTCAGCCTGGATCACGCTCGGGATGGCCGTCGAGCGCACCAGGAGCACGGGTCCGCCGAGGCGACCGGCAGCACCGGCGGCCGCCAGGGCATCGGGGAAGTTCTCACCGGTGGCGATGTACGCGACAGCAACGCCAGCGGAGAACGACTTGGCGCTGATGTCCGCCGCCGTCGCATACCGGTCGGCACCCCATTGGCGCGTGACCGTCCCGGTCGTGTAGGTATCGAGCGCGATCAGCACCGCGTTCGAGACGACGGCGGACCCACCCGCGACCACGATGCGACCCGGGTTCAGGCGGGTGAGCTCCACGGCGGTCGCGCTCGGGATGCCCGTCGCGGTCACCAGCAGGACCGAGCCACCGAGATGCGCTGCCGATGCGGCGGCTGCGAGCGCATCCGGGTAATTGAGACCCGTGGCGACGTAAACGACGCTCGGGCCGGAGGGCAGGGAGCCGCGGCTGATGGCGGCGGCGGTCGCATAGCGATCCGCACCGGATTGTCGGACGACTGTCTGGTAGAGCGGCAGGCCGACAGCGGGGACGACAACGTTGGTGCTCGCGACGGCGGCCTGCGTTGCGGTCGCCTGGTCCTTGGTGAAGTTCGAGGTCACGCCGGACCGGTAGAAGCCCGCGGTGTACTTGCCGGTCGGGTCGGTGAACTTGAGGATGTAGGAGCCCGGGCCGACCTTGATGGAATAGGCGCCGCTGCCGTTGGTGGTGGTGATCACGAGCGGGTCAATCGATCCGACGGGCAGCAGCCATACGGCGAGACCGGCCAGGGGTGCGTTGGCCGTCCCGGTGACCGTGCCGCTGAGCAGGACCCCGGCGGGGAGCTGGACGTTGATGCCCGCGACATCGCCGGCGACGACATCGACGGCAGTTGCGGCGCTCAGGCTGGCGGTGAGGCTCGGCGAGCCCGACTTGTAGAAGCCGGCAGGCTGGGCATTGGTGGCACTGGTGAACTTGACAACGTACGCCCCCGACGGAACCACCAGGGAGTACGTCCCATCACCCGCCGTGGTGGCGATCCCAAGACCCGCGATCACGGTCATGCCCGCGACGGGGGCTGACAGGGAATCGATGACGGTTCCGGAGATATGGCGAGCGGCTGAGAGCTGGATGTCCTTGCCGGTGATGTTCGAGCCGGAAACAACGATGCCGGCCGCACTGGTCAGGTCGGTGACCAGCCCGGAGCCCGTGTAGTAGCCCGACGGGTAGGTCCTGGTAGCGTCCGAGATCCGGAGCCGGTAGGAACCGGACGGCACGTAGAGCGTGTAGACGCCGGAACCATTGGTCGTCGAGGCCGCAATGAAGACGCCGGCACCGGTGAGGGCGTCCACGGAGATGCCGGACAGCGGGACCGAACCCGGCCCGGTCACGATGCCGCTGATGGTGCGGGCCGGGGGCAGAATGACGTTGATGTTCGAAATCGTCGTGGATGTGACGAGGATCTGGGTCGCCGCCGACACGTCTGCCACGAACCCGCCCGTGCTGTAAAAGCCCGTGGCATAGGTCGTCCCATCGGAGAAGCGAATGGCGTACTTGCCACTCGTGACGCTGAGGCTGTACGTACCGTTGCCAGCGGTGGTCGTGGTGCTGCCGACGGGCGTCCAGCCATTGTTGAGAATCGTCCCGGCCTGGACCGTGATCCCGCTCAGCGGCGCGCCGCCGCTGGCCGTGACCTTGCCGGCGATGGTGCCGGTGGCGGCCGCCACTGGGCCCGCGAGGATGGAACCTGACAGGACGGCGATTGCCGTGATGAGTGCTGCGAAGTGTCGCGTCGATCGTCCGCGCCCGATCCCGGGCGCATTCTGAAGATTCATGGTCATAGCGTCCCCGTCCAACATCGACGACCGACCTGGTCGTCCCTCGACCGCGCGGCGGTCGCTCGGGACCAAGGTACCAATGATCGACGCAATCGGGCCAGCCAGCGCGACAAGTAGCGTGGACGCGGCGCACCGCGGCAACGCAAAGTCGGTCCGGATGGGGCGCGGCGGCGCCTCAGCTGGTCACCATGGATCCGGTGCGCGCACGCCACGCCGGACCGGTAAATCCACGCGGCGTGCCACGGTTCGAGGGTATGGTGCATCCGGGTCGATCGCCCCGCGGGGGTACGCTTTGCCTGCAACAGTGGGGCGCGCCACCACGTGGCCGTCTCGCGAAGGCGGTGGATCATCGCCCGCCGGTGGGTCGCGCCGCGAAGCGCGAGGGAGGTTCATGCATGTCGCTGCTCCAGCGAGTTGAGAAGGCGCAACAGGGATCCCGCGCACCTGGCGATGCGGTCCCGGTTGACGGCGCCTCGCCTCCGACGAACGCTGCTCCCCTGCCGCCGGACGGTGCTGCCCCGCCGGCGCGGGATCCCGGACGTGATGCCCTCCTATCGGACATTCGCGCTCGCGTGCAGACTGAGGCGATCCGCGCGTTCGAGGCCCTCCTGGATGCGAACAACCCGGACGACGTCCGGAGCCTGATCGCCTCGCTGATCGACGACATCATCACCCGCGAGAAGTTCTCGGTCACCCGCCCAGAGCGGCAGGGGCTGGTCGAGGAGATCGTTCACGAGGTCACCGGCCTGGGGCCACTCGAACCGCTCCTCCTCGACCCCACGATCACCGAGGTCATGGTCAACGGGCCGCACAACACGTTCATCGAGCGGGCCGGCAAGATCGAGCGCGTCCACGTCGACTTCGTGAACGACGAGCATGTCAAGCGGATCATCGACCGGATCATTGCCCCGCTCGGGCGGCGGATCGACGAAACGAGCCCACGCGTCGACGCGCGACTGCCCGACGGATCACGGGTCAACGCCATCATTCCGCCGCTGTCGCTCGTTGGACCGGTCATCACGATCCGGAAGTTTGCCGCGACGCCATTCCGGGTCAAGGACCTGATCAACTTCGGGACCGCCTCGGTCGAGATGTTCGACTTCCTGCGCCACTGCGTCTGGGCGCGCCTGAACATCTTCGTGTCCGGCGGTACGGGATCCGGCAAGACGACGTTCCTCAACGTGCTCTCGTCGTTCATCCCGGAGGACGAGCGCATCGTCACCGTCGAGGATGCCGCCGAGCTCCAGCTCCGGCAGGAGCACGTCGTGACCCTCGAGGCACGGCCTGCAAACGCCGAGGGCAGTGGCGAGGTCGCGATCCGTGACCTGTTGCGCAATGCGCTGCACATGCGGCCCGACCGGATAATCGTCGGCGAGTGCCGGGCGGCCGAGGCCCTCGACATGATCCAGGCGATGATGACCGGACAGGATGGCTCGCTGTCCACCGGTCACGCCAACACCACCCAGGACATGCTCCGGCGCCTCGAGACGATGATCCTGATGTCGGGCTACGAACTTCCCCTCCATGCGATCCGCGAGCAGATCGCGTCGGCCATCGACGTCATCGTCCATACGGCCCGCCTGAAGGATGGTTCGCGCAAGATCGTGAGCATCACCGAGGTCTACGGGATCGAGGACGACAAGATCCTGACCCAGGACATCTTCGTGTTCGAACAAACCGGCTACGAGAATGGCAAGGTCCTCGGCGAGCTCAAGCCGACGGGCAATCGACCGTCCTTCATGGGCGTGTTTCAGACCGCCGGAATCGAGCTTCCGCCCGGCGAATTCGGGATCCCGCTGGAGGACCCGAGCAAACCGGCACTGCCGGGCAAGGCACGCTGGGGCATCGGCGCCCTCGCGCACGATTCCGAACTGCCCAGCCTGCGGGTCGGGCATGGCAAGGCCGTCAAGGCCGGAGGGATGGTCTACGTCTCGTCGGTTGGGCCGATCGATCCCGCCACGAGCCGCTTCGTCGGCGGTGACGTGCGTGAGCAGACACACCAGTGCCTCGAGAACCTGAAAGCGAAGCTCGAGGGGGCTGGGAGCTCGCTCGAAAAGGTCGTCTGGGCCAACTGGTCCCTCCGCGAGCCGAGCGAATTCGACGCTTTCAACGAGGAGTGGGCCCGCTGGTTCCCAGACGAGACACCCGTCGGGCAGGGCACGATGCTGCCCGCCTCACATCGCCGAGCCGGCTTCCGTGTCTCGATTGGCGTGATCGCCGAGGCCTGACCAGGGTCGCGGCCGGGACGGAGCCGGAGTCGGCTGAAACGGAGGCGTCCTGGGGGTCAGGCCGAGGGTCCGCTGCAGTCACCCGGACCTATCCCAGGATGCGGATCGCCGTCACGACGAACTCCTTCCGACACCGGGCGATCGCCCATGCGGGTGGTAGCAACCCACCGATGTAGCCGGCGTTTGGGACCAGGCGACAGGTTGATGCCGCCGGATCGTCGAAGTGACCCGTCAGCGCGACGTGAGTATTCACCGGCGGGACCGACACGGGATGGGCCGGATCGATGTCGACCCCGAAACCGCCATAGCCAGTGTCCGCCTGAATGAAGGCCGGATTGAGCCAGAACGCGGAGTACCCGAGCGGACTGATGAGCCAGCTCGGCTCGCCCGTCTCGGCGCTCGCGCCGCCGCACCCGCCGCAGTCGGCCACGTAGCCGGTGACGGTGAGCGTGCGATCGCCAAAGCAGGTCGGCCAGAGAGCCGGCGCCATGGCCAGAAAGCCCAATACGTCGGCCGGCGGCTCCGGGCACGGACCCGATGGATCCGCCGGCAGGCTCCCGAGTGGGTCACCGTCCGCGAGTTGCCAGGCAGTGCCATCCACGGAATGCCAGATCTTCGTCTGCAGATCTCCCGACAGGTTCGCTGCCAGCCCGAGCGCCACGAATCCGGACGGGCCCGCCGCCACCGAGTCCCGCGCGCCACCATCGAACGTGGCTTCGTCGAGATCTGTTCGCTGCCACGAGACCAGATCCGAACTCGTCCAGGCAAGTGGCTGGAGGGTCACGCGGTCGTAGCCGAGGACGACCGCCGCCGATGCGCCCATCGACCCGCCCGAGATCCCGGCCGAGTCGAACGCAGATGTCGCCTCGGGATGAGCCTGCCAGGGAACGGTCAGCGTGCCATTCACGACCTCCGGCGTCGCGGTCCAGACGGCGATCGCGCCGGTCGTTGGTCCGACGATCAACGTGGCCAGCCGCGAGTCGAATCCGACCATCGCCGCGATGGAGCCCGCTGAGGAGTTGGTCGCGTCAAAGGGCTGCGACACGATCGCGGTCCACGAAACGCCATCGGCCGATGCAAATGCGGAGGCGGTCGAACCGCTCGCCCCGCTCGCGGTCGCGATGAATCCCTTGTTCAGCACGAGCACGCGATCGATACCGATCTGGCGAAGCCCGTCAGCCTCATTCCAGTGCGTCCCATCGATCGAAGTCCAGACGGTTGGATAGGAGGTCCCTGCATCGTCGTATTGCCCGACAACGGCGAACCCGGCCCCACCGGCCGACGACGTCACCGGCCCTGGAAACGATACGCCGATCCCGGCCTGATCCGGGACCTCGGACCAGGCGAGGCCATCGGCCGAGTACCAGATCGTCGTCGTCAGCCCTGCCCCGCCGGGGTTGGCTGAGTGCTGCGACAGGCCGACCCAGCCCCGTGGGCCTGCCGCGACCCCGGCCAGGCCGCCGAGCGGCGAGGCGTCAAGGCGCTGCCACCTGGACCCGTCAGCGGATCCGATCTCGAGCGAGAACGTTGGATCTTCCGAGGTGGTGCTGCCGACCATGGCGAAGCCGGTCGGGGTGCCGACGATGGCGCCGATCGAGGTGAGTGACGCGGTGACGTCGGTCGCTGCGGCAAGCGTCACCGTGGCAACTCCAGGTGTGGCGACCGGGGTCGGCCCGGGCGTTCCGGTGGAAGTTGCCGTGGATGGACCAGAAGTCGCGGCCGACGAACAGGCCGCCACCGAGAGCGCCAGCACGACGGACCGAAGCACGCTGTTCGTATTCATCCTTGCAAACCTCATGAGCCGGTGACGGTGACGCGCAAGCTCATCTCGAGGTGTCCGCGACCGTCGCGTCGGCGCGTTCGATGGACCCCGTCGTGCCCGCGACGCCGAAGGCAGCGCCGAAAAATGCGGTGGCCCACTGGCCGAAGGCGTCCGGACAGACGTCGACGACCTTGCCGTGATCGGCACCTTCGCAATACTTCAGCGTCACCGTGACGCCGGCGGCCTCCGCTGCGGCGCGATTGACCTCGGCACTCTCCGCCGGCACGTCGTCCCGATCAGCCGCTCCGTGCGTCAGCAGGAGTGGGCGCGTTCCGAGCCGAGGGATGAGGTTCGCCGGATCCACCGACGTGACGTCCGCTCCGACACGGATACCCGTCCCAACAACGATCGCCCACGCGCCCGGATAGGCCGGCTGGCCCTCGTGGACCGGAAGCCGTCGGGCCACGACGTTCATCAGGTGGGCATGTGCCGAGTCGAGCAGGACGGCATCGATCCTCAGGTCGCTCGCGGCCGCGGCCAGGACGGCCGGCGAACCCATCGAGTTGGCAAGTACGCCGATGTGGACCGGCGTCTTCGTCTTGACGAGCCAGTCGACGATTGCTTCGACGTCGTTCTGCTCGCGATAGCCCATCGTCGTCAGGGTCCCGCCGCTCCGGCCGTTGTTGCGCTGGTCGAAGGCCACGAGGTTGTAGTCCTGGTGGAGCGCCTTGCCATAGCGGAGAATGTCGGACTTGTCCGCGCTCCAACCATGGGCCATCACGATCGTCGGGCCGTTGGGTCCGACGCCACTGGCCGCTGGCACGTACCAGCCGGCGATGCCGACGCCGTCGGACGTGACGACCTCGGTGCCCGCGAGCGACCCCTGCGAGGCGCAGTGAGTCATGTCCGGGTTGGAGGCGCGGAGGCGCGCGTCGTCGGTGGGGTCGTAGTTGATGGCCTCATAGGACCAGCCAAAGAGTTCCTGGGGCGTCCGGCAGTCGGTCGATCCGGTTGGGTCCGTGAAGACCCCGGATCCGACGACACCGATATATCCGCTGTAGCCGGCGATCCCGACGACGACGACGACGACCAGTCCGCGGACGAGCCGACGAAGCCAACGACGACCGGTCGGTGAACCCGGATCGCGCGAGCCGGCTCGGCTCGCTGTATTCATGCCCATGGCGTACACCTCCACGTGAACGAGCCTGTGATTGTGGGCGGCCAGTCACCGGGCGGCGGCGACAGCGATCCGTCGGCCCCGGGCTTCCCGGCGCCATCTGTCCAGGCAAGGGCCGCAAACACGGCAGTGCCGGATGATCGATTGGATCCAAGGTTGTCCAGTCGAACGATGCCGCTCCATGTGGGCTGGGGCGACCCGTCGGGAAGGTCGCCGCCGTCGATGAAGAACGAGGCAGTCGCGTCGCCGCCTCCCGGCGGGGGGAGATAGATCGAGCCGCGCAGGGTTCCGGCCATCAGTTCCCCGAGGTCCAGAGCACTGATTCCTTCAACGTCCCGACTGTCAGGCAGCGACATGCACTCGGCCACGTCGGCCTCCCGAGGTACGAAGGACCCGCCGCCCGCACTCAGGGTCAGGTGTGCTTCGCCCGACGCCTGGAGCACCACGGGCGGCTGGTACAGGCCCCCGGTTGGAGCTGCGGTCGCGCGACCGGCAACGCCGCCGGCCGCGATCAGCACGGCGGCGGCAAAGGTGGTGCCGACCGCGAGGCTCGGGTGTCCGCGACGGATGATGAGGGCGAGGACGCCGATGATTACGATGGCCGCTTCGACGAGGATCGCCACCCCGACAATGAAGACTCCCGGCAGGAAGCCGCCCGCACTCTGCTCGAAGGCGACCTCGCGTCCGATCCCGATTCCGGTGACGGCTGCCACGGCCATGACGATCAGGGCAACCAGCGTCGCCGGGCGCGACCGAGTCCATGCTCCGACCCGTCCGTCCTCCGGGGCCGACGGCGTGGCTTCCCGCGAGGGACGACCACCGATACGCGCCAGGAGCATCGCCGCCCCGACGAGGATGACGACAGCAATCGCCAGCCCTCCGCCGACCTGCACGATCGAGATCAGCCGCATGTCCGGTTCCTCTAACGCGGGACCGTGGCCGACAAGGTGGCCACCGGTTCGGGACTACCATCGCAGGCGGCCCCTGCGGTCTCACTGCGGTGGAACTGCGGTCGGTTTCGCGCGGTGGATTGATGCCGGAAGGCCGCGATCTAACTCCTTGATGCCAGCCGAGCGAGCCCGATTTCGGCCGGCGGGCAGCCATCGACCGCTGTTGCTTCGGCCTCCCTGAATGCGGAGGCGGCCGATGCCCGATCCCCACCCGCCTCGTATGCCTCCCCGAGCGTGACGAGCAGGTCGACGAACCGACTGCGCAGCGCTGTGCGGCGGTCCTCGACGTAGGCGCTGTCCCCATAGAACGGGCAGTCGTCGAGGTAGTCGCCTCGATACAGGGTCCGCGCCTCCTCCTGCAGATGAAGAATCGCGGGGCGCTTGGTCGCCGCCCGTGCCTCGTCGAGCCTGGCAAGGAATGCTCCGACATCGCTCCACTCGACGACCGCGGGGGCGAGCCGATAGCGGTCGTTGTAGAACCGGATCGTCTGTCTGCCGCCAACGCCACTGGGATCCAGCGTCCTCCGCAACGCCCCGAGGGTCCGGTGGAAGGCCAGGTCTGCACGCTGAACGTCGGTGTCCGGCCAGATGAGTTCGAGTGCTTCATCCTTCGCGACGCCCCGCTCGCCACGGTCGAACAGGAAGGCGAAGAGCGCCTGGGCCTGCCGAGTCCCTGCTTTCTCGCCGCCCCAATGCTGAATCGTCGACTCGCCTCGGTCGACTCGGAACGGCCCGAGGGCGAAGACCTGCAGGCCGGGTGCGCTGGTCGATCGCTGGACAAGGGCCTCGTGCAGCGTAGAGGCGGTCGACTCGACCTGCGCACGATCACGGAGGAGGTCATTCAGCGCCTCGACTTGCTCCGCCTCGACCCTGCCCGCCCGAAGGGCGGCCGCGACGTAGGCGGCCGAGAGGTTGATCAGCTCCTGATCACCCGGGTGCACCGGCCGGCCGGAGTCCCGGAAACCGACTCGCAGCTCGCCCACGACCTCGTTCGCGGACACGAGGGGGATGGCCTGACTCGTCTCCGGGTCGGGCGGGATGCCTTCGGATGCCGCGATCGACCCGTCGCTCCGGGTCACGCTTGCCCCGACCAGATCGAGCGCCTGCGTCACGCGACTGAGAGCGGGCTGGACACCCGCATCCGCGGCCTGCGGCGAGAGCGTCGTCTGGCCGAGTGCCGCGAGAAGGCGATCCCGCGCGACGACCGACGGTGACCTGCCGCCGAGTCGCGCACGACCCCAGGACGTCGCCGGCTCGTAGATCGCAATCGTCACCACGAGGGCCATGATCGTCAGGAGGGGCGCATCAAGGCCAAGGAGGCGACGGCTCGCACCATCGACGACAAGTAGCGCGCCAACCAACAGGAACACCCCGAAACCCAGGGCGAGCGACCGCCAGAAGGCCCTCCCGGCGATATCTGGCGCGAAGAACACACCTGAGGAAAAGACGGCCGACGCGGCAAAGATCACGGCCAGGGTGACCATCGAGACGCCGATCCATGGATCGGTCGCGATGACGACCGAGAGCAGCCGGATGATCCCGCCGAGGGCCCCCATCCCGACGGTCGCGAAGGTGGCACCGAGGACACGCCGTCGAGGATCGCCGCGGTTCGTGGCTCGGTAGGCCATGAGCAGCCAGGCGGCGCTGCCCACAAGGGTTGCAAGGCGCCCGGCAATCCAGATCCACCCGAGGAGGGCCCCCGGGATGGGGCCGATCGTCAGCTGCGGTGGGCTGATGGCGATGGCCTGGTCCGGGTTGAACACCCCGGGTAGCACGAAGGCGATATTGAAGATGTACGCGACGGCGAGCGCCTGGAGGCTGCGCCGCGATGGGCGCCCTTCGGACGCGACCAAAAGCGAAAAATGGGCCGTCGCGGCAAGCACCAGCGCGGCTGAGAACTCCTCGATACCGTGCGCCACCCCGGTGGCCGAGGCGGAGGTCGACAGGCGCTCCACAAGGACGCTGCTGCTCCACGCGACCAGCCCGAACGTGAGCACGGTGAAGGCCCGCGAGGGCGGGGTCCGGGATCTCGTCGCGACCGTGATCCCCAGCCACATGGCGAGGATCGCGGTAAGGCTATGGGCCGTTATTTCCAGGTACTGGCTGGTGGGCATCGGGCTGGCCTTCCGATCTCGGGCGCGAGTCCGTCCCATCGACGTGGCCATACTGACGCGAACGAGGCGGGCCTCATTGTATGCACCCGCGACGGCGTACACGCTCAGTATTCTCGACTCGCCGGGCCACGATTGAGGCGGGACGGGTAACAGAAGTCGTGCTTGAGCGTTGATCTGGCGTGAACCACCTGAAGCCGGCCAACCTGGAAGCGGCACGCGGCCCCCGGAGCAACCACCGACGCATCGAGGACCTCATCGCCGCGTCGGTCGATTTTGATCTGACCCCAGACGAGCGCGCCGAGATCGAGGAACATCTGATCTCGTGTCCGGCGTGTCAGGCCGTGAGCGCCGGCTATTGGCGCGATGCTGACGCGCTCCGAACCCTCGCGTTCGGGTTGAAGCTCGGCCCGGCTCGGGGCTGAGTTTGGGCCGCAGGAGCGCTGGGCAGAACCGACGGGCAATCTCGACGACCCAGCCCCGGGCAACCTGTCGCAGGAGCGGCCCCGGCGAGTCGGACGAAACCGCGACGGTCGTCCCGCCCCGCGGCCAAGGTTCGTCGCGCCCCGCGGCCAAGGTTCGTCCCGCCCCGCGGCCAACGTTCGTCGCGCCCCGCGGCCAAGGTTCGTCGCGACGTCTGTTGCTGACGTCGCGGCTGGCGTGAGCTAAAGCCCGCATCTGCATTGCTCGGCGACCGGGGGACGAGAGCGTCCCGCAGGATCGCCGCAGTCAATCCGCAGTGCACGAGTCGCAAGGTTTCCCCACTGACCCAAGACGCAAGGTGGGGACGATGCTGCAACTACAAGCGACACCTGGCCAAACGGGCAACCGGACGGCAATCAGCGATTTCATCACCAACGCCTACGAACAGCACGCGGCGAGCGTGCATGGGATCACGCTCCGATCGACTCGGGACCCAGAGGTTGCAGCCGATGTCACCCAGGAAGCGTTCATCCGGTTGCTGACCGAGGCCCAGGCCGGCCGATTTCCCGACAACGTGGGCGGCTGGCTGTATCGAACGAGTGCCAACCTGGTCATCAGCCGACAACGTCGCGCGGCGGTAGCGCGCCGCCTCGCTCCGCGTCTCGTTAGCCTCGATCGTCCGGCCGAGCCCGACGCGGTTGCGATTGCGCACGAGCAACGTCAGGACCTGGAGCGTGCCCTGTCCGAACTGACCGAATCAGAGCGGGTCGCGTTGCTGCTCGCGGCGAGTGGCGCCCGTGGCGAAGAAATTGCACGGACCCTTCGTCGGAGTCACGGGGCAACCCGGACACTGCTTTGCCGGGCTCGCCGTCACCTGCGGACGGCGATGACCAAGGCGACCGAACCCGCCCCGCCCAAGGCGCTTGGCCATGGGTGTTCTGGCTCGACCTGCTGACACTGTGATGGAGTGCGGTTCAAGGCAGGCCAGAAACGAGCGAGTTCAATGAGGTGCCCTGACGAACGATTGGAGGAAGATCGGCGTTGCGGCGTCACGCGCATCATTGCCAGGCGTCTTCGAAGATGCAGATCAGGCCATTCGTGATCCTCGACGCATCCGGAGCCAGTGTGACCAGTACCCATGCCGCGAGCTGTAGCCCCGGCGGACAGGATCCGAACCATGCCTGACCCGACTGGCCGACGTCGGGCACGGTCGGATCCGGAGGACCGCGGCGACACACTCGACGTCGTCGACCTCGGGGAATCGACCATTCTGGGTGGCCTGACCGTCGATCCGGTTCCCGTCCGTGACGGACCCAGTGGTCTCGGGCGCTTCCGGCTGCACGTCACCATTCCAATCGTTGCGAGCGTCCTCGTGGTCGCCCTGCTTGGTAGCGGCGCGTTCGGGCCGATGCCGCTGGCATCGCCATCGGCATCGGTTTTCGTGGTCGTTCCATCGTCAGTCGCCGGCGAATCGCCGAGCCCGAGTGTCGAATCGTGCCCGGCCAACGCCGGGGCCGATGTCATACCGACCATCGTCTTGGCGGCCCGAAACCAATCCGGGCATCGCCGTTCGGCAACGATGACGAGCGCCGGCGTCGATGAACTCGGCTTCGTCCCGCCGATCGATAACCCGGTCGAGGTGGAGGCAGGGTTTGTGATGGCGCTCACCCTGGACGATGCGCGCTGCGTGGACATCGTTCGGCTCGACATCCACGGGACCGCGTTCTCAGGATCCAGCAGTCTCGCCGTCTCGATGTCGCCGGCATCGGGCGGCCGAAAATACGCCTTCCAGGCGCCGCCGCCCGGAGACTGGACCGCTCGCGTCGCCATCCGACTCCGCGCTCCGTCTCTCGCGTCCACCCCGTGGGCCATTTACTTCGTCCGGATGAATGTCGGCTACGTCGCCTATGCGTCCCCGCTGCCGAGTGGCGCCCCGACGGTCCCGCCGGACGGTCAACTGGTGATGCCGGTCCAGCCGTGCGGGCCAGTCGAAGCCCGGGCTTCGAGACCTCCCTCGGTCGATCTCGTGACGTCAGCCGGTCGCCACATTCCCGGCGTCCTCGGTGACTACACCTTGGCCGGTGCGTCCAACGTCGTCGGCGATCCTTCGATGGCGGCGGTCGAACCGACGGACTTTGCCCTCGGGGCGCCGTTCAGCCTCGAGATTGCCGGGGCGGTCTGTGCGGTGCGATGGCAGGTGCATGCGGCACCGCTCCCCGGTGTCGGCCAGCCTCTCCAGCCACGCTGGATGTTCGACGAATTTACCGACAACCCGTCGGACGATCCCCAGGTTGCGGCTCAGAACGTGTTCAATCTGATGGCGGTCGCATCAGGCGATGTCGTCGTTCGTGGCTCGTTCGCGTTTCCCGGCGGTACCTCGGAGGTCGTGTACTGGCGCCTGCGGCTCCCGCTCAGCGCGCTTCCAATTCCGAATATCAAGGCGTCCGCGGCCGATCCCGGCGTGCCCATGATCCCCGGCTGCGGGGCGAACTTCGACCTCCCAGATGGCAACGCAGTCGGCGAGAACTGCCTGTGGACATGGCCCGACCTCCGTGGGGGGCCGGCGCTGACCGTGAAGGGTGGATCGATGTTCCACGTCGCAGTGCCGAGCTCGACGATCTACTCCTGGTCGGCGACGTATCAGATGCCGAACCCCGATGGAGTCCCCTGGAGGGGGTCCGATTCGCCGAGTGTGCTCTTCTACGGAGACAACAGCCTTGGCGTCTCCGGGATCGACGTTCCCGTGCCGCCGGCAGGCGTCTGGGACGTCCAGGTCTTCCTGACCGTACGTGATGGCTCGTTGGGCGTGTCGGCACCGTTCTTCATCCGGATGACCGTGGCGCCCTAGTAAGTCGATCGGCCGGAGGCGAGGTCCGCAGCCCAATTTGGGCGTGAACGGCTCGCGACGTCACGATCCGCTAGAACCAGAACGCGCGACAGAAGGCCTCGGCAGCGAACGACCGTCCCGCGGCATTGCCGGGGACGGTCATCGGGACAGGAACACGGCGCGTGGGCCGCGAATGCCGAGGTCAGGCGCGCTCGGCGAACCAGATGGTCGGCGCGCCAACGACGCCGGCGTCATGCATCGCGCCGCGCAGCTCCGGGCTTCCGGCGAACGCCTGCGCAGCCGCCAAACTCGCGAACTCATGGGTCACGGTGATGTTGTTGGAATCGTCGGCAGCCCGGTACACGGCATCAGACTGGACACCGAGCGTCTGCGCGGTCGGCTGAAACGCGTCGTAGGTGCGTCGCCACGCATCGTAGTCTTCCGCCTGGTGGCGAACGAAGAAAGTTGCCATCGGATCACTCCTGTCGACACTGGGCCGCGGTGGGAACGTCTCATCGTGCGGTCCTGATGCCAGTGTCGTGACAGTAACTGCATCTACAGTTACTGTCAATGTAGTAGTTGTCAAGGCAGGCGCCATGACATAGGCTGGCCCCATGAGCACGCGCGAGGACCCGACTCGACCGGATGTTGCCTGGAACGACGCCTGGCGTGGCGTCCTGTTCGCCGGCGCCAAGACCCTGCGGATCGCCGAGCGGGCTCTCCTCGAGCGGGACGGGTTCCCCCTGTCATGGCTCGACATCCTGGCCCAGCTCTACGACGCCGACGACAACGGTCTACGGATGCAGGAACTCGAAGAACGCTCGCTGTTCACACGAAGCGGCGCGACCCGCCTCATCGATCGCATGGAGACGGCCGGGCTTGTGCGGCGGGAGAGGGTTGCCGGCGACCGACGCGGCGTCCGTGTGGTGCTCACGGCCGAGGGACGACGACGCCACGACGCGGCATTCGTCGAGCACCTCCGCGACGTGGAACGGGCGTTCGGGGAACGGTTGACGCTCGACCAGCAGCGCGCAGTGGCTGACGCTCTGAGCACGTTCTGGCGCGAGGACGAACCGGAACAGCCGTGACGCGACGTGGTCGGGGCGAGTGGATCTGACCGTCGCGAACGCTGGTCCGATCCATACCAGCCCCCGGGCTTCCCAGCCGGGTACGTCCGCGCCGTCAACCCAGCGGGGCCACGAATGTGCGAGGTTGATCTCGCCCTGGCGTCGTCATGGGCGCCCTCCTCTACCGCTAGCTTCTGCCGGCACTCGTTGACCTCTCGATTCCTCGACGGCGGTCGGCATGGGCGATGAGCAGCGCGACGAACGCAACGGAATCCCGCCGCTGTTCACCGCTCACGTAGCGCTGCGACGACGCTGAGCCTGGCGACTCCCCGATCGGCGACGGCAAGCCCGATACCGAGTGCCGCCGCGACCGCCGCGATGGTCGCCCCGATCAGGAGCAGCGGGACGGCCGGGACGTCGGCCGGTGGATCGAAGACACCGGCGAGAATCTGCAGGAGTACGAAGCCGACGAGCGAGCCGGTCAGGAGGCCGGCTACCGTCCCGGCGGTGCCGACGGTGAGCGTCTCACCCAGCATCGAGGCCCGGACCTGCCGGGGCTCTGCGCCGATCGCGATGAGCGTCGCGATCTCACGGCGGCGCTCGGCGAGACCGGCCAGCAGGAACAGGGTGACCCCGACGCCAGCGATGATCAGGGCGAAGCTCACGTTCAGCAGGACCAGTCCGGACAGGTCCACCGAGGTGATGGCATTCGCCAGGCGCGCTGTCGTGGTGTCGAGATTGGCGACCTGCCAGCCCGATCCGAGACGGACCGCCAGCCTCGATGAGGCCGAGCCCACGTCGCCGTCTGCCCGGGCGAGAACAAACGAGATCCGGTCGTTGCCTGTCTGGGCGACGACGTAGCCAAGGTTCGCGACGAGGAA